>CANGFE010000003.1 GCA_947453155.1 Beijerinckiaceae bacterium | reverse complement strand
GAATGTCGCCGCATGGGGACATCCGTCGCGACGCTGGAAACGGCTGAAAAGAAGGGCGTCGATACAGGTCTGCGCGTGCAGCATCCGTTTGATCCCGCATGGCAGATTCCTGTCTGGATCGCCAATTTCGTGCTGATGGATTATGGCACCGGCGCCATCTTCGGCTGTCCGGCGCATGACCAACGCGACCTTGATTTTGCACGTACCTACCAATTGGGTGCCACGCCTGTCGTCTGTCCCGCAGGACAAAATGCAGCCGAGTTTGAAATCGGTGCGACCGCCTATGATGGCGAAGGCACGATGATCAATTCGCATTTCCTTGATGGCATGGAAATCCCTGCTGCAAAGGAAGAAGTCACGCGTCGTCTTGAAAAGACAATGATCGACGGCAAACCGCAAGGCGAGCGCCAGGTCAATTTCAAGCTGCGCGACTGGGGTATTTCACGCCAGCGCTATTGGGGCTGCCCGATCCCCATCATCCATTGCGATGATTGCGGAACGCTGCCTGTTCCCGTTGCCGATCTTCCGGTCAAGCTGCCGGAAGATGTGACATTTGATAAGCCGGGCAATCCGCTCGACCATCATCCGACATGGAAACATGTCCAATGTCCGCAATGCGCAAAAGCAGCGCGCCGTGAAACCGACACGATGGATACATTCGTCGATTCATCTTGGTATTATGCGCGCTTCACGGACCCGCATTCGACCGACCACCCAACAACCAAGGCAGCTGATCATTGGTTGCCGGTTGATCAATATATTGGCGGCATCGAGCACGCCATTTTGCATCTGCTCTATTCGCGCTTCTTTGCCCGCGCCATGAAGGCCACCGGCCATTTGAATGTGAAAGAGCCTTTCGCCGGGCTCTTTACGCAAGGCATGGTTGTACACGAGACCTATCGCGGCGCAGACGGCACATGGCGCACACCGGGTGAAATTCGCATTGATGCGACACCCGATGGTCGAAAGGCCTTTTCGCTTTCCGATGGTTCACCGGTTGAAATCGGCGCTATCGAAAAAATGTCGAAGTCGAAACGCAATACGGTCGATCCGGATGAGATTATCGGCGGCTATGGCGCGGATACGGCACGCTGGTTCATGCTGTCTGATTCGCCGCCCGACCGTGACGTGATCTGGAGCGAAGAAGGCGTGCAGGGTGCGTCCCGTTACGTGCAGCAAATCTGGCGTCTGGTTCATGAAATGCGGGAGATGTCGGAAGGTGCTGCTATGCCCAGCAGCTCTCTGGATGAGCGTGCAACGGCCGTCCGTAAGATTGTCCATGGCCATCTGATGAAAGTGGAGGAGCATATCGAGCGCCTGCGCTTCAACACGGCCATTGCCGAAATTCGCAAAATGACCAATGCGCTGTCAGCCTCGATTGCCGCGATCACATCGCCCGATCAGATCAATGCGGACCTGCGTCAGGCCTATCGCGAGGCCCTGGACGTCATGATTCAGATGTTCGCCCCAATGATGCCGCATCTGGCCGAAGAATGCTGGTCAGCCGCTGGCCATGACAATTTGGTCTCTGAGGCCGCCTGGCCCAAACTCGACCGCGCCTTGGCGGCTGACGACAGGATTGTTATACCTGTGCAGGTCAACGGTAAGAAACGCGCGGAACTCGAAATCGAACGTGATGCCGATGCGGCGCGCGTGGAAGCTGAGGCGCTCAAGCTGGAAGCGGTGGCCCGTGAACTCAACGGACGGACCCCGAAGAAAGTGATCATCGTTCCGAAAAGGATCGTCAATGTCGTGGTCTGACCGCCTGAGCCGCTTCGGCCTCGTTTGCGCCCTGATCCTTCCGGTTATGGGCTGCTTTAAGCCCATGTATGGCGGCGTCGAAGGTGCGGCCCTGCAAAATGAATTGCAGGCGATTGCGATCGATCCGATCCCCGATCGCACCGGACATTATCTGGCCAACGAGCTGCGCTTTCTGCTGAATGGCACCGGTTCGGAAGTCCGCCCGAAATATCGCCTGCAGATCACCCTGCGTGAACGTGTCCAAGCCTCGCTCGTTGATTCGACCAGCCAGCGCGCCTCGGCGGGCTCGATCATTATCGATGCTGATTACCGATTGATTCCGGTGCAAGGCGGCAAGCCTGTGGCTCGCGGTGTGGCCTTCACCTTCGCGTCTTATGACCGCAGCAGCCAGCGCTTTGCCAATATTCGTGCGGCGCGCGATGCTGAAATTCGTGACGCGCGTACGCTCGCCGAGCAGATCAAAACGCGCCTCGCAGCTGATTTGGCACGCTGACGTGGTTGCGGTTCGCCATTGGGAGGCTGACAAGCTTCTGGCGAAGCCGCAATCGCATCTGGCTTTTTATCTCTTTTTTGGTGCCGACACGGGCCTCGTGAATGAGCGTCTGCGCCAGGTTCTGCGCCAATCCATCGACGATCCGAATGATGCCTTTCAACTGGTTCGTATCGATGGCGACGAACTCTCCAGCGAAACAGGCCGGCTTGCCGATGAATGCAATACGATCGGTCTTTTCGGTGGCCGGCGAGCCATCTGGGTGAAGGCCGGCTCGCGCAACATTGTTCCGGCCGTAGAAGCTGTGATGGACATAGAGCTGAAGGATACAGTCGTGCTCGTTGAAGCGGGCGCGCTCAAGCGTGATTCAGCTTTACGCAAACTGTTCGAGAAAGAGCGCCATGCTGCAGCCATTGAATGTTCGCATGACAGTCCCGAACAATTGCGCGCACTAATTGCAGAAAATGCCCGTCAATCAGGGCTTTCTATCGATCGTGAGACTGTCGAGCTGCTCGCCCATTCACTCGGTGCTGATCGTCTGACAACTCGTCTCGAGTTGGAAAAATTGCTGCTCTACAAACATGGCGAGCAAGAAATCACGGGCGCAGATATTGAGGCAGTGATCGCTGATGCCTCCGCGTTAAATTTAGATGCAGCCCTCAATGCGGCCTTCTCGGGCCGCCTCGATCTCGTTGATGAAACTGTCGCGCAAGCTCTTGCGGCCGGAAATGATGCGGGCATGTTGATCGGCATGGCGTCGCGCTATGCGGTTATGCTGCATCGGGCACGACTCGATGTGGAACGTGGCGTCCCGCGTGACGCAGCTTTGGAAAAAGCCACCCGCAAAGCTTTCATGTTTCCGCGCAAAGATGCTTTGGCGATGCAGTTTGATCGCTGGTCTACAGCCGCACTGGCGCGCGCCATTGAAATTCTGGGTGCAGCGCTCAGCGATACGCGCAAAGACGCGCGCCTGGCAGAGCCCATCGCTATCCGCGCATTTTGGACGATTGCCAGTGCCGCGCGTCGCGCGCGGCCTTAGGACTTCAAGCGCTGACAGAGAGCGTCGAGCTGCTCAAGTGATGAATAGTGAATCGTCACTGATCCCGATTCGCCCTGGTGCGCGATCTCAACATTCATGCCAAGCACATCATTCAAAGCCTTTTCGAGCGCCCGCGTATCCGCATCTTTCGGCGCCTTCGGCTTGAGACTGTCGGCGCTTTTCTTGCTCAGTGGGCCAGATGATTTGCCCGGCTCAGCTGCAAGTTTTTCGACATCACGAACGGTGAGGCCTTCAGCAATAATCCGTTTCGCAACCGATTCGGCATTTTCCATGCCGAGCAGCGCGCGTGCATGACCTGCTGAGAGCAGTCCGTCGCGCAACATTTGACGCACGGAATCAGGTAGCTTCAAAAGGCGCAGCGTGTTCGCAATATGGCTGCGGCTCTTGCCTATGATCTTGGCCAGATCAGACTGCGAATAGCTATATTCATTAGCCAGCTGTTCGTAGCCTAAGGCTTCTTCGATCGCGTTGAGATCGCTGCGCTGGACGTTTTCAATAATGGCGATTTCGAGCGCCTGCTTGTCATCGGCTTCGATGATGACAACCGGCACTTCATGAATGCCCGCCTTCTGGGCCGCGCGCCAACGGCGTTCGCCAGCGATGATTTCATAAGCATCGGCCACACGCGGATTGGGACGCACCACGAGCGGCTGGATGACGCCCTTCTCGCGGATCGAATCTGCCAGTTCGGCCAAATTCTCATCATCAAAGCTGCGGCGCGGATTACGCGGGCTCGGCCGGATGAATTCAATCGGAATGCGCTTCTGCCCGGTTGCGGGCGCGCGCACCGATGGTTCCGGAGCCGAATCGCCGATGAGCGCCGCCAAACCGCGGCCAAGACGCGGACGAGATTCCTCTGCCATGTGAGGCCCTTTCTAACTTATCAGGCGGCGCGCAGGCGACGTTCGCGCTGGATCACTTCAGAGGCCAGCTTCAAATAGGCTTGGCTTCCGGTGCATTTCAAATCGTAAAGCAGCACGGGTTTTCCATGCGACGGCGCTTCCGAAACGCGCACATTGCGCGGGATCACCGTCTCATAGACTTTCTCGCCCATGAATTGGCGCACATCCTGAACGACCTGCGTCGCAAGATTATTGCGCGGGTCGAACATGGTCAGGACTACGCCGTGAATGGTGAGGCTTGGGTTCAGCGTTTTCTTGACCTGTTCAACGGTCGAGAGAAGCTGGGAGAGGCCTTCAAGAGCGAAAAATTCGCACTGTAGAGGCACCAGAACCGAGTCAGCAGCCGCTAAGGCATTGATTGTTAAGAGGTTTAAGGATGGCGGGCAGTCCAGCAAGACATAGGTGAAGCGCTCTTCACCACCAATCGTTGCCGCCAATTCGCGAATGGCGGTGCGCATTTTAAACGCGCGATCCTTATCGCCTGCGATTTCGAGCTCAACACCCAAAAGATCCAAGGTCGAGGGTGCCACCCAAAGACGGGGAACGGCGGTCGCTTGAATGACATCCGCAATGCGACGCTCACCGGTCATCACATCATAAGTGGAGCGATCGCGGCTCTTGCGATCAATACCGAGACCCGTGGAAGCATTGCCCTGCGGGTCGAGATCGATGATCAGGACTTTCTCGCCGATAGCGGCCAAAGCCGTCCCGAGATTGATCGTCGTGGTTGTCTTGCCAACGCCGCCTTTTTGGTTCGCAAGAACCAAAACCCGCATTTCGGGAGTACTCACGACAGATCTCCATCCGAAGGGTCTCGTTTTGTCACGAGAACAAGCGCCCCATCGGATTGACTAATACTGGGGCGTAGGTCGAGTTTGAACCTACTATCCCTTGTGAGATTGGTCAATTCTTCTAGGTGACCTTTCCCTTTCGGAAAGACCCCGATAGCCCCTTTTTCCAACAGAGGAAATGACCAGGCGACGAGCTGATCCATGTCAGCGAGAGCTCGGGCGCTCACGGCTTCAATTCCGGTCAGGTCACCCGCCACATCTTCAATGCGCGCATGATGGACCGTCGTGCGCAGACCTGTTTCACGTGAAACAGCCCTCAAGAAAGCGCATTTCCGGCCATCTGACTCTACGAGATGCACATGGGCGTCCGGGTCGTCAGCCAGAAGAATAGCTGTAACCAGACCGGGGAAGCCGCCGCCCGAGCCCAAATCGGCCCAGAGCTTGACCTTTGGCAGGGCGCGTTGAACCTGAGCGGAATCGAGCAGATGCCGGACCCACAGATCATTCAGCGCGGATGTGGAGACGAGGTTTTTAATATTCGACCATTTGCGCACCAGCGCCTCATATGCCGTCAATCGTTCAAGATCGACCGGTTTGAGGCCCAAAGCGGCGGTAAGCCTCTCGCGCTCGCTCATGCCTGTACGGCCTTGGCGCGGGCTTTTTGACGCCGTCTCAGGGCCACCGCCAAGAGCGTGATTGCCACGGGGGTGACACCTTCGACCCGTGAGGCCTGTCCGAGCGTCTCGGGGCGGATCGCCGTTAGGCGGGCTCTGATCTCGTTCGAAAGGCCATCAACGCTGTTAAATTCGAAGTCAGATGGGATCGCCACCCCTTCATCGCGACGAGCTGCGGCAATATCGGCAGTTTGTCGGTCGAGATAGACGGCATATTTGGCTTCAATCTCGATCTGCTCTGCGGTCCGGCGGTCGATTTCCGCCAGCCCCTGCCAGCCTTCAGCCAGGCGAGCAAAAGTCATATCGGGATAGGCCAGAATATCAAAGGCGCTGCGCCGGACCCCGTCTTTGTTGACGTTTAGCCCGACATCGGCCGCCTGCTTGGGCGTCACAAAGATTTCTGAGAGGGCGGCTTTGGCCTTTGCCAGCTTTTCCATCTTGCGCGTGTAGAAGCTCTGGCGAAAGAAGCCCACGCAACCGATATCAATGCCGATAGGGGTCAATCTCTGGTCGGCATTATCGGCCCGCAGAGACAAGCGATATTCAGCGCGGGACGTGAACATGCGATATGGCTCGGTAACCCCACGGGTGACCAGATCATCAATCATGACGCCGATATAGGACGTGTCTCGGCCGAAGGTGACGGGCCCCTTTCCTGCCGCGCGACGCGCCGCATTGAGGCCAGCGACCAAACCCTGTGCCCCCGCCTCTTCATAGCCGGTACTTCCGTTAATCTGTCCGGCGAGGAAAAGCCCCTGGAGATGCTTGGTTTCGAGCGAGGCTTTCAGCCCGCGCGGGTCGAGAAAATCATATTCAATGGCATAGCCCGTCCGGATAATCTCGACATTCTCTAGGCCCGGCATGGTCCTGATAAAAGCCGTCTGTACATCGGTGGGGAGGGATGACGAAATGCCGTTCGGATAGACCGTCGGATCATCGAGCCCCTCTGGCTCCAGGAAAACCTGATGGCTTTCGCGATCTGCGAAGCGGGCAATTTTATCTTCAATCGACGGGCAATAACGGGGCCCACGGCCGGTAATTGCCCCAGAATGAATGGCGGCACGATGCAAATTGTCCTGAATGATTTTATGCCCGGCGAGTGTCGTACGCGTGATGAAGCAGGATACCTGGGGCTGTTTGATCCCCGCCGAGAGATAGGAAAAAGGTTCCGGATCCGAATCTGCCTGTTGTTCTTCTAGGACAGACCAATTGATCGTGCGCCCGTCGAGGCGCGCGGGTGTTCCCGTCTTTAGGCGGCCGAGTTGAAACCCATGCTTCAGAAGAGAATCGGAAAGACGATTGGAGGGCTCATCGCCAAAGCGGCCAGCTGCAATTCGCTCCTCACCAATATGAATCATGCCCTTGAGGAAGGTTCCGGTGGTAATGACCACCGACACGGTTCCGAATCGACCAGCGGAAGTCTCTAATCCGGTGACGCCACTCTCGTCTGTCAGAAGCTCTAGCGCTTCCGCCTCGACAATCGTCAGATTGGGATAATCCCGCAACTCAGCCTGCATGGCGAGACGGTAGAGCTTTCGATCCGCTTGGGCGCGGGGACCACGTACCGCGGCGCCCTTCGAGCGGTTCAACATACGAAATTGGATGCCGGCCTCGTCGGCGATGCGGCCCATCAACCCGTCAAGCGCGTCGATCTCGCGGACCAGATGCCCCTTCCCCAAGCCGCCGATGGCGGGATTACAGGACATGACGCCGATTGTCTCGGCCTTCTGTGTCACTAGAGCCGTCTTCGCGCCCATACGTGCGGAGGCCGCGGAGGCCTCGCAGCCCGCGTGCCCGCCACCGATGACAATCACATCGAAGGAACGATCCATTCTTGCGCTCTATTTCAAACCGCTTCCGAATCGGGGTTGTTTCACGTGAAACAAGCCGGCCGGAGCGCGTGTCACTTGCCCATGCAGAACCGGGAAAAGATCGAGCCGAGGATATCCTCAACACCGATCCGACCCATCAATGCTTCCAGATCTCCGGCAACGCGCCGCAGGTCTTCAGCGACCAATTCCAAGGCTTGATCCTGATGTGACATGGCTTTTTGCAAATGTCGAGCTGCTGACTCGATACAGGCCTTTTGCCGCAGATTCGTGATTAACGGCGGCTCTCCAGAAAGGCTTTCTGCGGCCTTCTCACCCAGCAACGCCATCAAAGCCTCAATACCAAAGCCGGATTTGACCGACACGCCAAGGTCCGCCCAGGAAGGCAGATCAGAAACCAAATCCATTTTCGTGGCTAATTTGACCACCGCAGAATCGCCCGTTTCCGGCCTGCAAGACGCGCTCGCGACATCCTCGAGCCAGAGCACAAGATCGGCCTTGTGAAGCTGCTGACGGGTCCGCTCGACGCCTATAGCCTCAACCGGGTCATTCGTGGCCCTGAGGCCAGCGGTATCAGCCACGATGACGGAATAGCCACCCAGATCAAATTCTACTTCAATCACATCCCGCGTCGTGCCCGCATGTTCAGAGACAATCGCGACGTCTCGACGAACAAGCGTGTTCATCAGGGAAGATTTGCCGGCATTCGGGTGCCCTGCCAGAGCGATACGAAACCCTGAGCGGATCCGTTCGCCACGCTCTGCATCCGCAAGGGCTTGCACAAGAGCCTGCTCAAGCTGGCTCAAGATTCGGTAAACCTGAGGCATGACCGCCGATGGCGCTTCGCCCTCATCAGCGAAATCAATCTCTGCCTCGAGCAAAGAAAAAGCATCCAGCAATTGATCACGCCAATCAGAAGCCTGGTCAGCCAAATGGCCACCGGCTTGCGACAAAGCCTGTTTACGCTGCGCTTCTGTTCGCGCATCGATGAGATCAGCAATCCCCTCAACGGAGGTCAGCGGTAATTTGTCATTTTCAAAAGCGCGGCGAATGAATTCACCCGGCTCGGCCAAGCGGCAGCCCTCCTCCGCTTGCAGCGCTGCAAAGAGGCGCGCAACGCCAGCGCGACTACCATGTATCTGAAATTCAAGACAATCCTCGCCCGTAAAACTGGCTGGCCCTTCAAAGAAGAGAACAAGGCCAGTGTCGATGAGTTCTTGGTTGTGTGGATCACGAATCGATTTGTAAGAGGCATGCCGCACTGCAACATGGCTGCCGCAAAAGCGCTCAGCGATCCGTTTGGCCTGAGGCCCAGAAACACGGACGACGGCGACTCCGCAACCCAAAGACCCACTCGCCAAAGCAAAGATCGTGTCCTGCATGCGGCCCCGCGATACAGACAAATGCGGGGCGAAAAACGCCCCGCTCTTGTTACACCAAATTAGGTGTTCATCGATTCGAAGAAGCTGGCATTGCCCTTCGGTGTTTCACGCAGCTTTCCGAGTAAGAACTCGATCGCGTCGACAGTGCCCATCGGATTGAGAATGCGGCGCAAGACATACATCTTCTTGAGAATGTCTGCCGGCACCAAAAGGTCTTCCTTACGTGTGCCCGAACGCGTGATGTCGAGAGCAGGGAAGGTGCGCTTATCAGCCACCTTACGGTCGAGGATGATTTCCGAATTGCCCGTGCCTTTGAATTCTTCAAAGATCACTTCGTCCATACGCGAGCCCGTATCGATCAAAGCCGTCGCAATAATGGTCAGCGAGCCGCCTTCTTCAATGTTACGGGCCGCGCCGAAGAAACGCTTCGGGCGCTGCAAAGCATTTGCATCAACACCGCCGGTGAGAACCTTACCCGATGACGGTACGACCGTATTGTAAGCACGACCCAGCCGGGTGATCGAATCGAGCAAGATCACGACATCGCGGCCATGCTCAACAAGACGCTTAGCTTTCTCAATGACCATTTCAGCGACTTGCACGTGGCGTACGGCAGGTTCATCGAAGGTTGAGGAGACAACCTCACCTTTCACAGAGCGCTGCATATCAGTCACTTCTTCCGGCCGCTCATCAATCAGCAAAACGATCAGATAGCATTCGGGATGATTGGCTGTGACGGACTGTGCAATATTTTGCAGCAAGACCGTCTTACCAGTACGCGGCGGCGCGACGATCAAAGCGCGCTGGCCCTTGCCGATTGGCGACACAATATCAATGATACGCGACGACAAATCCTTGCGTGTCGGATCATCAATTTCGAGCTTCAAACGCTCGTCTGGATAAAGCGGAGTCAAATTATCGAAGTGAACCTTGTGGCGCACTTTTTCGGGGTCTTCAAAATTGATCGTGTTCACCTTCAGAAGAGCAAAGTAACGCTCGCCTTCCTTGGGGCTACGGATCAAGCCTTCAACTGTGTCGCCTGTGCGCAAACCAAAGCGACGGATCTGCGATGGCGAGACATAAATGTCGTCGGGGCCTGCGAGATAATTTGCGTCGGGCGAGCGCAAGAAACCAAAGCCGTCTTGCAAAACTTCGACAACGCCTTCGCCGACGATCTCAATCTCACGGCTCGCGAGCTGCTTCAAAATCGCAAACATCAACTCCTGCTTACGCATGATCGATGCATTTTCGACTTCATGCTCTTCCGCAAAGGCGAGCAATTCAGTCGGCGATTTACGCTTGAGATCTTGAAGCTTGATTTCCCGCATGGGGGACAGTCCTTGCAATAGAGCTCGCGGTGGTCCGGCGAGCGAAACAGGATCAATGAGAAGGCGGCGGTCAGGCGTGTGAGATCAAACGAGCCTGAGAAAACCGCGCCTTTTGAGGAGGGACTTGAGAACTAACTGAAAACCGAAGGGGGATCAAGCAAACCCAGAAAGGCGCAAAGAGCGCAAACCTGCGCCTTAAGCGAAAGGTTTCAAAATCACGAGACCAACAATGACAATCATCAGCAAAGTCGGGACTTCATTCAAAACGCGGAAATAGCGCGAGGATTTCTGGTTGGTCCCAGCAGCTAGGCGCCGCCGCAGCCCACCAAGAAAACCATGGACGCCCGACATAGCCACAACCATCGCCAACTTGGACAAAAACCAGATATCCGACCAATAAGCCTGCGTGGCCGCCATATGCAGGCCTGTTAGCCAAGCCACAACCATCGCCGGGGTCATAATGTAACGGTAAAGCCGCCATTCCATGACTTCGAAAAGGCGAGCAGGCTCAGATCCGTGTCCAACATCGGCGTGATAGACGAAGAGGCGCGGCAAATAGAGCAGCCCCGCCATCCAAGAAATAATTGCCAAAATGTGGAGCGTCTTGATCCAGAGATAGATCATCAAGCGCCCCTAACCCGCGCAACTAGCTGTTCAACATGTGCAATAGGCGTCTCTGGCAAAATGCCGTGGCCAAGGTTGAAAATATAAGGCTTACCATCAAAAGCTTTTTTGATCCGGTCGACGGATTCATCTAGAGCGCGCCCGCCGGCGATCAAAGCAAATGGATCAAGATTGCCTTGGATGGTCTTCTTTGCCTGGATTTCGCGAGCCACCCAATTCACGTCAGCGGATGTGTCTAGGCTCAAAGCATTGATGCCCGGATAGCTGGTAAAGGCTTCCAGATGGCTCCCAACGCCTCTTGGAAAGGCGATGATACGCGCATGAGGGACACGGGCCTTAAGGCCATCTACGATGGCTAGAATGGGCTTTAAGCACCATTTCTCGAATTCGTTTTGGGGCAGAACACCAGCCCAAGAATCGAAAATCTGGACGGATTCAACACCAGCTGCGAACTGGCGTTCTAAATAATCAATCGAACCACGCACCAAAAGATCAATAAGACGCTGAAAAAGTTCAGGGTTTTGGTATGCGAACAGCCGGGCGGGCTTTTGGTCGGGCGTCCCTTTCCCGGCAATCATATAGCTCGCGACAGTCCAAGGCGCGCCACAAAAGCCAATTAGCGACGTCTCGGATGGCAGAGCCCCTTTAATCAGCTGGATAGCTTCGAAAACCGGGCTAAGCTTTTCGAGATCAATTTCTTCCTTGAGTGCCGCCAGACCAGCTGCATCGCTAATCGGGGGCAAACGCGGACCTTCGCCCTGTTCAAAGGAAACTTTTTGGCCGAAAGCATCTGGAACAACAAGAATATCGCTGAACAGGATCGCAGCATCAAAACCAAAACGCCGAATAGGCTGAAGGGTCGCTTCAGTGGCAAGCTTTGGCGAATAGCAAAAGTCGAGAAAAGTCGGAACTGTGGCTCGGATCTCCCGATATTCGGGAAGATATCGGCCGGCCTGACGCATCATCCAAAGAGGGGGGATTTTGTTGGATTCCCCATCCAAAGCCTGGATGAAGAGCTTTTTTTCTGGATGCTGAGCCACGTCGTGTCTTTTCCCTAAAAGAATCCCTTAAAGATCTTTCGATCTTCTTTTTCTTCTTATTAAGCCCCTGAAAGCCGTGCCGCCTGAGCATGCACAGGCCCAAAAGGACTTGTCCACCTGTCCACATGGATTAACAGATCAACTGTCAACTGTGGAAAGCTTAACGAAGTCTTAACGATTCCAGCGGGTCAGGCCAAGCAAATCTGTGCGTGAAAAACACTCTCTCACCATGACTCACAATTTTCAGCCTTCAACTGGCTTTCTCCTCCACCATGTCTTTAATGTTGAAGGAAATACGGGGCAGTGAGAGGTATGTTTCACGCTGGCGCTCAAAAGTGCCCCTTTGTCCCGCCCTGTCCCCAGTCATACAAGGGCATGTGGACAGCTCTGACTTTGTGGATCGCTCGTGGGCCGTAATTATTTTCATCTTCATCTGGTCTCAGATGCGACCGGCGAAACCCTGATTGCGGTCAGCCGAGCGGTGACTGCGCAGTTTCAGGGCGTGTCGTCGATCGAACATGTTTATCCCTTGATCCGGACACGCGCGCAATTAGATCGCGCGATAGCCGAGATTGAATCGGCACCGGGCATCGTTCTCTTCACCCTGGTAGATCCAGAGCTCACCACGACACTCGTCAACGCTTGTCGCGAATGCGGCAGCCCGTGCTTGTCCGTTCTCGATCCCATCTTTGGCATGTTCCAATCTTATCTTGGGACAGCTCAAACCTCCCGGCCCGGCGCTCAGCATATGTTGAACTCGGAATATTTCCGACGGATTGACGCGCTGAACTTCACCATGATGCATGATGATGGCCAGCAGGTTGAAAATCTTGAAGATGCAGATGTCCTCCTCCTTGGAGTGAGTCGCACCTCGAAAACACCGACAAGTATTTATCTCGCCAATCGCGGAATCAAGACGGCGAATATCCCGCTTGTGCCCGGAGTGGCGCTGCCGCCCTTTGTGGAAAAATTGAAAAGACCCCTGATTGTTGGGCTTATCGCGTCACCAGAGCGCATCGTCCAAATTCGTCAGAATCGACTGCTCGCGTTGAACGCAGATCAAGAAAGTCCTTACGTGGACCGCATGGCTGTTGCGGCGGAGATCGCTCATTCCAAACGGCTCTTTGCGGAACGCGGATGGTCCATGATTGATGTGACGCGTCGATCCATTGAAGAGACGGCAGCAGCGATCCTTGATCTCTACAAAGAGCACCGCCTTAAATTTATTGCGCAAGGGTGAGGCGTGACAAAGTCTCTTTGGCGTGATGATCGTCCGCTCCTGCTCGCCTCAACCAGCAAAACGCGGTTGAAGCTTCTGCAAGATATTTCGCTCCCCGTCGAAACTCAGGGCGCAGATGTCGACGAGCGCAGTATCGAAACAGGCTTACAAAAAGACGGCGCAGATCCTGTACAGGTCGCGCTGGCCTTAGCGCGCGCCAAGGCTTTCGATGTCGCACAGAAAAATACGGGTCGCTGGATTGTCGGCGCAGATCAGACTTTGGCTTTGGGCGCCGAGCAATTCCACAAGCCTTCCTCGATAGAGGGCGCGCGTCACCATTTGCAGCGCTTGCGCGGCAAGACGCACCAGCTCCATTCGGCCATCGTATGTGTGAACGGAGGCCGCGAGGTTTTTGCTCATGTCGAATCCGCTCATTTGACCATGCGCAATTTCGGGGATGATTTTCTCGAAGCCTATCTGGCGGCGGCCGGATCGGCCGTGATGCAAAGTGTCGGGGCCTATCAGCTGGAGGGGCTTGGTATCCACCTATTTGATAAGGTCGAGGGGGATCACAGCACGATCCTTGGCCTGCCCCTTTTGCCTCTGCTCGCCTTTTTCCGGCAAGCAGGCCTTGTGGAGGCATGAATTGATGCGGGTCATCGGCCTAACCGGGTCTATCGGCATGGGAAAATCGGCAACGGCCGAAATTTTCCGGTCCCTTGGCGTCCCGGTTCATGATTCGGATCGGGCGGTTCACGAAATTTACGCCGGGTCGGCCTCCGCTTTGGTTGCGGCCGCTTTTCCAGCCGCTGCGGGACCGGATGGGATTGATCGGCGTAAGCTTGGGGATCTGGTCCTCAACAATCCGGTGGAGATGAAAAAGCTCGAAGGCCTCGTCCACCCTTTGGTCGCCGCGCATCGGACCGCTTTTCTGGAAAGAGCCAAGGCACAAGGAGCGCAGCTGGCCGTCTGTGATGTGCCTTTGCTTTTCGAAACGGGCCTTGATCGCGACATGGATGCCGTTGTCGTCGTGTCAGCGCCTTTTCAAGTGCAAAAGGCCCGTGTCTTGGCGCGTCCGGGAATGACTGAGGCGCGCTTCAATGCCATTTTGCAAAAACAATGGCCGGATGAGAACAAACGTCGTCACGCTCATGTGGTGATCGATACGTCGCGGAGCCTCGAAGATGCGCGCCGTCAGATCACCACTCTGCTGCGCGCTTTGATTTAACAGTCCAGGCTCAACCGGAAGTGCAAAATGCGGCAGATCATTCTCGATACTGAAACGACAGGTCTTGATCCGGCAACGGGTGATCGTCTTGTCGAAATTGCTTGTGTCGAGACGATCAACACTGTTCCAAGCGGCGAAAATTTTCACGTCTATATTGATCCGCAGCGTGACGTGCCGGATGAGGCTTTTCGTATTCACGGCCTGTCGACAGAGTTTTTGAAGGGCAAGCCGCTCTTCGATCAAGTGGCTGATGATTTCCTTGCCTTCATCGGTGATGCGCCGCTTGTGATTCACAATGCTGAATTTGATATGCGCTTTATCAATTCGGAATTGCAGCGCTCGGGACGCGTGCCGATCCCGATGGATCGCGTCATTGACACATTGGCGATGGCGCGCCGGAAACATCCGGGATCGCCGGCTTCTCTGGATGCTTTGTGTTCGCGTTACCGCATCGACAATTCACGACGCGTTAAACACGGCGCCTTGCTCGATGCGGAACTTCTGGCCGAAGTCTATGCGGAATTGAGCGGCGGCCGGCAGTCGGCTTTGGTGCTCGCGTCTGAAATCAAAGTTGTTCAGCAGGTCGAGGCTGTTGAAGTGCGCCCGCGGCCACAGCCGCTTTCGCCTTTGATCATTGCTGAAGAAGAAAACGCCCACCGTTCCTTTATCGGAAAGATGGGCGAAAAAGCCGTCTGGCTGAAATATACGAGTACCTCAGAGTCTTAAGAGACGCTGGTCGGCTGCTGCTGAGCTTCCGCGATACGCTGGCGATAAAGGCTCACGAAGTCGATCGGATCAATCAACAGAGGCGGGAAGCCGCCGCCACGGATTGCGTTCGCGATGATTTCACGCGCGAAGGGGAAGAGCAGGCGCGGACATTCGATCATCAGGATCGGATGCATTTCCTGCTCGGGCACATTCACAATGCGGAAGACGCCGGCATAATTCAGATCGAACTTGAACAAAGTGTTCGTGCCTTCAACGGCCGAACCTTCAAGCAGGAGTTCAACTTCGAAATCCGCTTCAGCCAATTGGCGCAGGTTGATATTCACCTGAATGGAGATTTCAGGCGCGCCCTGCTGCTGGCCGAGTGAACGCGGAGCATTTGGATTTTCGAAGGACAGGTCCTTCGTATATTGGGCGATGACATTCAGCTGCGGTGCGGCTTCAGTGGCGGCACCGTTTCCATTGGCTTCAGTCATAAATCACCCTCCGTAAATGATAGAATGGGGCGGGTATCACGCTCCTCCCCGCCGCACAAGTCAGACCGGTGGCTGCCTTGGCCCGGTGCTTTTTGGCAAAGCCATGGGACCGCTGGAATTTTCATCCGCTTGTCGCCATTCGGTCGCATCAAGATCAACAAAATCCGGCCGCTGCGGAGCATATTTACGGCTGACGGTTGTCGAAAAAATTTGTCCGAACAAAGGGATGGCAAGTACGAGACCGATCAGGTCTGAGAGAAAGCCAGGCAGGATCAGCAGCACGGCCGCCAAAATGCGCGCCGGACCCAGCAGAATGACGGTCAGACCGCCCTGCGGTTGGGCGTTGAGTTGCTGGAGCGTGTCGCGGCTCGCCTTGCCGAGCAACATGAAGCCGCAGGCGGTGGTCACGAAGCCCAAAAGCAGGGTGAGGCCGAGGCCAATTGTGGCGATCAGCAGAAAAAAGGCAGCTAGCTCAGCCGCTAGCCAAGAAAGGACGATCCATTTGAGGATCAAACCCGGTCTCACGATCACGTCCCCGTCAGCTTGGCCATCTTCCATGGTGGCAAAATGCACACCTGCGACTATTTGATATATAAGAACGCTCCGCGCCCACTCAAAGGCGCTTCTGCACTTGGATGTTATTTTATGGACGCGACCACTCTGATTTTCGGGCTCTTGGCTGTTTTCGTGGTCTGGAAGCTCCGTTCCGTTTTGGGAACGCGCACAGGTCATGAACAGCCGCCGGTCGATATGTATCGCCGCCGTCCCGCAGAACCCGCTAATGACGAGGGGGCTAATTCCTCGGCTCGCGGGGGCAGCGCCGATGCGACCACGCTGGAGCCTAGCGCCGAAGATCGCCGAGCGATTTGGTTGCGTCACCCCGGTATCGAACAGAATGTCCTGCCGGGTTTGGAAGCAATCTCCGCAGCAGACAAGAGCTTCGATCCGAAGGAATTCATCGAGGGTGCGAAAGCCGCCTATGAAATGATCATCATGTCTTTTGCAGCAGGAAATCGCACGGCGTTGCGCGATCTTCTTGCCAAGGACGTTTACGAAAGTTTTGTCGCCGCCATTGTCGATCGTGAGTCGCGTGGCGATACGGTCGACACGACTTTTGTGTCTATTGATCGGGCGATGGTTGATGATGCGCAATTGCGCGACAATACGGCGCAAGTCACCATGCGTTTTCAGTCGAAACTCATCACAGCGACACGCAGCAGCGATGGTCGCATCGTTGATGGCAATCCCGACAAGGTCGTGGATATGATCGACGTTTGGACCTTTGCGCGTGAGACGTCTTCCCGCGATCCGAACTGGCGCCTTGTTGCGACAGAAGTCGGCGCCTGATTTCGATGGACGAAAGTGATTTGCCCGGCGCGCAATTGAAGCGCCTCACTTTCGGTGATCTGGATGGTTTCGCAAAAGATCATTTGCAAGAAGCGTGGGCAGCGTTCCTTCCGTCTTGCGAAGCTATTCTAAGTGAGACACCCCATCAGAGATTGGGGGTCTCCTATTCAAAAGCCCAGAAAGATATTGCAAAGAAAGCGCTTCAAATTGGGATGAATCTGACATCCCGCGATATTCAATCTTTCTTCGAAGAGAACTTCATACCCTTTCTGATTATTCCAGATGAAAGCAAGGATGAACATCATCCAGCTTTCTTCACGGCTTATTATCGGCCGGAGGTTGCGGCCTCTCTTGTTGCGACAGCAGAATTTTCAGAGCCATTGTTTGCCCGTCCTGCTGATCTTGTGACACTGCAGCCTGGCGAAGATATGCTTGGACTTGTGGGGCTTGCGGCGGCTCGCCGCCAAGATGATGGAACGCTTGTTCCCTACCCCACACGCGCCGATATCGAGTCTGGAAAGCTCGTTGCGCTTGCGGCTCCACTGGCTTATGTGGCCGATGCGATCGAAGCTTTTATGATTCACGTGCAGGGATCAGCACGCCTGCGCTTTCCCGATGGAAGCTGCGCCGATCTGACTTATGCGGGACGCAATGGCCGGCCCTATACATCGATCGGGAAAATCCTGATCGCTGAGGGCGCGCTGTCGCTGGAAGAAATGTCTCTGGCCCGATTGAAAGCGTGGGTGCGAGGAAACGGCCAGAAGCTTGGCGAAAAAGGTCGCCTGCTTCTGCACCGAAATGAATCTTTCGTCTTCTTTTCAACATCGCCCGTTGAAGATTCTGCAATTGAGCCGCTCGCGGCTGCCAATGTCCGGCTCACTGCCCATAGATCCATTGCGATTGATCGCAGCCTTTGGTCCTATGGCCTCCCCTTCTGGATTGAAGCGGACCTGCCATGGCATGATGGGCAGATGAATCACCTCCGCCGCTTGATGATCGCGCAAGATACGGGTTCGGCCATTCTTGGTCCGGCACGCGCGGATCTGTATTTTGGTACCGGTGACGAAGCAGGCACTTTGGCCGGAAATATTCGCCATTCCGGTCGCATGATCGTGTTTCTGCCCCAGGGTCACGCACCATGAAAATGCGCCCGTCCTCCAAAACCCGTGGCGGTCGATTGTCGCGTGAAGATGTGCGTCTCTGGGTCGAAGTCGCCAAGACTGTGACACCAAAGCCCGACGCGGCTTTGCCCGAACATCAGGATGACCCGATAGAGGGCGATGCCGTGGCGCCCCCGCCGCTTCCAGCGAAAGTTTCGACACCCGTCATTCGCACGGCAACACCGGAAAAGCCCAGGCCTCTTCCCTTGGCGCCTTTGGAGCGGCGTTTACGCCAGCGCCTTTCGCGTGGCCAGATCGATGTGCCGATGAAGCTTGATCTGCATGGCATGCGACAGGCGGAAGCTCATTCGGTCTTGCGGGATTTTCTTCTGCGCGCCTTCCAAAATGATGTGCGCCTTGTTCTTGTCGTGACGGGAAAAGGCAAAGCGGACAATCGCGACGAAACAGGGTTTTCAAATCACGCCGGCGTCTTGCGGCGGATGGTTCCACATTGGCTGTCAGAGCCAGATCTGCGTCACATGGTGCTTGGCTTCGAAGAAGCCGCAGCAAGTCATGGCGGGAGTGGCGCGCTCTTTGTCCGCTTGCGGTCGAACCGTCGGTCGGGAGCCAAAAGCTCATGACACCTTTCGGGCAAAAATTGCGAACCATGCGGGCCGAGCGCGGCATTACGCTAAAAGATATGGCTGGTGCACTGGGTGTATCGCCAGCCTATCTCTCGGCGCTGGAGCATGGCCATCGCGGCGCGCCGGCTTGGTATCTCGTTCAGCGGATCATTACTTTCTTCAATGTGATCTGGGATGAGGCCGAGGAAATCGAGCGTCTGGCGCAAATTTCCCATCCACGCATTGTCGTCGATACCTCCGGCCTTGGGCCTGAGGCGACCGAGCTCGCCAATAAATTTGCGCGCCAAATCGGCACTTTGTCGGAAACCGATATCCGCGCCCTGCTTGGCCTTCTGAATGAGCGTGTTGCCGCTGCCTCCAAGCGGCCACGCTCTTGACCCTTGATCGGGCGGGTGCGACACCGCCTGCGGAATGATGTGAGGAGCAGGATATGCCCGCAGAAAAATTTGAAGTCCTCGGTCTTGGCAATGCGATTGTCGATGTGATCGCGCGCACAGAGGATGACTTCCTAATCCAGCATGGGCTCGCCAAAGGCGGCATGATGCTGGTCGATGAGGCAGCCGCGCATCGTCTTTATGAGGCTATGGGCGCAGCCACGGTGATTTCTGGCGGTTCGGCCGCCAACACAATTGTTGGCCTTTCCTCGTTTGGAATTCGCACATCTTTCGTCGGCAAATTGCGCGATGATGAAACGGGCCGGTCTTTTGCTCATGACATTCGTAAAAGCGGCGTTCATTTCGAAACTCCTTTTGCCAAGGATGGGCCCTCGACCGCACGCTGCCTCGTGCTTGTGACGCCAGATGGCGAACGCACGATGAATACTTATCTCGGCGCTTGCCAAAATCTTGGGCCTGATGACATCAATGAAGATATCGTGCGTAATTCGTCGATCCTTTATCTCGAAGGCTATTTGTGGGATCCGCCTGCCGCGAAAGAGGCTTTCAAGAAGGCAGCTGCGATATCACATGCTGCGGGCAATAAGGTTGCGCTGACTTTGTCGGATTCTTTTTGCGTTGATCGCTATCGCGATGAGTTTTTGGAACTCATCCGGCACAAAGTTGTCGATCTCGTTTTCGCCAACCAGCATGAATTGAAAGCGCTCTATCAGACCGCTGATTTTGATACGGCTGTTTCTGCCTTCCGCAATGAAGGTGTTTTGGGCGCTGTGACGCGCTCCGAAGAAGGCTGCCTTGTTGTGACACGCGAAGAGACGGTTGCGGTTCCCGCCTCACCCATTGAAAAGTTGGTTGATACAACCGGCGCCGGTGATCTCTTTGCGGCAGGCTTCCTGGCCGGATTGGCGCGCGGCTGCGATATGCGCGATGCCGGACGTTTGGGCGGACTCGCGGCAGCTGAAATCATTCAGCACTATGGCGCTCGTCCCAACGTCAATCTCGCCGATCATGCGGCTGAAAACGGCCTGACGATCCCGGCCTGATCAGAGTTTTCTGAGCGCGACTTTTTCAATCTTATGGTTCTGGCCTTTGGTCAGAACCAGACTGGCGCGCGCGCGGGTCGGCAAAATATTTTCGTGCAGATTGCGCAAATTGATCCGCCGCCAAATATCGCGCGCGGTGCGTTCGGCGTCTTCATCATTCAAATCGGCATATTTACGGAAATAGGAACGCGGATCGCGGAAGGCTGTCTCACGCAATTTCATAAAGCGCGCGACATACCAGCGCTCAAGATCATCGTCGGGCGCATCTAGATAGACCGAAAAGTCGAAGAAGTCAGAAACGAAGGGAATGTCCTTACCTGGCTTATTGGGGAGAAGTACATTCAACCCTTCGACAATCAGAATATCGGGACGGTCGACGACAATATTTTTGCCGGGCATGACGTCATAGACGAGATGCGAATAGACGGGTGCTTCCACATTGCGCTTGCCCGCTTTGATTTCCGAGAGAAAGCGCAGCAGGCTCGTGCCGTCATAGCTTTCCGGAAAACCTTTGCGGTCCATAATCCCTTCGCGCTCCAGCACGGAATTGGGATGCAGGAATCCATCTGTCGTGATCAGCTCGACCTTCGGCGTGTTGGTCCAGCGCGAGAGCAAAGCTTTTAGCACGCGCGCAGTGGTCGATTTTCCAACGGCGACCGAACCGGCAATGCCGATGATGTAGGGCATTTTGCCGTCTTCAGCGCCGAGAAAGCGCTGCGTTGCTTTGAACAGGCCTTGTGTGGCGGCAACATAAAGCGCCAGCAAGCGCGACAAGGGCAGATAAATGGCAATGACTTCGTCGACCGAGATCGGGTCGTTCATCGACTGGAGTTTTTCCAGGTCTTCGATGGTCAGTGTTAGCGGCGTATCGGCGCGCAGAGCTGCCCATTCACTCCGCGTGAAATGGCGGTAAGGCGAAAGCTCTTGGGGAGGCATCGAGGGCGCTGCGGTTTTGTTTTTCATTTCTCATTCCCGCCCGGCTTTTCTGGGGCTCAGCCCCGGGCGGCTTTTTCCTCATGTCCTGACATGCCGGTGCGCCGGCCAAGTTCGTCCAGAACATCTTGCAACGGAATGCCTGCGGCCTGAAGCGCTACCAAAAGATGATAGAGCACATCGGCTGCCTCGGCCGTCATGGCGCTTTTGTCGCCTTGCGCGGCAGCAATGGCAAACTCAACCGCCTCTTCGCCAAATTTTTTGCCGCAATGGGTCACGCCTTTGTCGAGCAGTGACTTCGTATAGGACTTTTCGGTGCTGGCCGCGGCACGAGCGGCGATGATCGCTGACAGGTCTTCAAGACGGAAAGCCATGTCCCGATCTCCTTTAATCCATGCGAACGGGCAGACCCGCGTTCTTCATATGCTCTTTGGCCTGACGAATGGTGAATTCGCCAAAATGGAAGATCGAAGCAGCTAGAACGGCTGTGGCATGGCCATCCTGAATGCCGTCAACCAGATGGTCTAGGTTGCCGACGCCGCCTGAGGCAATCAAGGGCACGTTCACCGCGTCGGCGATGGCGCGTGTCAGCGTGATGTCGAAGCCGGACTTTGTGCCGTCGCGGTCCATCGAGGTGAGAAGAATTTCACCTGCGCCTAGGGCGACCACTTCTTTGGCATATTGGATGGCATCAAGACCGGTCGGCTTGCGCCCGCCGTGTGTGAAGATTTCCCAGCGGTCGGCTGCGACCTGCTTGGCGTCAATGGCCACGACAATACATTGGCTGCCGAATTTTTCGGCCGCTTCGCGGACAAAGTCGCGGTTGTTGACCGCGGCTGTCATGATCGAAACTTTGTCCGCGCCCGCCAGAAGAAGATTGCGAATGTCGTCTGTGGTGCGCACACCACCGCCAACGGTGAGCGGCATAAAACAGGCTTCGGCCGTACGCTGTACGACATCGAGGATCGTGCCGCGATTTTCATGGCTTGCAGTAATGTCGAGAAAGCAGAGTTCGTCGGCGCCTGCCGCATCATAGGCAATGGCGCTTTCAACCGGATCGCCTGCATCTTTCAGATCGACGAAATTCACGCCTTTGACGACGCGACCGTCTTTCACATCAAGACAGGGAATGACGCGGCATTTAAGCAAGCCGTGCCTCCCGTGCCGCACGGATCAAACGCAGGGCCTGCGCAGGATCAAGGCGACCATCGTAAAGTGCACGCCCCGTGATCGCGCCTGCAAGTTTGTTGCAATCAGGCATCAACAGGCGCTCGACATCGGCGAGTGAGGCAAGGCCTCCGGAAGCAATGACAGGAATGGAGATCGCATCGGCCAGCGCGAGGGTCGCTTCAATATTTAGGCCCTTCAACACACCGTCGCGCGAAATATCCGTGTAGATGATGGCGGCAACACCCGCGTCTTCAAAACGTTTGCCAAGCTCAGGTGCGGTGACTTGCGAAACTTTGGCCCAGCCATCGACAGCCACCAAACCATCGCGCGCATCGATGCCCACGGCAATCTTGCCCGGATAGAGGCGCGCAGCTTCGCGCACGAGATCAGGGTCGCGCACAGCTGCTGTGCCGATGATGACGCGCGTCACCCCTTTCGACAGCCAGCCATCGATCGTGCGCATGTCACGAATGCCGCCGCCCAATTGCACGGGCATTTTGATCCGCTTCAAAATGCCTTCGACGGCTTGCGCATTGCGCGGCTCGCCAGCGAAAGCGCCGTCCAGATCGACCACATGCAGATATTCGAAACCCTGATCTTCAAAGGCTTGCGCCTGAGCAGCAGGATCTGTGTTGAAGACGGTTGCCTGATCCATATCGCCATGAATCAGGCGCACGCATTCGCCCTGCTTGAGATCAATCGCGGGAAAGAGGATCAAGGTGCCCACCTGAGAAAATTAGCAATCAGAGCCAGCCCAAGTTTTTGGCTCTTTTCGGGATGAAATTGGGTGCCAACAATATTGTCGCGACCAACCATGGCGGTGAGTTCACCACCATATTCGGTCGTGGCGACAATATGCGCCGGATCAGCCGTTTTCAGATGATAGGAATGGACGAAATAGGCATGGAGGCCATTTTCGCCAACCGGAATATCTTTCAGAAGCGGATGCGAGCGCCGCGCTTCAAGTGTGTTCCAGCCCATATGCGGAACTTTGAGATCGGGTGATGCTGGCTTAATTTCGACGACTTCGCCAGGGATCCAGTTGAGCCCTTGCGCCACGCCATGCTCGAGCCCGCGGGATGCGAGCAATTGCATGCCCACGCAAATCCCCAGGAAGGGCTTTCCGCCTTTGATGACGCTTTCTTCCAGCGCCTCAACCATGCCAGTCACATTGTCGAGGCCACGGCGGCAATCGGCGAAAGCGCCCACACCTGGCAGGACAATGCGATCAGCACCGCGCACAACATCCGGATCGGATGTAACGATGACGCGTACACCTTGTTCGGCCGCTGCGCGCTCCACCGCTTTATGTGCGGAGTGCAGATTGCCAGATCCATAATCAACGATTGCGACGCTCATCTCGTCAGGCTCCTGCCGATGGGAAGAGGCCAACGAGAGGGGATGATCCCGAGGTCGCTGAAGTGCGCATCACGGGCGCAGGACTGTCCAATTTAAAACGCGCGAAAAAACGACGCTCTGCATCAGCCAAGCGTCGGTCTTGAACGACATCAACAAGGCGAAAGCCTCGGCGGCGCAAAACGTAACGACGGATGGAGGCCGCCTCAAAACCAAGTGCGAGTGCGATGAGCAATTCCAAAAGGCCCTGCGCGCCCATGTGAATGATGTGACTTTGCACGAGTAGGCCGAGAGCGATCTGGATCAGGCTCCAGCTTGCAAAGCCTAACCACGCACGGTTCCACAAAAGCCAGAGAGGCCCGAAGAACAAAGCCCACCAGCCAAAACCATCGCGCACGAAAACCGCCCGCTCGAAAGCGGACGATTGATCGGAAGTTTCCTTCATATGCACCGTATAGATGCTCATCCCTGCGATGCTCTCTGACCTTAGAGGCTGCCCTTGGTGGACGGCACGCGGTCTTTCTGACGCGGATCAATAGCAATGGCCGCACCTAGCGCGCGGGCAAGGCCCTTGAAGCAAGATTCAGAAATATGGTGATCATTGATCCCATAGAGCGTCTCAACATGCAGCGTGATGCCGGCATTCATGGCGAAAGCCTGAAAAAATTCGCGCACGAGGTCCGTGTCGAATTCGCCGATCTTGCTGTGATGGAAGGTCGTGCGGAACACGAGGAAGGGGCGTCCGGACACATCCAGCGCCACGCGCGTCAGCGTCTCGTCCATCGGCAAGAGGCAATCGGCATAGCGGGTGACGCCGCGCAGATCGCCAAGCGCCTGACGGATCGCTTGGCCAAGCACAATGCCCGTGTCTTCCACAGTGTGATGCTGATCAATGTGCAGATCGCCCTTGGCCTCGATCTCGATGTCGATGAGGCTGTGACGGGCGATTTGGTCGAGCATGTGATCGAAGAAGCCGATACCGGTCTTGATCTCAGCCTTGCCCGTTCCGTCAAGATTGACGGTCGCCTTGATCTCGGTTTCGCGCGTCTGGCGCGAAAGGGTGGCGCTACGCATGGATCCTGTCCTTGAATTGATGCTGCGGCTTCTAGCAAGCCCGGTGCCTTATGGCTACCTCGCAGCCTGATTGCCTATGATTTTCAGCCCTTGTGTTACCGCAAAGGCCCTTGTCAGTCTGTTACCGACTTCATAAATGCGGCCTTCCACGCCCTCCGGAGCTTGTCCATGACCGAACCCGCACAGCAATCCGGCTCCGGCTGGCACGCGACCACGATTTTGATGGTCCAGAAGGGCGGCCGGACAGTCATTGGAGGCGATGGGCAGGTCAGCCTTGGCCCGACCATCATCAAAGGCAATGCTCGAAAAGTCCGTCGCCTCGGCAAAGGCGATGTGATTGCAGGGTTTGCGGGGGCGACTGCCGATGCTTTTGCCCTTTTTGAGCGGCTTGAGGCCAAAATCGACCAATATCCGGGCCAATTGCTCCGCTCTTGCGTGGAATTGGCCAAAGATTGGCGCACAGACCGCTATCTGCGGCGATTGGAAGCCATGATGCTCGTCGCTGATGACAAGGTCGGTCTGGTTCTGACCGGCACCGGGGACGTTTTGGAGCCCGAGCAGACCGAGCACGGGTCTGTCATGGCCATTGGGTCTGGCGGAAATTATGCCCTGGCGGCCGCCCGCGCACTTTTGCCAACAGATCAGGATGCGGAAACCATTGTCCGCTCGGCCATGAAAATTGCCGCAGAAATCTGCGTTTACACCAATTCAAGCCTCGTCATTGAATCGATCGAGAAGCGCTGACCATGACCGATTTTTCCCCGCGTGAGATTGTCTCCGAGCTGGATCGATTCATCGTCGGCCAGAATGATGCTAAGCGTGCGGTCGCCATTGCTTTGCGCAATCGTTGGCGGCGTTTGCAGCTCACAGGCGCGATGCGCGAGGAAGTGCTGCCAAAAAACATACTGATGATTGGCCCCACCGGATGCGGCAAAACGGAAATTGCGCGCCGCTTGGCAAAGCTCGCGGGCGCGCCCTTTCTCAAAGTAGAAGCGACGAAATTCACCGAAGTTGGCTACGTCGGGCGTGATGTCGAACAGATCGTGCGTGATCTTCTCGAAGTCGGTATTTCCTTGGTGAAGGAAAGCAAGCGACGTTCGGTTTCAGTAAAGGCGCAGGCAGCCGCCGAAGAGCGCGTACTAGATGCGCTGGTTGGCAAAAGTGCCTCTGGCGCAACGCGCGATACGTTTCGCAAGAAATTGCGACAGGGCGAATTGGACGACAAAGAGATCGAGATTGAACTGGCGCAATCCAGCGCCGGTATGCCGATGTTTGAATTGCCCAATATGCCGGGATCTTCAGTCGGCGCAATTTCTATTGGCGATATTTTTGGAAAACTTGGAACTAAGACGCGCAGCTTGCGCACCAGCGTGAAAGAAGCTTACGAGCCGCTCGTCACCGAAGAAAGCGACAAGCTTCTGGATCAGGATCAGCTGGTCCAGGAAGCAATCCACGAAGTTGAAAATAACGGCATCGTTTTTCTCGATGAGATTGACAAAATCTGTGCGCGCGAAAATCGCGGTGGCGCGGATGTGTCACGTGAAGGCGTCCAGCGTGATCTTTTGCCCCTGATCGAAGGCACGACTGTCTCGACCAAGCATGGTGCAGTGAAGACGGATCATATTCTCTTCATTGCCTCAGGCGCCTTCCATGTCTCCAAGCCGTCCGACCTTTTGCCGGAGTTACAGGGGCGCCTGCCCATCCGCGTTGAGCTCAAATCGCTCTCAGAAGATGATTTCAAGCGCATCCTGACAGAGACCGAGGCGAGCCTGATCAAGCAATATACGGCCTTGCTGGCGACCGAAGGCGTCAAACTGACCTTTACGCCCGATTCCATCGATGTTTTGGCGCGGATGACCGTGCAGGTGAATTCCACGGTTGAAAATATCGGGGCGCGGCGGCTGCAGACCATGATGGAAAAACTGCTCGAAGAGGTCAGTTTTTCAGCACCCGACCGGTCCGGTCAGGAAATTGTCATCGACGGGCCATTTGTCGAAAAGCAGATTGCCGATCTCGCTCGCAATGCCGATTTGAGCCGCTTCGTTCTTTAAGATTGAAAGGCTTGCCAGAAGGTCCGCCCATTTGCGATAAGGCGGGCCTTGCTATCGGAGCCACGTTGCAATGCAAGCCTTCCCCCAACTCGTTTTTTCCGGTGTTCAGCCCACAGGTAATTTGCATCTTGGCAATTACCTCGGCGCGATCACGAAGTTTGTGGCTCTGCAGGACACGCATGATTGCATCTATTGCGTGGTCGATTTGCATGCGATCACCGTGGCCCAGAAGCCTTCCGAGTTGACCTCGAACATTCGCGAAGTCACGGCGGCTTTTATTGCGGCCGGTGTTGATCCCACACGCCATATTGTCTTCAACCAGAGCCAAGTGGCCGAGCATGCAGAGCTGGCTTGGATCTTCAATTGCGTGGCCCGCATTGGCTGGCTCAATCGCATGACCCAGTTCAAAGAAAAGGCTGGTAAGGACCGCGAAAACGCATCTGTCGGTCTCTATGCCTATCCGACATTGATGGCGGCTGACATTCTCGTCTATCGCGCGACGCATGTTCCGGTGGGTGAAGACCAGAAGCAGCATCTCGAATTGGCGCGTGATATTGCGCAAAAATTCAACAATGATTTTCTGGCAGACAATCCGGCTTATGCCGATGGCAAAGCTTTTTTCCCGTTGCCCGAGCCCTTGATCCAAGGCCCAGCTACGCGTGTCATGAGCTTGCGCGACGGGTCGAAGAAAATGTCGAAATCTGATCCGTCTGATAATTCGCGCATCAATCTAGCTGATGATGGCGACACGATTGCGCAAAAGATTCGCAAGGCTAAGACCGATCCTGATGCGCTGCCGTCTGCGCTTGAGGGTCTCGCGGGTCGCCCTGAGGCGGATAATCTGGTTGGCATTTATGCAGCCCTCGAAGGCAAGACGAAGCTTGATGTCTTGCAGCAATTCGGCAGCGGTAATTTTTCGACCTTCAAATCCGCCCTTGTGGATTTGACTGTGGCCAAGCTGGCGCCGATTGGCTCCGAAATGCGCCGCCTGCAGGCTGATACGGCCTATATTGACGGCGTTTTGCGCGATGGCTCCAACCGGGCGCGCGAGCGTGCGGCCAAGACGATGTCGGCGGTTCGCGACATTGTCGGCTTTGTGCGCTGAGGGCGCGACACAATCGCCATTGATCTTCGAGGGGTTCACCCCTTATCTGGTGAGAGTCATCCGTCGCCGGCCTTGAACCGGACGCCGTGGAGAGAGCCATGTTCATTCAGACCGAAGCCACCCCAAATCCCGCGACCCTGAAGTTTTTGCCAGGCCGCACTGTTCTGCCCATCGGAACACTCGAAATTCGCGATACGGATGCGGCTGCAAAATCGCCGCTGGCCAAAGCGCTTTTCGCCATTCCTGGCGTTTCCACCGTGTTTTTTGGCTATGATTTCGTCTCCGTCAGCAAGTCGGACGGCGAATGGCAGCATCTGAAGCCCGCCGTGCTGGGCGCGATCATGGAGCATTTCGTCTCGGGAGCACCTTTGCTCGTCGAGGGCGAAAATAATGAAGGCTCAGAAGAGGCCGAAGAGTTTTTCGCCCCCGAACATGCTGAGACCGTCGCGACCATCAAGGAATTGCTCGAAACGCGGATCCGTCCGGCGGTGGCGGGCGATGGCGGGGACATTACGTTTCGCGGTTTCCGCGATGGTGTAGTTTATCTTGCCATGAAGGGCGCCTGCTCCGGCTGCCCTTCGTCCACGGCTACGCTGAAGAGCGGAATTCAGAATCTTCTCAAGCACTTCCTGCCGGAAGTCCAATCGGTCGAGCAGCTCTGACCTCATGAAACTCCTCGCCATCGATACATCTCAGGCGGCTGTTTCCGCCTGCATTATGGGTGATGACGGGGCGATTCTGGCACGTGAGACGCTCCCCATGGCCCGCGGCCATGCCGAAGCGCTCTTGCCACTCTTGGAGCGCCTGTCCAAAGCGGCGGCCGTTCCTTTCTCATCTCTAGGCCGGATTGCTGTTGTGGTTGGGCCCGGCTCCTTCACTGGGATCCGCATTGGCATTGCCGCTGGCCGCGCCATTGGTCTGGCCGCCGGCGTGCCCGTCGTCGGGGTCTCCTCCTTGGCAGCTTTTGCTGCCCCGTTGATCGGGCGCGAAGGCGCCGGTGTCATTGCGGCCGCAGTCGATGCCAAGCATGGGCAGGTTTATGTCCAGGGCTTTACGGCCAAAGGGCAGCCCTTGGCCCCGCCGCGTATCACCAATGTGCGCGATGCGGTGCGGACCTTGGGGGCAGGCCCCCTCGTATTTGCGGGATCGGGGGCGACCATGATGGCGATTGAGGCCTGGTCGCTGGGTGCGCAAGCCGAAGTGGCTGGCGAAACCATTACACCTGACATTGGCTTTGTCGCGAGACTTGGCGCCCTAGCCGATCCCGCGACGGCCCCTGCCCGGCCCTATTATCTTAAACCCCCAGACGCCAAGCCGCCGGCCAATGGCGCCATTGCGCGGACCGCCTGATGCGGTTTTGGCCCTTTGCCTCCAAACCGCGCGAGGTTGCGGTTCGTCCTCTGGAGCCGCGCTGGTTTGCTGATTGTGCCCAACTTCACGCCCGTTTTTTTGCGCGCAGCTGGGCTGTTGCCGATTTCGAGGAATTGACGCGAGACCGGCAGGTCATGGCCGATGGGGCTTTTGATGGTCCCGGAAAAACCTGCTTTGGCTTTGCCGTGTCGCGATTGGTCGCCCCGGAGGCAGAATTGCTCTCGATCGCGGTTGATCCGCGCCACCAAGGGCGTGGCATAGGCCGCCAATTGCTGAAAGCCCATTTTGCCCGGCTTGCAGCCCATGGCGCACGTGAGGTTTTTCTCGAGGTTGAACAGGGCAATAGCGGGGCTATTCACCTCTACGAGCAATTCGGATTTGCCAAGGTTGGCGAGCGCGCCGGCTATTATCCGAAAAAAGATGGCTCGCGCGCCACAGCTCTTGTCCTGCGCGCCCAGCTGAGCTGAAGACTTTTGTTCTCAAAACTCTTCGATGGCACTAGAACGTCACAGAACTTCGCCTATCCTGCAGAGGTGGTCGAAGCACGATCCTGAGTCGAGGTGAAATCCGCTTGAGCACGCCGACATCCGTTCAGACCGATAAGACTGAACGGCGAAAATTGTTCATCAAGTCCTATGGCTGCCAGATGAACGTCTATGATGCCACACGCATGGCAGACGTTCTCGCGCCGGAAGGCTACGAAGAAACAACCGATATGGCTGAAGCCGATCTGGTTGTGCTGAACACCTGCCACATTCGTGAACGCGCTGCGGAGAAAGTTTTCTCCGAGCTTGGAAAAGTGCGCGTTTTAAAAGAAGAGCGCGCGAGTCGCGGCCTCGATATGAAGATCGCCGTGGCGGGCTGCGTTGCGCAAGCAGAAGGCGCGGAGATTCTTCGCCGCCAAAAGGCTGTTGATCTTGTGGTCGGCCCACAAAGCTATCATCGTTTGCCGGACATGCTGCGCAATGTTCAAAACGGCGTAAAGATCGAAACGGATTTTCCGACCGAAGATAAATTTGATCATCTGGTTGCGCCGGCGCGCGCCAAAGTCGCGAGCCGTGGAATATCCGCTTTTCTGACCATTCAAGAAGGCTGCGATAAATTTTGCACTTTTTGTGTCGTGCCCTATACGAGAGGCGCCGAAACCTCGCGACCTATTGCAAAAATTCTCGACGAGGCGCGTCATCTGGTGGATGCGGGCGTGCGCGAAATCACACTGCTCGGGCAGAACGTCAATGCGTTTCATGGCCTCGATGAAAAGGGTGATGTCGTCTCCTTGCCGGGACTGACGGCGAGGCTCGCGCAAATCCCGGGTCTCCTGCGTTTGCGTTATATGACAAGCCACCCGAACGATATGGCGCAGGATTTGATTGATGCGCATGTGCAGCAACCGGCTTTGATGCCTTTTTTGCATCTGCCCGTTCAATCAGGGTCCGATCGTATTTTGCGCGCAATGAATCGCAAACATACAGCCAAAGAATATTGTGACCTGATCGATCGCTTTCGCGCCATTCGTCCCGATATTGCTTTGTCGTCCGATTTTATCGTGGGCTTTCCAGGCGAGACGGAAGAAGATTTTCAAGCCACGCTTGATTTGGTCCAAAAGATCAATTTTTCGAGCAGCTATTTCTTCAAATATTCCATGCGTCCCGGCACCCCTGGCGCGGAAATGGACGATCAAGTGCCCGAAGAAGTCAAAAGCGAGCGGCTTCATCGTCTGCAAGTACTCGTGGACGGGCAGCGCCACGCCTATAATGATGCGTCTGTGGGCAAGGTGATGCCGATTCTCTTTGAGAAAAAAGGGCGTGATCCCGGACAAATTGCGGGTAAGTCACCTTATCTTCAGGCTGTACAGGTTGATGGACCTGAATCGTTGATTGGTTGCGTAGCGGATGTGTTGATTACGGAAGCCCTCACTAATTCACTCAAAGGCACTCTCGTGGGAGAGGTTCGATGAGTTTCGCAGGGGAGATGTTCGCTTGAGATCATCCGATAAGACTGGCACAGCTGGCCCCGTTCACGCCGCACCCGAAAGGGCGGGTGGTGTGGATGTCGCGCAGGCCGAGAAAACCGAAGTCACCATCGCTTTTGACGACAATCGTCATGCCTCGCTTCTTTTCGGTCATTACGATCAGAATCTGGCACGCTTGGAGCGTCGTGTTGGTATTTCAGCCCATGCCAATGGCAATCACGTCACGTTGAAAGGCGCGCCCGAGGCTTGCGATCAAGCACGTCGCGTTCTTGAAGCCCTCTATGCTCGCGTGAAAAAGGGTCAGGCGATTTCTCTCGGTGATGTGGATGGCGCCGTTCAGGAAGGCGTCTTGCAAGGCAATCTCTTCCCCAAGGAAGAGGCTGGTCGCGCGGTTTTTGAAAGCGTGAATACGCGCAAACGTGGTGGCGTGCGCGCTCGCAATGCTGCCCAAGATTTGTATTTGCGCGCCTTGAAGCGCAACGAGCTTGTCTTTGCAGAAGGCCCAGCGGGTACGGGCAAGACATGGCTCGCGGTTGGTCATGCGGTCTCGTTGCTCGAACAAGGTGTCGTTGAAAAGATCATTCTGTCGCGCCCCGCCGTTGAAGCGGGCGAACGGATAGGCTTTTTGCCCGGTGACATGCGCGAAAAAGTCGATCCTTATCTGCGCCCAATCTACGATGCGCTTTATGATTTTATGGATGGACGCATGGTCGAGCGCGGCTTGCAGACCGGCATGATTGAAGTGGCTCCGCTGGCTTTCATGCGCGGGCGAACCTTGTCTTCAGCCTGCGTTCTTTTGGATGAAGCGCAGAATGCCACATCCATGCAGATGAAAATGTTTTTGACGCGCTTGGGTGAAGGATCGCGCATGATCATCACGGGTGATCCAACGCAGACCGATTTGCCCCCGAGTCAAAAGTCAGGCCTCAGCGAAGCTGTGAATCTGTTGTCCCATCTTGAAGGCATTGGTCATGTGCGCTTCCGCGATGCGGATGTGGTGCGTCATGATCTTGTCCGCCGGATTGTCAGTGCCTATGAGGCCGCGCATGCCGGAGCTGCGGGGCTGAAATGAGCCTTCAATCTGACATCAGCATTGAATGCGAGCTGTGGTCGAAGCTTGCAGACTTGGATGCTCTGGTTGAACGCGCTTTGGAGGCTGCCCGCTTGGAAGCAGGCAAAACGCTTTTCAACGGCGCTGAAGTCAGTCTGTTGTTTTGTGATGATGGACGTATTCAAGAGCTCAATCGGGATTGGCGCAGCCAGGATAAGCCCACCAATGTTCTATCCTTCCCGGCCGCTCCCGCAGACCGTCTCGCATCTGCGCCTTTGTTGGGTGATATAGCCATCGCTTTTGAGACGGTCACAAAAGAAGCGCGTGATGAAGACAAGACTTTGTCTGATCACACGTCTCACATGATCGTGCATGGTTTTCTGCATCTTCTGGGTTATGACCACGAAAACGAAGTAGAGGCAGAGGAAATGGAAGATCTCGAACGCCGCGCCCTTGCGCGTCTCGGGATCGCGGATCCCTATGCAGCCAGTGACCTTGTGAACGGAAAGAAAGCATCATGAGCCTGCCAGACACATCCCATGGGGAGAGTCGTGCGGAGCCTCCCAGTTTGATCGAACGCATTCGATCTTTGTTTGGGCTGAACAATCCATCGATCCGCGACGATATTGAAGATGCGCTTGAGGATCACTCGGTCGAGAGTGATTTCACGCCGCAAGAGCGGACCATGCTCAAAAATGTCTTGGGCCTGCATGAATTGCGAGTGCAGGACGTGATGGTGCCGCGCGCGGATATTATTGCGGTCGGCATTGAAGATTCTCTGGCTGATGTTTTGTCGGTCTTTCGGACAGCGGGTCATTCGCGCCTGCCCGTGCATGGGGAATCTCTCGACGACCCACGCGGCATGGTCCATATCCGCGATTTCGTCGATTATATTGCCGCTGCAGCTGAAGATTTCTGGAAAGGTCGCGGCGCCAAAAGTGAACCCTCGTCCAAGCGTGATGCAGTCATGCGCCTACGTGGCCTTGGTGAACTGGATCTGTCTTTGCCTTTGTCCAAAGCGGGGATCATTCGCTCCGTTCTCTTTGTGCCACCCTCCATGCCGGCCCTTGATCTCCTGGTGAAGATGCAATCGACCCGCACGCATATGGCACTGGTTATTGATGAATATGGCGGCACGGATGGCCTGGCCTCGATTGAAGATATTGTCGAAATGATCGTCGGCGATATTGAAGACGAGCATGATGAGGATGACAGCCCCCGCATTGATGTTCAGAGCGATGGGACTTGGCTCGTTGACGCACGCGCCAGCCTTCAGGATTTAGGCGAGGCCTTGGCTTTTGATTTCGTTGCCATGAGTGGCGAAGAAAAAGTTGAGACTCTGGGCGGCCTCGTGACAACGTTGGCAGGACGTGTCTTGGCGCGCGGTGAAACGTTTGAAGCGGAAGATTTAGCTCGCTTTGACGTGCTCGATGCCGATCGTCGTCGCTTGAAGCGCATTCGCGTAACTCTTCTTTCGCAACCAGTTTCAGCTCAGGGCAAATAGCCTGATCGGAGCCTCATGCTGTCGCTGGTTCACGCCATCACATTGTCTTACGGTTGGCGGCGCAATGTCATTGCTTTTTGCGCGGGCATTGCGGGTGCGCTGGCGCTAGCGCCCATTCATTTTTTTCCTGCTGTCGCCATTCCGCTGGTTGTGTCGGTTTGGCTTTTGGATGGACTTGAGCCTGCAAAACGCTTTCATTCTTTCTGGCTTGATACATCTGCGCTGAAACAAGCGGCTTTAATCGGTTGGTGTTTGGGCTTTGGCTATTTTGTGGCAAGCCTTTGGTGGCTGGGCGCCGCCTTTCTCGTAGAGGCGGAAGAATTTGCTTGGGCTTTGCCCTTTGGGGTCGCAGGACTGCCGGCCATTCTGGCTTGTTTCACCGCCATTGGATTTGTCTTTGCGCGTTTGCTTTGGTCAGATGGCTCCGCACGAATTCTTGCGCTTGCGATCGCGCTTGGCGTGAGCGAATGGTTACGCGGGACGCTGTTTACGGGATTTCCGTGGAACACATTTGGCATGGCATTGGGCGGCAATCTTTTGCTGGCACAAGTGGCGAGCCTTGTCGGCTTACATGGACTGACTTTTCTCGCTGTCTTTATCTTCGCAAGTCCGGCTGTCTTGGCGGGCCGTAAATCTGCGCGGCGTTCGTCATCCGCTTTTGTCGCTGCTTGCGCGCTTTTTGTGGCGATCACTCTTTTTGGAAGTTTGCGCCTTTGGAGCGCGCCTGACGAATATCATCCGGCTCTACGCATTCGCATCATGCAACCCAATACGCCGCAGGATGATAAATTTCGGCCGGAGAATAAAGAGCAGATTCTGGCTCACTACATCGCGCTCACCGCTCGCAAGAGTGCGCTAGCACCAAATGGTCTCTCCGACATCACGCATGTGATCTGGCCAGAATCACCCTTCCCCTTCATTTTGTCGCGTGATCCGGAAGCTTTGTCCCGTATTGCACAATCTCTGGGGCGCAGCGTTTTGATCACTGGATCGGCGCGAGCTGAAACGATTGGCTCGGCCTATCCGGGTGAAATTCGCAAAGTCTCTTATTACAATTCGATCCAGGTGCTGACGTCATCGGGGATGATTGCTGATACCTATGACAAAGTTCATCTCGTCCCCTTTGGCGAATATTTGCCGCTCTCGGGTCTTCTCGAAAAAATCGGTCTGCGCCAATTTGTGCATATTCCCGGCGGCTTTGAGCCGGGTGTGACGCGTAAGCTTTTGCAGGTTCCTGGCCTTCCACAGGCTTTTCCACTGGTCTGTTATGAAGCCATTTTTCCGGAATCTCTGTCGTCGGATTTGCGAAATTCCGCAGGCCTGATCGTCAATGTGACCAATGATGGATGGTTTGGCCCGACCTTCGGTCCCTATCAGCACTTGGCTCAAGCGCGCTTGCGCAGCATCGAGAGTGGTTTGCCATTTCTTCGCGCAGCGAACACGGGAATATCAGCTATCATCGACTCTTATGGACGCACTATTGATCAGCTAGCTCTCGGAACGGAAGGCGTTCTGGACGCGCGTTTGCCGCTTGCGATCACACCGCCACTTGCAATTCAATTCCCATTTTTGGCGCCATTCTCTTTGGCACTCTTTGGTCTTCTAATTTTGCTTGGCCTACGCTGGCGGCGTTAAGCACAAGCGTAAGTTGCTGATTGGCTCTCTTGCCCTCAGCTTTGACGAAGCGTTACAAGTACGCATTGCTTTATGAATTGCTTAAGTTTGAACGGAAAGCGGCACCGTTCAGGTTTCGAGCGTGGAGACATTGCGAGTGACCAAACCGCCGAATCCCATTGATCAACATGTTGGCAGCCGTGTCCGGATGCGCCGCGCCATTCTCGGCATGACGCAAGAGAAATTGGGCCTCGCCCTCGGGCTGACCTTCCAGCAAGTGCAAAAATACGAAAAGGGCACAAACCGCATCGGCGCGAGCCGCTTGCAGGCCATCGCCAAAATTTTGGATGTGCCGCCGTCTTATTTCTTTGAGGGCACGTCCGAGATTTTGGGCGACCTGTCCGGATTTGCCGATGGCTCCCGGACTTTCGTTCCCGATCTTGTGACAACGGCCGAAGGCCTTCAGCTCAATCGCGCCTTTGCCAAAATCACGGATGCCAAAATCCGCAAAAGACTGGTCGATCTCATTGTGCAAATTGCCAACAGCCAGTCGGGTGGAATAGACGAGACCGCCGCAGAAAGCTCGGCCTGATCGTTCTTTAAAAAGAACAAAACATCCGGTCTGGCTTGACCTGACGAACGCTCAATGGCACAAGTTTCCGCCCCAAAGAGGGATGAATCGGGTGGTCCGATCAGCCCTTGCTTCTTCACGCGACCAGCGGAGATGAGTGTGACCAGACAGAATTATTTGTTCACCAGCGAGTCGGTTTCCGAAGGTCATCCGGACAAGGTCTGCGACCGCATTTCAGATGAAGTGGTCGACCTGTTTTTTCGTGAAGGCGCGAAAGCGGGTATCAATCCCTATGACATTCGTGTGGCCTGCGAGACGCTGGCGACAACCAATCGCGTCGTGATTGCCGGCGAAGTCCGTGGTCCCGTCTTTACCGAAGATACGATCATCCATCTGGCCCGTCAGGCTATCCGCGACATTGGCTATGAGCAGGACGGCTTCCATTGGGAGCGTGCCAATATTGAAGTTCTGCTGCATGCGCAGTCTGTCGATATTGCACAGGGCGTCGACTCTGGGAGCAACAAGGACGAAGGCGCAGGCGACCAAGGCATTATGTTTGGTTATGCCTGCCGCGAAACACCGGAACTCATGCCGGCTCCGATCTATTATTCGCACAAGATTTTGCAGCTTCTCTCCGAAGCGCGCCGCTCGGGTGCCGAAAAGCATCTGGGCCCAGATGCCAAGAGCCAAGTCACAATCCGCTATGAAAATGGCAAGCCTGTTGAAGCAACCCAGATCGTCGTGTCGCATCAGCATGTGAAGGAAGATCTGACCTCGCAGCAGATTTCCGACATTGTGCGCCCGCATGTTGAAAAGGCCCTGCCGGCTGGTTGGATCACCAAGAATACCCAGTGGCACATCAATCCCACGGGTAAGTTCTATATTGGTGGCCCTGATGGCGACACAGGCCTGACCGGCCGCAAAATCATTGTCGACACTTATGGTGGCGCAGCCCCTCACGGCGGCGGCGCTTTCTCCGGCAAGGATCCGACCAAGGTCGACCGTTCGGCTGCTTATGCGGCACGCTATCTCGCCAAGAACGTCGTAGCCGCAGGTCTCGCAGATCGTTGCAGCATTCAGCTCGCTTACGCGATTGGCGTTGCTGAGCCGCTGTCGATTTATGCTGATCTCTATGACACAGGCAAAGTCGATCCTGCCAAGCTCGAAGAAGTGCTGCGTGATGTGATGAAGCTGACGCCGCGCGGCATCCGCGAGCATCTGCAGCTCAATCGTCCCATTTATGCTCGCACGTCTGCCTATGGCCACTTCGGTCGTACGCCGGATGCAGACGGTGGCTTCTCATGGGAAAAGACCGATCTTGTCGACGCGCTGAAGAGCCGTTTCTAAGATCGCCTTTTAAGAGGACAAAACATGTGTGCGGATGAGGCTGCCGGTTCAACCGGTCCAATCAACCGCACACTTTACGGCCGCCGCAAAGGCAAGAAGCTCCGCACCTATCAAGCGGGGCTTGTATCAGAGACACTTCCGCAACTTTCCATCGATTGCTCAAACCTGATTGAGCCCGCCGCGCTTTTCTTTGAAAAGCGTGAGGAATATCGCATGGAAATAGGCTTTGGTGGCGCAGAACATCTGGTTCATGAAGCCGACCGCCATCGGGACATTGGCTATATTGGCTGTGAGCCTTTCATCAATGGCGTAGCAAAACTGCTGTCGCAGATTGAAGAGAAAGAGCTCACCAATATTCGTCTGCACCATGGCGACGCGCGTGAAGTTTTGCTGCATCTTCCTGAAGCCTGTTTGACGCGGGTGGATGTTCTTTATCCCGATCCTTGGCCGAAATGGCGCCAGCGCAAACGCCGTTTTCTCTCCGAGCAGAATATTTCAGAAATTGCCCGCGTGTTGAAACCGGGTTCCGTTTTCCGCTTTGCTACAGACATCGATGATTATGCGGGCTGGGTTCTTGCCCGCGTTTTGAAATCATCGCAGTGGACGTGGCAAGAAGCACAAACCGGCGCGCGGCCTTGGCAAGACGCTTGGGAACATTGGCCAAGCACGCGTTATGAGGCCAAGGCTTTTCGCGAGGGGCGCAAGCCCGCCTATTTCACTTTTATTCGCAACTCATCATCGGCACCATAACGGTGCAGCGATGATCCATGCGCATAAAGCCAAGCTTCCGCGTGGTCTGTGCGCGGCGCGAGTTTTTTTGTAACGGCCCAAAACTTATCTGAATGATCCATATGGACGAGATGAGCCACTTCATGGGCTGCGAGATAATCCAGCACGAAAGGTGGCGCCATAATCAGCCGCCATGAAAAATTCAAAGAGCCACTGGCTGAACATGAGCCCCATCGGCTTGTCGTATCGCGCAAGGAAACTTTGCGCGGGGCAAAACCAAGCGTCGTGCAATGTGCTTTGACTGCAGCTTCCAAATCTTTGCGCGCTTCACTTTTGAGATGGTCATGAACCCGGCGCGAAAGATGCTCGCTGCTGCACGAGACACGCAAAAGTTTTTCTTCTGCGCAAACTTCGACGCCACCGCGTAAGCGATCAATATGTTCGATTACCAGCTCCTCGCCTCTGAAAGGAAAGCGCGAACCGTGTTCAAAGGGAACCGCTTGCGGAAGGCGGTGCAAGCGCGCTGCAATCCAAGCTGCATGTCGCTGGGCAAAGTCTTGTGCTGCAGACAACGAGCCGCGCTTTGGCAAAGTGATGATCACATCGCGCGTGGCATTGCGAACGCGCAGGGTAAAGCGACGCGCGGTCAGCACGCGTTTCAAAAGCACGCGATAGGAGGCGCCTTCATGGACAACGTCCAGATGGTCAGGAAGAGGTGTCGGATCTCGGCGAAATAGACGCAGCATGTGGACCGGAATCTAGCTGATTCCAGCAGCCCTCGACCAGAGGCATAAAAGCAATCAGCCGTTAGAGGCGGCCAGTTTCAGCTTCGCGCCTTTGGTGTCGCGCGCCGCATCCTGCTCAAGATTGGCGATGAAATCACGGATGCGCGGCGCAATTTCCGAGCGGAAACGTGAGCCGTTGAACACGCCGTAATGGCCAACGCCATTTTGAAGGTAGTGAACCTTCCGCTCTGCGGGGATGTTCACGCAGAGCTCTTGCGCGGCATAGGTCTGGCCGACGCCCGAAATATCGTCTTTTTCGCCTTCCACGGTCATCAGACCTGTGCGGTGGATGGCAGTCAGATCAACCGGCTTGCCACGGTGCTTCATTTCACCCTTGGGCAGAGAATGTTGCACGAAGACGTTTTCGATTGTCTGCAAATAATAGTCTGCCGAGAGGTCCATCACGGCCATATATTCATCGTAGAAGTCGCGGTGCTTTTCGGCGGAATCGCCGTCGCCCTTGACCAGATGATTGAACATTTCGACATGGGCATTCACATGGCGATCCATGTTCATGGCCATAAAGCCCGAAAGCTGCAGGAAGCCCGGATAGACCTGGCGGCCAAAGCCCGGATAGGGGAAGGGCACGCTGAAGATGCAATTGCGGCGGAACCATTCTGTTCCGCGCTCTTGCGCCAGCGCATTCACCGCTGTCGGGCTGCGGCGTGTATCAATCGGCCCGCCCATCAGCGTCATGGATGCCGGCGCGAGCGGATGATTTTCCGCTTCCATGCGCGCGACGGCCGCAATCAGAGGCACGGAGGGCTGGCAGACGCCAAGCGTATGCAGGCCCGCACCTTTGATGTCTTTGCCGAGGAACTGATAAATTTCGATCAGATAATCAATGTAATCATCGAGATCGAACGAACCGGCGCTCAACGGCACCATGCGGGCATCCGCCCAGTCCGTGATGTAGACTTCATAGTGCGGCAGAAAGGCTTCGACCGTTCCGCGCAGCAAGGTTGCGTAATGTCCCGAAAGCGGCGCAACGATTAGTAGGCTCGGTTGCGGCTTTGCTAATTGTGCAGCGCGGGAGAAATGGATCAGGCGACCGAAAGGCTTTTCCCAAACGATCTCTTCTGTGACAGCGACCGTGACACCGTTCACACTGGTTGTGTCGAGACCGAACGTTGGCTTGCCATAGCGACGCGTCAATCGCTCAAACAATTCAGCAGATGCTGCCATATTGCGGCCGAAGGGCGTGTGCGCAAGGGGGTTAACCGGGCTCTTGAAGAGGAGCCGCGTCGCGTCTGAGACAGCGCGGGCCGGAACGAGAGCCGCGTGGGCCATCTCATACATGTGATAGGAGAAGCGGTTCATCCGGTAACCCTCGGTATGAGGAGGAGGCACGGCCAACGCCTTGGCGTTATGAGCGTTCAAGGCGAAAAGTCTCTCTGCAACATAAGCTTGTCGGGTTATTGTGCAAGTGCACAAAAAGCACAAGACGGCCTTTTCCCGGCTGGTCGGATCGCTGGTTCGGCCCTAGTTTATTGATCATGCGAGATTTAGCTGACCTGAACCTTGGTGGACGTGCGCGGCGGCTCAGGGTCGATACGATCGTCCGATTACGCTGGCTGGCCGTGGCCGGACAGCTCTTGGCCATCCTCACGACCTATTTCGGGCTCGGCTTCGCCTTGCCGCTAGGTCTTTGTTTTGTCGCGATTTCTGCCTCCGCTTGGCTTAATATCGGGCTCCGCCTCCGGTTTTCTGCAAGCTATCGGCTCGGGGATAGGCTCGCCCTTTTCCTGCTCTGCTATGACGTTTTGCAACTCTCTGGCCTGCTCTATCTGACCGGCGGGCTGCAAAACCCCTTCGCCATGCTCTTCCTGGCCCCGGTTATGATCGCGGCGGTGTCTCTGACGGCGACGGCGACCCTGCTGCTGGGCGGGCTCGTCGTGGCTCTCGCTAGCCACTTGACGGTTTTTCACTATCCGCTGCCCTGGATGGCGGGCCAGCCCCTGACCTTGCCAACCCTTTATGTGGCCGGAATCTGGATCGCCATTGTGCTGGGTACGGCGTTCATTGGCATATACGCGGCGCGTGTGGCCGATGAAGCGCGTCGCCTGTCGGATGCTTTGGCGGCAACAGAGTTGGTTCTGGCGCGTGAGCAACACCTCACCCAGCTTGACGGGCTTGCAGCCGCCGCCGCGCATGAATTGGGGACGCCGCTCGCCACAATCACGCTCGTTGTCAAAGATCTTGCCAAGCTTTTGCCCGCAGATGGCGAAGCCGCCGCCGATGTGGCTTTGCTCGCGCAAGAGGTTCAGCGCTGTCGGACGATTCTTGGGAAATTGGCCTCTCTGGGCAATGACAGCGCCAGCATGCTGGATCGCATGACATTGTCGCACCTTGTCGAAGAGGTGGTTGCGCCCCAGAGGGATTTTGGTGTCAGCATCGATATTTCAAAATCGGGCGATGGTGTTGAACCGGTGTGTCAACGCAATCCGGGCATTCTTTATGGGCTCGGGAATCTCGTTGAGAATGCGATAGATTTTGCGACAACGCGTGTTGCGATCATCATCCGTTGGGGGTCTGCGCAAGTGCGCCTCACTATTGAAGATGATGGCCCCGGATTCAGGCCGGAAGTTTTGGCGCGCTTGGGAGATCCTTATATTTCCACCCGCGGACCTGATCGGCGCGCCAAATCCGAAGAAGGCGGTCTGGGTCTTGGCCTCTTCATCGCGAAAACGTTGTTGGAACGATCTGGCGCAAGCGTGGCAGTTTCCAATCGCCCCTCGCCAGAGACGGGGGCCCGGATCAGCGTCGTTTGGCCGCGCCATCTCTTTGAACCAAATGAGTCTGGCACGAAGACGGATGATGAAAAAACACTGATCGAGGCCTATATCCAGAGACAGGCCAAGGGTTGAACCATGAATGATCTGATCAAGACGGCAGATGTGAGCAGCGAATTGGCAGGCTTCGAGGATCGCTCCTTGTTGCTTGCTGATGATGATCGCCCTTTTCTGACGCGCCTGACCCGCGCGATGGAGAGCCGAGGCTTTCAAGTCACCGCCGTTGATTCTGTGGCAGAAGGTCTGGCCACGATTCGTCGCACCGCACCGGCTTTTGCGGTGGTTGATATGCGCCTTGGTGATGGTAACGGGCTCGATATTATTTCCGAGCTCAAAGCGCTTCGTCCAGACTCGCGTGGCATTATTCTCACCGGCTATGGAAATATCGCCACCGCAGTGACGGCGGTGAAACTTGGTGCCTTTGATTATCTCGCCAAGCCCGCTGATGCGGATGAAATTTATAATGCGCTCATGGCCATCCAGCATGACAAGGCGGAGCTGCCCGAAAACCCCATGTCGGCGGATCGTGTGCGCTGGGAGCATATCCAGCGCATTTATGAATTGTGCGGCCGGAATGTTTCCGAAACAGCACGCCGCCTCAATATGCATCGGCGTACGTTGCAGCGTATTCTCGCCAAGCGAGCGCCGCGCTGACCCTCACAGGCAAGTCGCCTCTGAAGGCGTCTTGATCTTCTAGATGCTGAAAACCCGTGCTAGGAAGCTTGCAGAGTCAGGCTTTTGAGGACGGCGACCGGCCCGATGAACCCGCTTTTTGCTGATCTTCCCACCACCATTTTTGAAATGATGTCCTCGCTCGCGCGCGAGCATCAGGCCATCAATCTCGGGCAGGGTTTTCCTGACGATCCGGGCCCCGAAGATGTGCGGCAGAAGGCGGCAGAGGCCTCTCTCTCCGGCTACAATCAATATCCGTCGATGATGGGTATTCCGGAGCTACGCGATGCTATTGCCAACCATTACGGACGCTTTCACGGGCTGACCATTGATGCGCAACGCGAGACGATGGTCACATCGGGCGCGACCGAAGCCCTGACCGCTGCCATTCTCGCAACCGTCAAACCGGGTGACGAGGTTGTGCTCTTCCAGCCGGTTTATGATTCCTATCTGCCGATGGTGAAACTGGCGGGCGGCATCCCCAAGCTCGTGACGTTGAAGCCGCCGCATTGGCATTTCACGCAAGAAGACCTAGATGCGGTTTTCAGCCCCAAAACAAAAGCTGTCCTGATCAACACGCCATTGAATCCAACAGGCACTGTTCTGCCGCGCCCGCTGCTCGAAATGCTTGCGGCTTATTGCATCAAATTTGATGCCATTTGCATCAGCGATGAAGTCTGGGAGCATGTGGTTTTTGAGGGCCACCACCATGTGCCGCTCATGTCCATTCCGGGCATGCGGGAGCGCACCATCAAAGTGGGCTCTGCCGGAAAGATGTTTTCGCTGACTGGTTGGAAAGTTGGCCTTGTTGTCGCGGCCCCCGATCTGCTGCGCGTAGTCTCAAAGGCCCATCAATTTTTGACTTTCACAACGCCGCCCAATCTTCAAGTAGCGGTCGCCTATGGTCTGATGAAAGACGCTGCCTATTTCAAAAATATGCGCGATACGTTCCAGAAGAGCCGCGATCGTCTGACAGATGGTTTGCGCGCATTGGGATTTGATGTGATTCCAAGCCAAGGCACATATTTCTTGAACATCGATATATCGAGCCTCGGCGCGACGGATGATTTTGAATTTTGCAAAAAGCTGGTTGTTGATCACAAGGTTGCGGCTATTCCCGTCTCCGCTTTTTATGCGCAGAATCCGGTGAAGAACGTGATCCGCCTTTGCTTTGCCAAGAATGATGAAACATTGGACGAAGGCCTGACGCGGCTGGCGCGTGCCATCGGCAAGAAATGAGGATAGCTCCCATGATGAAGCGCTTTCTCACTGCCTGTTTGTTGAGTGCTGCATGTTTTCAGCCTGTGAGCGCACAAGAGCGCGTCGTCAATGTCTATAATTGGACAGATTATATCGATGTGAAATTGCTCGACGATTTTACCCACGAGACCGGAATCAAAGTCGTCTATGATACCTATGATTCCAATGAAATGCTCGAAGCGAAATTGCTGGCTGGCAAGACGGGATATGACATTGTGGTGCCCTCGGGCACATTTTTGCAGCGCCAGATTCAAGCCGGCATTTTTCAGCCGCTGGAGATGAGCAAGATTCCCAATACGAAGGGGCTCTGGCCAGAAGTCACCGCACGTTTGGCCGTTTATGATCCGGGCAACAAACATGCAGTGACCTATATGTGGTACACGACGGGTCTCTCTTACAATGTCGACAAGCTGAAGCAGCGTCTTGGTGATCAGCGCGTCGATACATGGGATATCGTTTTCAAACCCGAACTGATCAAGAAGGTCGCTGATTGCGGCGTTTATTTTCTCGACAGCCCCGAGGATTTAATCTCCGTTTCGCTTCGTTATCTGGGTCTAAATCCTGATTCCAAAAAAGCGGAGGATATCCGCAAAGCCGCTGCCCTGATTTCGCAGGTGCGCCCTTACATCAAGAAATTTCATTCATCCGAATATATCAATGCGCTGGCCAATGGTGACATTTGTCTGGCGATTGGTTGGGCTGGCGACACATTCCAGGCGCGCAGCCGTGCTGAGGATGCGAAGAACGGGATTAAGATCAATTACACGATCCCGAAAGAAGGCACGCTCATGACCTTCGATTCATTTGCCATTCCGAAAGACGCACCGCATGTGAATGAAGCTTATGCTTTCATTGACTTTATGTTGCGACCGCAAGTGGCTGCGCGCAATAGCAGTATCACCAATTATGCGAATGGCGTTCTGGCTTCAAAGCCCTTTGTTGAAAAGAGCGTGCTTGAAAATCCCGCTATTTATCCGGACGAAGCGACAATGGCGCGTCTCTTCACCATCACACCTTATGATGCGCAAACGCAGCGTGTCGTGACGCGCGAATGGACGCGTGTGAAGACGGGAAAATAAAAAAGGGCGGGTTGAACCCGCCCTTCTTTTATTCGATGAGATCGCGGGCTCTTTCCGCAAGATGTTTTGGCGTCGCCAAAACGCGTTTGACGACTTCTTGCATTTTTTCGCCGCGGACCGGATCAACCTCGATATTGGCCGCAGCCACTTCTTTGAGGAATTCGGGATCTTTCATCACCGCATCGAAAGCGTCACGCAAAGCTTTCACGCGCTCGGTATGCACGCCGGGTGTTGTGGCGAGAGGGCGGCCAAGCAAAGTACCTGAGACGAGAAGCTCAACAATCTTGCGATTATCCGGATCGGGGATGACGTCTTCGATGGACGGAACATTCGGCAAGTCAGGGGCCTTCGGGCCTGCCTGGACGATGACGGTAATGTCTTTGTTGGCGAGCCAATTCGGCTTGGTCACTTTCCAGCTCGACCAAGTGTTGTTGCGCGCACCGACTTCGCCGCGTTCCATGGCGAGATTGACATCATTGCCGCCCGGATAGCCCGTGACGATTTTGAATTTGGTGCCTGCAAATTCATTCAGCATGGCAGGGAACATATAGGTGATGGCGCCACGACCTGTTGCGCCGACAATCACTTCCTTGTTGCGCGCATCCTCAATGGACTTCACGCCAGTGGTTTTCCACATCGTCATGGTTTCAACGGTCGGGCAGATCGAGCCGATCCAGTTGAATTGGTTGGCGTCAAACATGACGCCCTTCACACCAGCGGCCTGCATGGCCGGAAATGTATTGGCGATCATGCCGATATTGGTGCCATCGCGTGTGGCGACTTCGTAGAGGTAATTCGCCATTTTCAATCCGCCGGCACCTGTCATGTTCTGGGGCACAACAGCAGGATTGCCGGGAATATATTTGCCGATATAGCGGGAGACGATGCGTGCATGCAGATCATATTCGCCGCCTACAGCGACACCGATCAGCACATTGACGTTCTTGCCGCGATAGAAATCTGCCACGGTGTCGGCCTGTGCCGAGGATGCCGCGAGCAGAGCCGCCAGCGATACAAGAGACGTGAGCTTCATCATTTCCTCCCGGGTTTCTTTTCGGCCGGTAGCCCGGCTCATTGGTTCTTTGTCTTAGCTTATTTTTGGCATTTCGGGCAGTAGAAGGTCGAGCGCCCGCTTTGCACAATTCTGCGAACAGTGCCCCCGCAGTCTTTGGTGGGGCAGGTTTCGCCTTCGCGGTCATAGACACGGAAATTGTGCTGGAAATAGCCGAGCGACCCATCCGTCTGGCGATGGTCGCGCAGGGACGAGCCGCCCGCACGGACCGCATCTTCCAAAACGAGGCGGATGTCGGCGGCTAGTCGTTCCGCTCCAGCCGTTGGCGCACCCGACTTTTTCGCCAAAGTTCCAGCCGCCCGCTTGGGTGAGAGGCCCGCCATATGGAGGCTCTCGCAGACATAAATATTACCCAGACCCGCAATTAGCCGCTGGTCGAGTAAGGCGGCCTTGAGGGGTGCTTTCCGGCCCTTGAACAGGGCTGCCAGATGCGCGCCGTCGAGCTCATTGCCCAAGGGCTCCAGCCCGAGCCCGCGGAAAAACGGGTGGTCGGCCAGTTCCGCCTGCGGGATGAGGTCCATAAATCCGAAACGGCGGGGATCATTATAGGTAACGTGGGCGCCCGAGGAGAGGTGCAGGACGATATGGTCATGGGCCGCGGCTTTCGACCGCTCATAATGGAAATCGCCCGGCGTGCGGCTTTTAGAGCCCTCTTCCACCCGAAAAGACCCGCTCATGCCCAGATGGCAGACCAGGTCCACGCCATCATCGAGGTGGAGGAGCAGATATTTGGCCCGGCGCGAGAGGCCCGTGATGGTGCGGCCCTTGAGACGGTCGGCAAAGTGCTCCGGCAGCGGGAAGCGCAGGTCCGGTCGGCGCTGCTCCACCTTCGTGATCATTTGACCCGCCATGGCGGGCTCAAGTCCCCGTCGAACGGTCTCGACCTCTGGCAGTTCAGGCATTGGCGTTAAGCACTCTCATTCTGCTTTGCTATCAGGCGATAATCCTACATGGCCAATCCGGAGATGTCGCGCTATGGTCCCGGCCGCTCTGGAGTTCTTTTATGGTTCAAGCATCTTCTTCCGCCCCACGCCCTGACGACGAGACCCATTTCGGTTTCTCCACCGTGCGCCTCGGCCAGAAGCAGGCCCTCGTGGACGATGTCTTTCACAAGGTCGCCGATCGCTATGACCTGATGAATGATTTCATGTCGGCAGGCCTCCATCGGGCCTGGAAAGACGTGCTCGTGTCCATGGTGAAACCGCCGCGTAACCGCCCATTTCAGCATCTTGATGTGGCGGGCGGCACGGGTGACGTCGCGTTCCGTGTGGCGGAAGCTGGTGGTCCGCAGACGCAGGTGACCATCCTCGACATCAATGGCGAAATGTTGCGCGTGGGCGAAGAGCGCGCGGCGCAGCGTCCATACCGCGATCAGCTGCGTTTTGTTGAGGCCAATGCGGAAGAATTACCACTGCCCGATAAAACTTTTGACGCTTATACGATTGCTTTTGGCATTCGCAACGTGCCGCGCATTGAGCGCGCTTTGGCTGAAGCCTATCGCGTGTTGAAGCGGGGCGGTCGTTTTCTCTGCCTCGAGTTTTCGAGCGTCGATATTCCTGGCCTCGACAAGATTTATGAGTCTTATTCCTTCACAGCCATTCCAGCGATGGGCAAAGTCATCACTGGTGACGGCCATCCTTATCGCTATCTTGTCGAATCCATTCGCAAGTTTCCGCATCCGGAAGTCTTCCGCGATATGATTGAAGAAGCCGGATTCAAGAGAGCTTCTTACACGCGCCTCACCGGTGGCGTGGTGGCAATCCACTCGGGATGGAAGCTCTAAAACATGGCTTTCTTTGGGACGCTTGGTCATCTTTGGCGCTTGGGTCGCGCGGGTTTTGTGCTCGCGCGAGAGGGCGTGTTTTCCAATGTTGATCCAGCCATGCTGCCGCCAACAGCGCGCCTGCCTTTGGCTTTGGCGCGACTTGTTGCACGCGGTGGTTCTGCGTCACAGACGGCGCGGTTGGCTGTGGCGATCAGTCGCCTTGGCCCGTCTTATGTGAAGCTCGGACAATTTCTTGCCACGCGGCCTGACGTGGTTGGCCCTGCGGTGGTGCGTGATCTTGAATTTTTGCAAGATCGCATGGAGCCGTTTCCGCAAGAGGTTGCCGAAGCGCAAATATCAGCTGCTTTCGGCCGCCCACTCAACGAAGTCTATACGGAGTTCGGTCCGTCAGTGGCGGCAGCCTCCATTGCGCAAGTGCACCGCGCGCGCGTGAAAGACATTCATGGCGAGCGTGATGTTGCGGTGAAAGTGCTGCGTCCGGGCGTTCAATCGCGTTTTGCGCGCGATCTGTCGGATATGTATGCGGCGGCCTATTTCGCTCAAGAGCATTTTAGCGGCGCGGATCGTCTGCGTCCTGTTGAAGTGGTCGATACGCTTGAACGCTCGGTCCGTATGGAGATGGATTTCCGTCTTGAAGCGGCCGCGGCTTCCGAATTTGCTGAAAATGTTGCGGATGATCCGGACTTCAGAATTCCCAGCGTTGATTGGGATCGCACGACCAAGGAAGTTCTGACGCTTGAGTGGATCGATGGGATTCCGCTGACCGATCTTGAGGCGCTGAAGCGCGCAGGTCATGATTTGCCGCGTCTTGGCCGTATCGTCATTCAGTCTTTCTTGCAGCACGCTTTGCGCGACGGCTTTTTCCATGCCGACATGCACCAGGGCAATCTCTTCATCGATCCGCAGGGTCGTCTGGTCGCTGTGGATTTTGGCATTACGGGGCGTCTTGGTCCGAAGGAGCGTCGTTTCCTGGCTGAGATTCTCTATGGTTTCATCACGCGTAATTATCGCCGCGTAGCGGAAGTGCATTTTGAAGCGGGCTATGTGCCCGAGACATTCAGCATTGATGACTTTGCGCAAGCCGTGCGTGCGATTGGCGAGCCGATTCATGCACGCACGGCCGACCAGATCTCCATGGCTAAGCTGCTGACGCTGCTTTTCGAGATCACGGCGATCTTCGAAATGAAGACGCGCACGGAGCTGGTGATGTTGCAAAAGACCATGGTGGTTGTTGAGGGCGTGGGCCGCACACTCGACCCGCATCTAAACCTCTGGTCGACTGCTGAGCCTGTGGTGCGGTCTTGGATTGAAGAAAATCTTGGGCCCCGCGGTAAAATCGAAGATCTCGGGCGTCATCTCTCCTCCATCGCGCGTTTTGCCAATGATTTGCCGAATGTGCTGATCCGCGGCGAGCGGCTGGTCGAGAAACTTGAAAAATTGGCAGCGGACGGGTTCGATCTGTCGGGGCCGACAGTGGAGCGCATCGGTCGTGCCGAGGCGCGCCGCGCGCGTTTGGGCCATGTCGCGCTTTGGGCCATTGTGATCGTGTTGGCGCTTGGTCTGTGGCTGCGGTGAGCTTGAAGGGGACGAGATCATGACCCTGACCGGAAAGCGGATTCTCCTCATCATTGGTGGCGGCATCGCCGCCTATAAGGCGCTTGATCTCATTCGCCGCCTGCGTGAACGCGGGGCTAGCGTGCGCCCCGTTCTCACAGCGGCCGGCAAGCAATTTGTCACCCCTCTTTCCGTGGCAAGCCTCGCGGGCATGCCTGTTCACGAAGATCTGTTCTCGCTCACAGAAGAAGAGGAAATGGGTCACATAGAGTTGTCCCGCGCAGCCGACCTTGTGGTTGTGGCTCCGGCGACCGCGGATTTGATGGCCAAAGCGGCCCATGGTCTGGCCAATGATTTGGCCTCCACTCTCTTGCTGGCGACCGACAAAAAAGTGCTCATGGCACCCGCTATGAATGTGCGCATGTGGTTGCATCCGGCAACCGCTCGTAACGTCGCGCAATTGCAAGCTGATGGCGTTTTGTTTGCAGGCCCAGCTGATGGCGAAATGGCCTGCGGTGAATTTGGACCGGGCCGCATGGTTGAGCCGCTCGACATTGTTGCGGCAATTGAAAAAGCGGTCGCAGGTTCAACGACGATTCCGCTGACAGGTTATGGGCCATTGGCTGGCCGCAAGATTGTCATCACATCTGGCCCGACGCATGAGCCGATTGATCCGGTGCGCTACATCGCCAATCGCTCGTCCGGAAAGCAAGGTCATGCGATTGCGCAGGCAGCCGCGCGCGCGGGCGCGCAAGTTGTGTTGATCAGCGGGCCGGTTTCGATTGCTGATCCGGCTGGTGTTCAAACGCGTCATGTTGAAACAGCACGCGACATGCTCGCCGCTGTTGAAGCTTCACTGCCGGCTGATATTTTCATTGGCACAGCAGCCGTGGCTGATTGGCGTGTTGAAAATGCCGGCTCGCAGAAGATGAAAAAGTCCCTATCTGGCGGGCCTGTTTTACAATTTGCTGAAAATCCGGACATTCTTGCCCATGTCGCGGGACAGGCGGTGCAACGACCGAAGCTGGTCGTCGGCTTTGCTGCCGAGACACAGAATGTCATCGCCTATGCGCAAGACAAGTTGGCGCGCAAGAAATGCGATTTGATTATTGCCAATGATGTCAGCCCAGAGACCGGCGTGATGGGCGGCTCGAAGAATGAAGTTCATCTCGTATCAAAGTCGGGCGTCGAATCCTGGCCTCTTCTCGACAAGGAAGAAGTCGCGCGTCGTCTTGTTGCGACTTTGGCGGATCTACTCAAAAAAGGTGGCGCGGCATGAGCGTCGATGTGCGTGTGAAGCGTTTGCCGCATGGCAAGGATTTGCCGCTGCCGACTTATCAAACGGCGTCCTCTGCGGGACTTGATTTGCAAGCCGCCATCGCACCGCAGACCACATTGGTGATCGAGCCGGGTAGCCGTGAATTGGTGCCCACAGGTCTTGCGATTGAATTGCCGGAAGGGTTTGAGGCGCAGATCCGTCCGCGTTCTGGTTTGGCACTCAAAAAAGGTGTGACGCTGGTCAATACGCCTGGCACGATTGATGCCGATTATCGGGGCGAGATCGGCGTCATCGTGATCAACCATGGCGCAGATCCGTTCGAGATTGTGCGGGGCGACCGGATCGCTCAAATGATCGTGGCCCCAGTAGTCCAAGCCCGCCTTGTCGAGGTAGATGATTTATCGTCGTCTGATCGCGGGGCCGGAGGCTTTGGGTCGACGGGTGTCTCGCATTCGCAACGGAGTTCCGGATGATCTTGCTCTCGCGTCGTAGCCAGCTGGCCATAGCCGCGGTGGTCGATGTGGCCCTTCACGCCCGCCCCACGCCTGTGGCGGCGAAAGCTCTGGCCGCGCGCCACAACCTGCCTCCCCGCCATCTGGAAACGCTTCTGCAGGCTTTGGTGAAGGCCGGCATCCTCAAAGGCGTCCGTGGGCCGCGTGGCGGCTATGAGCTGGCCAAGGAACGCCGCCGGATCACGGCGGGCGAAATTGTCCGCGCTGCCATGGCTGACGGGGCGGAGGATGCTGATCCCGCGCCCGATTCCAAGCTGGTTGAACAGGTCATCCATCCGCTCGTTGAAAAGGCTGGTCGGCATTTCCTGGCCGAGCTTGATGCTGTTTCGGTTGATGACCTCTGCCGGGAATCCGGTGAAAAGGGCGTGTTTGAAGACATGACCACCGGGGCTGATTTCACAATTTAAAATCGGAATAATAATAAAATCTCGACCTGATCTGTAAAATCAATTTAGAATAACAACAGATCGACAGAAGGGAGCGCTCCGATGAGCAACATTCGTCCCGGCCGCGGCCGTATCTATGACAATATTACTGCGACCATTGGCGACACGCCTCTGGTGCGTTTGCAGCGTCTCGCCAAAGAGCGCGGCGTGAAGGCAAACCTCCTCGCCAAGCTGGAATTTTTCAATCCGATTTCGAGCGTGAAAGACCGCATCGGCGTCGCGATGATTGACGCGCTCGAAGCGGCTGGAAAAATTGATCCGGCACGCACGGTTCTCGTCGAGCCGACCTCCGGCAATACCGGCATTGCGCTGGCTTTCGTGGCCGCAGCGCGCGGCTACAAACTCATTCTTGTTATGCCAGAAAGCATGTCGATTGAGCGCCGCAAAATGTTGGCATTGCTGGGCGCGCAATTGGAACTCACGCCTGCCGCACAGGGCATGAAGGGCGCGATTGCTAAAGCGCAAGAAATCGTTGCTTCCACGCCGGGCGCGATCATTCCCCAGCAATTTGAAAATCCGGCCAATCCGGAAATTCATCGCAAAACAACAGCTGAAGAAATCTGGAACGACACCAATGGCACGGTCGATGTGCTTATTTCGGGTGTAGGTACGGGTGGCACAATCACCGGCGTTGGTCAGGTTTTGAAGCAGCATAAACCGTCTGTGAAGGTCATTGCTGTTGAGCCGGAAGATTCTCCCGTTCTTTCGGGCGGACAACCGGGTCCTCATAAGATCCAAGGCATTGGCGCGGGTTTTGTGCCGTCTGTGCTCGATCGCTCAGTGATTGATGAAGTGGTCACGGTGGGCAATCAGACTGCGTTTGATACGGCGCGTCAGCTCGCTCGCATGGAGGGTATTCCGGTTGGCATTTCATCGGGCGCTGCTGTAGCAGCGGCTCTCGAAATCGGCGCCCGTCCTGAAATGGCCGGAAAAAATATCGTCATCATCATTCCTTCTTTCGCCGAGCGTTATCTCTCAACGGCGCTGTTCGAAGGTCTGTGAGAGCGCATATATCATCCTTATGTCGAGAGGCGCCTTAACGGCGCCTCTTTTCATTTGTGCCGTCCTGCATTAGCCATGCGGTTGATCTTGGGGAGCGCGCGCCATGGCCTATGAAACTGTTTTGACCGAAACGCATGGTCCGGTTCGTCTCATCCGTCTCAATCGCCCTGAGGCGTTGAACGCGCTCTCCGTTCAGCTGATCAAAGATCTCAATGCCGCGCTCGACGAGGCTGAAGCGGCGCAGGAGATCCGCTGCATTATTCTGACCGGCTCCGAAAAGGCTTTTGCCGCGGGCGCCGATGTGAAGGAAATGCAGTCCAACACTTATCTGGATGGCTATCTCGGCGATTTTGTCGCGCAATGGGAACGCGTCACGCAGATGCGCAAGCCCGTAATCGCCGCAGTGGCCGGATTTGCCCTCGGTGGCGGCTCGGAACTCGCCATGATGTGCGATTTCATCTTGGCGGCTGACAATGCCAAATTCGGCCAGCCCGAGATCAAGCTTGGTATCCTGCCTGGCGCCGGGGGAACCCAGCGCCTGACCCATCTGGTAGGCAAGTCCAAGGCTATGGAACTGTGCCTGACGGGCCGCATGATGGACGCAGCTGAGGCGGAGCGGGCTGGCCTCGTCTCCCGCGTGATCCCGGCTGCGGACCTGATCCCTGAGGCCATTAAAGTGGCTCAGGCCATCGCTGGCATGTCGCTTCCGGCTGTGATGATGGCCAAGGAATGTATCAATCGGGCCTATGAGACCACATTAAGCGAGGGAATCCGCTTCGAAAGGCGGGTTTTTTACGCCACTTTCGCCACGCCCGACCAAAAGGAAGGCATGCAGGCCTTTGTCGAAAAGCGCCCGCCCGCCTTCAAGAGCTGAATCCGCCCCAAGAGGCCAGATTCTCGCTCTCCTCGCATTGACGAGGGACGGGCTTCCCGTCTATATCCCCCCATCTTCTGCGGGGATCCCCGTAGACCAGAATTCTCCGGCTCCTTTTTAAGCGGCCGATCCTTCGAGGAAAACTTATGGCGAATACCTCCTCGGCCAAGAAGGCCGTCCGCAAGATCGAGCGTCGCACCGCGGTGAACCGCACGCGTCGCAGCCAGATGCGCACCTATGTCCGCAAAGTCGAAGAGGCTTTGGCGACCGGTGACGCGAATGCCGCTCAGGCGGCTCTTTCTGAGGCTGAACCGCTGGTGATGCGTGCCGCACAAAAGGGCATCCTTCACAAGAATAATGCATCGCGCAAAATCTCGCGCCTGACAGTGCGTGTGAAAGCTCTCGCGAAGTAAGTTTGCTTCAAAAAAGAGCGACGTGAATTCAAAGAAAGCCCGGCTCTGCCGGGCTTTTTTGCATTTTGAAACGCGAATTGCGAACGAGACACACTTTCGACTATTTCTTTTTGCGTTCTTTGCTAGCACAGCTGAAATCCAAGAGATTCAAGCACTTGCTAGATAAGCGTGATGCAGCGAAAGAATCGAGCCGCTTGACAAGCGCAATGCGCGTTCAGCAGTCGGTCAAAAGCAACACGGTGATGACATCGAAGTGTCATCCAATTGCACTTCGTAACTCCCAAGAATCAAGCATTTATGCGCGTCAATCCAGATTCTCTCTTTTCTTTCGAGCTTTTTGCAAAGCCAACAAGAAAGAAGAAAAATGCATTTTCTTGCGGAGCCAGAGAGCGCTGTGTAAGGATTTGTTTAGACAAAGACCGCTCGGCGCGAGGTAGAAAAAAATCACCGAAAAGAAGAAGTTACGCCGAAGGGACCGATAAGTCGGAACGGTGTGACTCGATGCGGTGATGACGCGTTGACGAGATTTGTCACTGGTCTGTTGCAAGCAGACCCATATAAGCGACAGCTTATAAAAAATTGAAATTTTGACCTGTGGCTCGTCGTCACAGAAGGGGGCATCATGACTTCTACGCTGAAGACAGAATTCAAAGCGTCATCGGAACATAAAGGCTTCGGCCGCTCTGTTGCGCTTAAGGTCTCGAGCGTGGAAGGTTGTGAAAAGTCCTATGAAATGGGCGGCCATTTTGCCCGGGAGCGGCATGGCAAAATCAGCATGGTGTACGGACTGACCTGAAAAGGGTCCATTTCTCCGCTCAACAGTTGAGCGGTGTTAGCCTGCGTTTTTGCGCATTCCATTTCCCCTCCGAGGCCTTTGTCTCGGCGTTTCATGATTGAGAATAAATCGATGCTCAAGCCACGTCTCGATTCCGTTCAGGCTGCGTCTCTCGCTCCTGAAAAATCTGACGCCACGGTCGTTATGGATCATTCAGAAGCTTGGCAGCGTGTCTGCCGCCGCCTGCGTGCTGAAGTGGGCGAAGACGTCTTCAACTCTTGGTTCGGCCGTTTGGAGCTGGACGAAGTGCAGGATGATGTTGCGCGTCTGTCCGTGCCCACAAAGTTTCTGAAGAGCTGGATCCAGTCTCATTATACGGATCGCATCATTACGGTGATGGCATCCGAACTTCCGGGCATTGCATCGTTGAGCATCGCGGTGCGCACATCCGGCCGCATTATGCAGCAGCGCGCGGCAGAAGCCCCGGCTCACCGGGCAGAAGAAGCCGCTCCCCGCTCGACGTCTTCCCTTTTTGCCCCCCCGAGCGCCCTGACGCCGCGCCGCGATATCGAAATTTCGGGTCGCGATGCCAAACATCTCGAAAGCGAGGCTCTGGGCGGGTCGCCACTCGACCGTCGCTTGACCTTTACGAGCTTCTTGGTCGGCAAATCGAATCAGCTGGCCCATGCCGCTGCCCAGCGCGTGGCGCAGGCCCCCGCCTCCGAGACGCCGATCTATAATCCCCTCTACATCCACGCCTCGGTTGGCCTTGGAAAGACCCATCTCATTCAAGCCATCGCCCATTGCGCGAGTGAAGCGGGCCGCCGCGTCATTTATCTGACGGCTGAAAAGTTCATGTACGGCTTCGTCTCCGCCCTTAAGGCGCAGACAGCTATCGCTTTCAAGGAAAAGCTGCGTGCGATCGACGTTCTCGTTATCGATGACGTGCAATTCTTGCAGGGCAAGTCGATTCAGCAGGAATTCTGCCACACGCTGAATGCGCTGATCGATGCCGGTCGCCAGGTGGTGATTGCCGCTGATCGTCCGCCTTCCGATCTCGAAAGCCTGGATGAGCGCGTGCGCTCGCGTCTGGCTGGCGGATTGTGCGTGGAAATGGGCTCGCTGGATGAAGCTCTGCGCATCAAAATTCTTGAAACGCGCATCGCGGCCGCCCGCGTTACGCAGCCGACCTTTGAAGTGCCGGCTCCGGTCGTCACTTTTGTCGCTCGTTCGATTCAGACCAATGGTCGTGATCTCGATGGCGCGGTCAATCGGTTGCTCGCGCATGTCACACTGACAGGTGCTCCGCTCACGGTTGAAACGGCTGAAACCGCGATCCGTGATCTCGTGCGCACGCGTGAACCCAAGCGCGTCAAGATTGAAGACATTCAAAAACTCGTCGCGACCCATTTCAATGTGAGCCGTGCTGATATTCTGTCTTCACGTCGCACAGCGACTGTGGTGCGTCCGCGTCAAATCGCCATGTATCTGGCAAAAGTGCTGACGCTGCGCTCGCTGCCGGAAATCGGCCGCCGCTTTGGTGGCCGCGATCATACGACCGTGCTTCATGCGGTGCGCAAGATCGAAGGTCTGGCGAATAAAGACGGTCAGCTCAATGAAGAGCTCGAACTCTTGAAGCGCATGTTGATGGATTGATCCTTGTAAGGATCACCAAAAGAAAAGGCCGCTCAAAAGAGCGGCCTTTTTTATTGTTTCGGATGAGGCGATCAGATCGACCCATCTTTTGAGCGTTCAGCGCGCTTGCGATCATTCGGATCCAAAAGACCCTTGCGCAGGCGGATCGACTTCGGCGTGACTTCGACGCGCTCATCATCTTCGATATAGGCCAGCGCCTTTTCGAGCGTCATGCGGATGGGCGGGGTCAGACGCACCGCTTCATCCTTGCTCTGCGTACGAATATTGGTGAGCTGCTTGCCCTTGAGCACGTTGATCTCGAGATCATTTTCACGGGTATGCTCGCCAACGATCATGCCGCGATACACTTTCCAGCCCGGCTCAATCATCATCGGGCCGCGATCTTCGAGTTTCCACATGGCATAGGCAACTGCTTCACCCTGTTCGTTGGAAATCAGCACGCCATTGCGACGACCCTGAATTTCGCCCTTATGCGGCGCATATTCGTGGAACAGGCGATTCATGATCGCCGTGCCCTTGGTGTCGGTGAGCAATTCGCCCTGATAACCAATCAGACCACGTGTTGGCGCATGGAAAACGAGACGCAGGCGGTTGCCGCCCGAAGGACGCATTTCCAAAAGATCTGCCTTGCGCTCAGCCATTTTCTGAACAACGACGCCCGAATGTTCTTCATCCACGTCGATGACGACTTCTTCGATGGGCTCGAGAACAGTGCCATCTTCCATCCGCTGGAACACAACGCGCGGACGCGAAATGCTGAGCTCAAAACCTTCGCGGCGCATGGTTTCAATCAGAATACCAAGCTGCAATTCGCCGCGGCCCGAAACGATGAAGCTGTCACCGCCCGGTGAATCTTCAACGCGCAGCGCGACATTGCCTTCCGCTTCTTTGTAGAGACGAGCGCGGATCATGCGGCTCGTCACCTTGTCACCTTCAGTGCCGGCGAGCGGGCTGTCATTGACCATGAAGGTCATCGACAGGGTCGGCGGATCGATCGGCTGCGCCTGCAAAGGCTCAGTCACATCCATCGCGCAGAGCGTGTCGGCGACGTTGAATTTTTCGAGACCCGCAATGGCGACAATGTCGCCGGCTTCGGCTTCATCGATCGGCTGGCGCTCAATCCCGCGGAAGGCGAGGATTTTTGAAATGCGGCCTTGCTCAACGATCTTGCCTTCGCGATCCAAAACCTTGACCTGCTGGTTGGGCTTCACGGAACCAGCAAACACGCGGCCCGTGACCATGCGGCCGAGGTAAGGGTTGGCTTCGAGAAGTGTGCCAAGCAGACGGAAGGAGCCGGCTTCAATTTTGGGTTCGGCAACATGCTTCAGCACGATGTCGAACAAAGCGGCCATGCCCTGATCCTGCGGACCTTCGGGTGAGTCAGCGACCCAGCCCTGCTTGGCCGAACCATAAATGATCGGGAAGTCGAGCTGCTCATCAGTTGCATCAAGTGCTGCGAAGAGATCGAAGACTTCGTTGACGACTTCCGTCACGCGCGCATCGGGGCGATCAACCTTGTTAATGCAGACGATGGGCTTGAGGCCAATCTTGAGCGCCTTGCCGACGACGAATTTTGTCTGCGGCATCGGGCCTTCAGCAGCGTCGACGAGAACGATGGCGCTGTCGACCATCGAGAGAATACGTTCCACTTCGCCGCCGAAGTCGGCGTGGCCCGGAGTGTCAACGATGTTGATGCGCACGTCTTTCCAAACAACCGAAGTCGCTTTGGCCAGAATGGTGATGCCACGTTCTTTTTCGAGATCGTTGGAATCCATCACGCGTTCAGCAACGCGCTGGTTGTCACGGAATGCACCGGACTGCTGCAGGAGTTTGTCGACGAGGGTTGTCTTGCCGTGGTCAACGTGTGCGATGATGGCGATATTACGCAGTTTCATGGGTCTGCCAGGGTTTGGATCAGCGCCCCGGACATCCGGCGACGGCATAAACGAGTTTATTGGCCCGGTTTCTGAACTGGGCGGGAGACTCGCGATCTTGAGGAAACGAGACGGCCGGAGGCCGGTTTGCGCGCTGAATACACGAAAGCCCTCCTCTTGGGAACCCAGACGCGTGATCAGCCGATAGGATTAAAAGGCCCCGCTAAAGCGGGGCCTTTGGAGTTTTGGATTAGCCGCGCTTGGCGCGCTTGCCCAAAGTGCGCAGGCGCAGCGCATTGAGCTTGATGAAACCGGCCGCATCGAGGTGGTCATAGGCGACGGCACCTTCCTCGAATGTGACCAGATCCTGATCATAGAGCGAATAGGGCGACTGGCGGCCGACCACGCGGGCCGTGCCCTTGTAGAGCTTCAGGCGGACCGTGCCGGTGACGCGCTCCTGGCTCTTGTCGATCAGGGCCTGCAGCATTTCGCGCTCGGGCGAGAACCAGAAGCCGTTGTAGATCAGTTCGGCATATTTGGGCATCAGCTCATCTTTCAGATGGGCTGCGCCGCGGTCGAGGGTGATCGATTCAATGCCGCGGTGGGCCGCGAGCAAAATCGTGCCACCTGGTGTTTCATAAACACCGCGTGACTTCATGCCGACGAAGCGGTTTTCGACGAGATCAAGACGGCCAATGCCATTGGCTTTGCCAAGTTCATTGAGTTTGGTGAGCAAGGTTGCGGGCGACATTTTCTCGCCGTTCACAGCCACTGCATCGCCCTTTTCAAAGTCGATGGTGATTTCGGTCACAACGTCGGGTGCATCTTCCGGCGCAATGGTGCGCATATGCACATATTCCGGCGGCTCGACCCACGGATCTTCAAGCACTTTTCCTTCCGAAGAGGAGTGCAAAAGATTGGCGTCGACAGAGAAAGGTGCTTCGCCACGCTTATCTTTTGCAATCGGGATCTGGTTCTCTTCTGCAAAAGCGATCAAGGATTCGCGGCTTTTGAAATCCCATTCGCGCCACGGCGCGATGACTTTAATGTCGGGCTCAAGCGCATAATAACCAAGTTCGAAACGCACCTGATCATTGCCCTTGCCGGTGGCGCCATGTGACACGGCGTCCGCACCAACCTTGCGGGCAATTTCAATTTGCTTCTTGGCAATCAGCGGACGCGCGATGGACGTGCCCAGCAGATAGAGGCCTTCATATTGCGCATTGGCGCGGAACATCGGGAAGACGTAATCGCGCACAAATTCTTCGCGCAGATCTTCGATGAAAATATGTTCTTTCTTGATGCCGAGCAGCTCCGCCTTTTTGCGGGCAGGCTCCAGCTCTTCACCTTGGCCAAGATCAGCGGTGAAGGTCACGACTTCGCAGCCATAGGTGGTCTGCAGCCACTTCAGAATGATGGACGTGTCGAGGCCGCCGGAATAGGCGAGGACAACGCGTTTGACGTCTTTAATGGGTCGGGACATGGAGTGGCTCTTGTCGCGGAAGGAAAGATGCGGGCAGGGCCCGGCTTGATCGCGGCGGACTATAGAGCCGCATCCGTGTCGCGCAAGTCGGATTCCTTGCGCTCTGGCCTGATCAGAAAGCGGTAAAGCATCAGGGTGATCAAGAGGGTGAAAAGACCGGCCAAAAGCACGTCAGACAGATAATGCCCGCCAAAAGCCATGCGGAGCGCGCTGGTGGTGGCTCCAAAAGTCAGGGCGGCGGCGACGGCGACGGGCCGGACGGGGGGCGGGGTCAGAAGAGCCGGGGCAATAGTCCAGAACGCCGAGGCTGCCTCGCCCGAGACAAAGGAGCAATTGCGCTGGCATTGACCGTCAAACCTGTACCAGGGCCGGAACTCCCATTTCCCACCCATTTCCTGCGTCTGGACAGGCCGCGGGCGATGGGATTGCTCTTTGAGCACTAGATTGACCAGCAGGCCCGGCCCCAAAGCGAGGGACAGGGCAAGGAAAAGGACGGCGCGGCCACTCGGCAGCCAGATTTGGGGCAGGCCGAGGCGGCGCAGGCCCCAACCACAGACGAAAGCCCCGCCGATCCAGAAGGGTGCTTCATAAAAAATGCTGCGCAGCATTTCCCCCGTTGGCGAGACCCCAATAAAGCCAGCCCCCTCGCGCCAGAAGAGCCGTGCAGCCGCGAGGTCCAGCTCTGGCGCGAGGCCGAAGAGGATCCCCGTGAGCAGCGTCAGGGCAAGGGTGAGGCGGGTGGCTGTGATCAAGGGTCGGGGCGGTCCGGCAAAAGAGTCAGCCCGTTCTAGAGGTCGGCAGGCGCAATGAGAAGGCCCCCGCGCTTGCCCTCCCCCCTCTGCCTCCCTAGTTTGGCGGCCATGAGCTTGTCGGCGGAAGAAATCGAGCGCTATGCGCGCCATATTGTCTTGCAGGGGGTCGGCGGCCCCGGGCAGCAGAAACTCAAGGCCGCGCGGATTCTGGTGATCGGCGCGGGCGGGCTTGGCTCGCCAGTCCTGCAATATCTCGCCGCGGCTGGCATCGGGACGCTCGGCATTGTTGATGATGACGATGTCGCCCTCTCCAACCTCCAGCGGCAGGTTTTGCACGGTACGCCCGATATCGGCGTCCCCAAGGTCGAAAGCGCCGCTCAGGCCATTGCCCGGCTTAATCCGCATGTGCGTGTCGTCGCGCACCGCCAGCGTATCGATGCCCAGAATGCGGGTGGCCTGATCCGTGATTATGATCTTGTGGTTGAGGGGTCGGATAATTTCGAGACGCGCTATGCCGTCTCGGATGCCTGCTTTTTTGAAAAAAAGCCGCTGGTGACGGCAGCGGTGGGCACATTTGACGCTTCCCTCACCACCCTGCGCCCCTTCGAGACCAATGCAGGGGGCGAGAAAAACCCTACTTATCGCTGTCTGTTTCCTGAGCCCCCGCCCGCCGGCGCGGTGCCCGCATGTGCGGAAGCCGGCGTGCTCGGCGCATTGACGGGCATGGTGGGCGCGATGATGGCGCTGGAAGCGATCCGCGAAATTGTCGGATTCGGTGAGGGCCTGACAGGCCGGATTTTACTTATCGACAGCCGTGCGATGCGTTTTGAAACTGTCCGCTATCGGTGGGATTCCGAGAACCCTTTGAACGGCAGTGGAAAGTCAGCGTGAGTTCACAGCTCATCCACAGATCTATGCACAAGCCTGTCCACTGCTCATGCACGTGGATAAAGACCATTTCTGAACAAGTAAAAGGGCTTTTTTCTGCGGCTTGATGGCCCTCAAGCCATGCTTTATCGATGGGTTCCAGACAAAGATAAAAGGGGAGGTTCCGCATGTCCTTATCGCTTCATCAGGCCTGTGTTCCGCTGATGCTCCAGATGCTCGGCAGCCTTGCTGGCATGTGTGACAAAGCCGCCGCCCATTGCGCGGAAAAGAAGATCGATCCGCAGGCTTTGCTGACCGCCCGCCTCTATCCCAACATGTATACATTCCAGAAGCAGGTGCAGGTCGCGACCGATTGGGCGCGCAACAATGCCTCCATGCTGGCTGGTGTGGACGCGCAAAAAGCGCCGCATGATGAAAAGAGCTTTGATGAATTGCGCGCGCGCATTGCCTCCACCGTCGCTTTTTTGAAAGGCATTGAGCCGTCCAAGATTGATGCAGCCGAAGGTCGCGAGATCACATGGACGACGCCAAGCAATACGCGTGTCATGTTGGGCGAAGATTTCGCGCTTCATCAGGCCATGCCGCAATTCTTCTTCCACGTCACCACGGCTTACGCGATCCTGCGTCACAATGGCGTTGAGATTGCCAAGCGCGATTTCATGGGTGATGTGCCACGCGTGAAATTCATCTAATCCTTCAACAACGAGAGAGCATCTTCCCATGACGATCAAGCGTATCGGCCCCGGCGTCCGTATGAGCAAAGCCGTGGTTCACGGCAACACGGTTTATACAGCTGGTCAGGTTGCAGATAAGACCGTTGGCAAAAGCGTTGCCGAACAAACGCAAGAGATCGTCGATCTGATCGATGCCATTCTCGCAGAAGCAGGCACGGACAAGACGAAGATTCTGTCGGCCACGATTTATCTCGCCGATATTTCGACCTTCGCCGAAATGAATTCGATCTGGGACAAATGGGTTGTCCAGGGTCACACACCGGCTCGCGCTACGCTCGAAGCCAAGCTGGTGACAGACCAATACAAGGTCGAGATCGCCGTCATCGCGGCCATCTAAGAAAAGAATGCGCACCCCGGATAAAAATCCGGGGTGTTTTCAATAAGGTCAAAAGCCACAACGGCTCAGGGAGAAAAACATGACGCGCGACGAAGCCAAAGAAAAACTGGTCGCTGGTGGTCACATTCTGGAAGCAGCGGGCCAGGGCGATTTTACGCGCGGTCATATTTGCGTTCGCGTGCCCGATGATCCGACGAAATTTTACATGAAGCCGCATTCCTTCGGCTTTGATGAAATGACGGTCGACAATGTCGTGACTTGTGATCTCGAAGGCAACAAGGTTGACGGATGGGCACCGCGTCATAGTGAAGTCTATATCCATTCCGAAATTTTCAAGATGCGCCCTGATCTGAATGCGAGCATTCACACGCATCCGACTTATTCCGTCGCTTTCTCGGCAATGGGTTGTCGCATGAAGGCGCTGAGCCAGCCGAGCGCTTTGTTCGTTGATAATTATGGCGTCTACACCGATTCCATCGATCTCATCCGCTCCAAGGACATGGGCCATGGTGTTGCCAAAGCGCTTGGCAAATGCCCGGTCGTGTTTTTGAAAAACCACGGCGTGGTGGTCTGCGGCCCGACGATTGAAGATGCCGTGATCAGCTGCATCATGCTGGAAAATGCCTGCCAGATTCAGATGATTGCGGAAGCTGCAGGTGAAACAGCCGGCGAGTTCCCGATGGATGATGTGATGGCTCTGCGCAAAAAGCTGCTAAGCCCTGAACAGAATGCCATCAACTTCAATTATCTGCGTCGCCGCCTCGAGCGCCGCTGAGATTTTGCAAAAAACAAAAAGGCGGCAGGCTCGATCCTGCCGCCGTTCATAAAGATATTGGGAGGATATGATGAAGGCGATTGTCATTCACCAATTCGGCGCGCCGGATGTGATGAAATATGAGGATCTGCCTGATCCGCAGCCCCGTCACGGCGAAATCCGCATTGCTGTTCATGCTGCAACCGTCAATCGCGTTTTGGACGTGGCTGTGCGCCGTGGCGAACAAGCGCAGCGCGGTGTCGAATTGCCGCTTATTCCTGGCGTTGATTGCGCGGGCATTGTGGATGCGATCGGGCCCGGCGTCACCAAATGGAAAGTCGGTGATCGCGTTTGTGCAGCTGGTCGCATGCCGCTTGATCCTTGCAATGAAGATGGCACGGGCGGCACCGAGCGCAATGGCATGATGGGCATCAAGCGCCCCGGCGGATTTGCTGAAAAGGTTTGCGTGCCCGCTTCCGTTGCCTTTGCTTTGCCCGATGGTCTTGGCTTTCATGAAGCCGCTGTTGTCATGCGTCATTGCCCGACAGCCTGGAATCTGCTGGTCAATGTTGCCGAATTGAAAGCCGGTGAATGGGTCCTGATTATGGGCGCCAGCGGCAATCTCGGCAGCGTTGGTATTCAGATCGCCAAACATGTGATTGGCGCGCGCGTCATTACAACGGCTGGTTCGCGCGATCGTGCGGATGCGGGTCTGGAGCTCGGTGCGGATTATGCGATTGATTATTCAACGCAGGATTTGCGCGCCGAAGTGATGCGCATCACTGAAGGCAAAGGCGTACATGTCCTTTATGACAATATCGCCAATCCCAAAGTTTTGCCGGATGCCTTTTTGACGCTTGGCGAAAAGGGCCGCTTGGTTACCGCAGGCGCGCATGGCGGGCCGAATGTGATGATCAATTTCTTCCATCTCTATGATCATAAGATCACGATCAAAGGCATGCCCGGAGCGCGTGATGCTGATCGGCCGAAATGTTTTGCAGCTGCAGCCGAAGGTAAAATCAAAGTGCGCATTGCCCATGTCTTGCCGCTGTCGCAGGCGCCAAAAGCCCATGCGATGATGGAAGCAGATGCGGGGATGGGAAAGATCGTGCTCGACCCAACGATGGGTTAGATCAAACGCCTTTGAACAAACGCAGCATTTCGCTGATGCGCCAAGGCTTGGCGATGACATCCGTATTGGCCGGCAATTGACGGTCGAGCACAACGGCTGCGCCCGTTGACAGCACGACTTTGATGGCCGGCCAAGTTTTCATAATGATATTGGCTAGCAGAATCCCATCCATGCCCGGCATGGCGGATTCGGTGAGCACAGCGGAGAGACTGAGTGCCTGCTCTTGCAGGATCATCAGCGCTTCTTCGCCATTCTCCGCCTCGACCACATTCAGGCTTAGCTCTTCCAGAATGGAACGGGCGAGCGAGCGTACTTCGGGCGCTGAATTGACCACCAGGACACTGTGACCGAGCGCGGCAGTTGCTCCGGCTGTTCCGGCAACGGCCAGTCCAGCCGCGACAGCCATTTGGGTCGCCGTGGGAGCTGTGCGTAGGCGTACGCCCGCATTTTCAGTCTCGCCGATAAATTCGACACCGGCCTGTTGCAGAGCTTGGCGCACGGCGCGGAGCTTTTCGGGGCTGCCGGAATAACGGCCAGTTTCGAAATTATGGATGGTGTTGCGGTGAACGCCGGCAGCTTGCGCCAGCTGGTCGAGCGACCAATTGACCGCTGCTCGCGCCATTCTGACTTGTGCCGGTGTCACTGTTTCCACCCCATTTTGCATATTTGAAGGTATAATGGACCAATTCACACGTCTCAACCAGCTCTCGGCAGAAATGCAACGCTAGAGCTTTGGTCGTAGAGGACAGCCCTCCGCACGCTTGCTGAGCCCGCGCACGAGGGGTAATGGACGGGGTAGTCCCCGCCGTCTCACATTTAGGCCACAAAACATGACCATTCGCGTTCATCAGGGCGATTTGCCAGCCGGAGCCGCTTTTGGTGCCAGCGTTGCGATCGATACCGAGACCCTCGGCCTCAATCCGCATCGGGATCGGCTCTGCGTTGTGCAGCTCTCCGCAGGCGATGGAACGGCGGATGTTGTCCAGATTGCCAAGGGCCAGACCAGCGCCCCGAACCTTCAGAAGCTCCTTGCAGATCAAGGCGTGACGAAGATCTTCCATTTCGGCCGCTTTGATATTGCGGTGCTTGAGCACGCGTTTGGCTCGCCTGTGAACGGCGTCTATTGCACCAAAATCGCGTCCAAATTGGTCCGCACCTACACAGATCGTCATGGTCTCAAGGACCTGACCCGCGAGCTTTTGGGCGTTGAACTGTCGAAGCAGCAGCAATCTTCCGATTGGGCAGCCACGGCTTTGAGCGAGGCGCAGCTGTCTTATGCAGCCTCCGACGTTCTCCATCTCCATGCGCTGCGTGACAAGCTGGATGCCATGCTCGTGCGTGAAGGCCGCACAGAGGTCGCGGCGGCATGTTTTGCTTTTCTGCCTATGCGCGCCCGCCTCGACTTGCTGGGCTGGCCTGAGCAGGACATATTTGCGCATCAATAAAGGACGACAATCCGCGCTTGCGGGTTGAGTTTTTTCAAGGAGCTTTAGGTTTGTCGACAAATGGTGAGATGGGGCAAGCGAATGGGCGCTCACGCGCGCAGAGCTTTCGCGCGGCCTCGCGTCATTCGTCGCGCGTGGTTGTGTTGCGACGCCTCATCCTTGCAACAGCCATTCTGGGCTCAGCCTCTTTTATTGTCGTCACCTGGTTCAATCCTTTCGTAGCTCCGCAAGCTGAAGTGTCTGTGAAAGGCACAAATTTGGATGGCACCCGCGTGACGATGGAGCAGCCGCGTCTGGCGGGTTATCGCAAAGATGGCCGCCCTTATGAAGTGAATGCCGACACGGGTGTTCAAGATGTGCGACAGCCCAACATGATCGAATTGAACAATCTCGATGCAAAGATCGGCATGATTGATCAAACAACAGTGCGTGTGCTCTCGGCAGCTGGCATTTATGATAGTTTTCGCGAATTCATGGATTTTCGGAATGCAGTGCGCATTCGCAGCACCAATTACGACATCGATATGAAAAGCGCGAAGATGGATTTCAAAAGCGGCACAATGGTCACGGATGAATCTGTGAAAGTGCTGATTACGGAAGGCGAGATTCAAGCTGACCGTATGGATATGCGTGACAACGGACAGAATCTTGTTTTTGAAGGCAAGGTGCGGTCGACATTTTCTTCGGGTGATAAACCCGACACTGTTTCAGGGGGCGCTGCTCAATGAATAAAGCGGCCATTTTCTCCGCAGCATGTGTGGCGGCAGGTTTGGTGTTTGGTGTGGCCCAAGCAGCAGGGCCCGCAGCAGCGCCCGCCGCACAGGCCAAAAAGCGCGGCTTGAGCCCTATTCTGCCAGGTGGTGATTCCAAAGCGCCGATTACCGTTGATGCCGAAAAGCTTGAATATTTCGATCGTGATCAAAAGCTCGTCTACACAGGCAATGTCTTTGTGAAGCAGGGCGATTCGACGATGCGCGCCACGGTGATGACTGTGTTCCTCACAAAGGATGAAGGGCTCGCTGCAGCTCAACAGGCTGTGCAGTCGGATTCGTCAGGGCGAATTCGCCGCATTGAAGCCAAAGGCCCGGTGACGGTCACACAACTTGATCAGGTCGGCACCGGCGACAATGGCGTTTATGACAAGATCGACAATAAGGTCTATTTGTTTGGCAATGTCGTGTTGAGCCAAGGCACGAATGTCACCAAAGGCGAGCGCGATTCCAAACTCGTTTATGATCTTGATACCGGCTATGCGCAGGTTGTGGGTGGCCGTGTGAATTCCATTTTCACGCCGGGCTCATCAGATGACGGCAAGCCAACATCTGCCAAAGGCGCCGAACGCAAACCGGCCCGCTAAAGCGAGACACGTGTGACCACCATCCTCACCAAGACAGGCCAGAGCGCTACTCCCTCGACGCAAGCACGTGGCGAAGGCTGGCTGGCGGCTTCAGGCCTTGGAAAAACATATGGCGGTCGCCAGGTCGTGCAGGATGTCAGTCTGTCGGTCCGGCGCGGGGAAGCTGTGGGCTTGCTCGGTCCCAATGGCGCGGGCAAGACAACGGTTTTTTATATGATCACGGGCCTCGTGCGTCCTGATCGTGGTCGCATTGATCTTGATGGGCACGAAGTCACGCAATTGCCCATGTATCGCCGCGCGCGCCTGGGCATTGGCTATCTGCCGCAAGAAGCCTCAATTTTTCGCGGGCTGAATGTCGAAGATAATATTCGCGCCGTCCTTGAAAACACGGTGCCCGATCGTGACCAGCGCGAACAGGCGCTCGAATCCTTGCTTGAGGAATTCGACATCAAGCGCCTGCGCAAAGCGCCGTCCATCGCTCTATCGGGGGGTGAGCGCCGCCGTTGTGAAATCGCCCGCGCTCTGGCAGGTCAGCCGAGCTTCATGCTGTTGGACGAGCCTTTTGCCGGGATTGATCCGATTGCAGTGGGCGATATCCAGCAATTGGTTCGCCATTTGAAGCAGCGCGGAATTGGCGTCTTGATCACGGACCATAATGTCCGCGAAACACTCGGCCTGATCGACCGGGCCTATATCATCCATTCGGGGCAGGTTTTGACCGAAGGGTCGCCGGACGCCATCGTTGCGAACCCCGATGTCCGCCGCTTCTATCTCGGCCAAGATTTCCGGATGTGACGGATTTCCGTCACAGGCTGGCGGAAATTAACTAAGTTTGTCAGAGACCTGCCTGCAAAGCCCCCGTTTTGGGCTGTTTGCATAGCCCTCACCTGCTCATTCGTGTATATGCAAGTTTCGGGCCGGATATGGATCCGGTCGAAAAGGGTATCGATCAGCCAAATGGCGCTTTCGACGAAGCTCATGCTACGCCAGGGTCAGTCCCTGGTCATGACGCCGCAGCTCCTGCAGGCGATCAAGCTGCTGCAATTCTCGAACGTCGAATTGGCGGCCTTCGTGGAGGAGGAGCTGGAGCGCAATCCCCTGTTGGAGCGCGCCGAAGATCGACCAGATCCCATTCCTGACGCGCCGGCTGAACATGCTGAACATTGGGATGGCGACGCGGATTTTGATCCGGGTGATCGCTCGCGCCTTGAAGGCGATTGGGCCACGGAATCTCTTTCCACCGACAGTCACAATCTTGCATCCGATCTCGGCACAGAGATTGGCAATTCTTTCGACACAGATCGTGCGCCAACACCGCATGAGACGCCGACCGAACTCGAAGGCTCTGGGCTTTCGGCAACGTCTTGGACTGGCACATCTGGCAGCTCTGATGGCGAGGCGTCGGATCTAGAGGCCTATGTCGCCGCGCAATTGACGTTGCAGGATCATTTGGGTGAGCAGCTCGCGCTGGCTGTGTCTGATCCTGTTGAGCGTTTGATCGGTCAGGCCATCATCGATTCGATTGATGAAGCGGGCTATCTGTCAGAAAGCATTGAAGAGATCGCTGAGCGTTTGGGCGCGTCTGAAAAGATAGCTTCTGCTTTGCTCGCAAAAATTCAGACGTTTGATCCCGCCGGTATTGGCGCACGCAATTTGGCTGAATGTCTCGCCATTCAATTGCGTGAGCAGAACCGACTTGACCCAGCTATGCAGGCGCTTCTCGACAATCTGCCTTTGTTGGCGAAGCGCGACTTCGTCAACTTGCGCAAAATCTGCGGCGTGGATGAAGAAGATTTCGCGGAGATGGTGTCTGAAATTCGCCGCCTTGATCCCAAACCCGGTCGGGCTTTTGGTGGCGGCCCGATCCAGACAGTCGTTCCGGATGTGACAGTGCGCGCGGCTTCTGATGGCTCATGGCATGTGGAGTTAAATCCCGAAGGCCTGCCGCGCGTTTTGGTCAATCAGACCTATGCTGCGCGCGTCTCAAAAATGCAGGGCAGTGCTGCAGATAAAAGCTTTGTGTCCAATTGTCTTCAAACCGCCAATTGGCTGACGAAATCTTTGGAACAGCGCGCGCGTACGATTTTAAAAGTCTCTGTAGAAATTGTACGTCAACAAGATGCTTTTTTCACGCATGGCGTTGAACATTTACGCCCGTTGAATTTGAAAACCATCGCGGATGCGATTGGTATGCATGAATCCACCGTTTCGCGTGTCACCAGCAACAAATATATGGCTTCGCCACGTGGACTTTTCGAACTGAAATATTTCTTCACCGCGTCCATTCCAGCGCGCTCTGGTGGCGAATCACATTCTGCTGAAGCCGTTCGTTTCCGCATCAAGCAATTGATTGATGGCGAACCTGTGAACGACATTCTTTCTGACGATGCGATTGTGGTAAAGCTCAAGGAACAGAATATTGATATTGCGCGGCGCACGGTAGCCAAATACCGGGAAAGCCTGCGTATTCCCTCGTCGGTCGAGCGCCGCCGCGAAAAAATGGCGATGCAGCACGAAGCCTGATTAGCCGACAAGTCAAGTTGACCGAACGTTAGTGTTTCTTTCTTCACCAGACCGGCCTAGCCTGTGATGGTCGGAAGTGGAAAGGCTCATGCCTTTTCATGCCTTCCGCGGTGATGTGTCGAGCATTGGGGGCAAAGCATGGGCCTCAGGGTTTCTGGCAAGAATTTCAGCATTGGCGAAGCGTTGCGCGAACATATTTTGGATCGGGTGAATACGTCATCCGCGCGCTATTTCGATGGAGCAGTCACAGGGCATATCGTCGTTGATCATGAAGGATCGGGCTATCGCACAGATTGCACTTTGCATCTGACATCGGGAACAACGCTGCATTCAGAGGGACGCGCACAGGAACCTTATGCGAGTTTCGAACAAGCAGCGGAACGCCTCGAGGGACGGTTGCGGCGATATAAGCGCCGCCTAAAAGATCATCACGCAGGCGCTTCACAAAATCATTCGGCTCAGGTTGCCGGTGAAACCATCGCCGATTATGTGATTCAAGGCCCCGAGGATGATGAGGAGGGAACCGATTTCCACCCCGTCGTCGTTGCGGAAAGAACCAGCGCATTGAAGACATTCAGCGTGGCAGAGGCGGTGATGGAACTCGATTTCACAGGCGCACCGGTCCAGGTATTCCGGAATGCCGGTAACAGACGTGTGAACATCGTCTATCGCCGACCAGATGGGAATGTTGGATGGATTGACCCGGAGCCCACAGATGGGGCATCTGGCGGGTCTGGACGCTGAATTTTCGTGCCGCAGTTTCCCCTGCGGCACGCTTCTTGCTCCAAAAACTGCGTATTTGACCGGGTCACGGAAAAACATGTCGCTCAAGGATCTGCTTAACCCTGACGCCATTCTGCCGTCGCTCAAAGTCACATCTAAAAAAGCGGCTTTGCAGGAAATTAGCGAGAAGGCCGCGCTGGTCTCAGGCATTCCCGCACGCGAAATTTTTGATGCACTCTTGCAGCGTGAGCGCTTGGGTTCAACGGGTGTGGGCAATGGCATTGCCATTCCACATGGCAAGCTTGCAAAAGCGGGGCGTATTTTCGGTGTCTTTGCGCGTCTCGAGCGGCCTATCGACTATGAAGCGCTCGATGGTGCACCGGTTGATCTGATCTTTCTTTTGATCGCGCCTGAAACGGCTGGCGCAGATCATTTAAAGGCTCTGGCGCGTACGGCGCGCGTTTTCCGCGATCCGGTGACAGCGGCTAAATTGCGCGCAACGCGCGATGCTGCAGCGCTTTACACGATGCTGATTCAGCCACCATCTTCGCAAAACGCGGCTTAATCAGCGCCAGGCGCGTCGGCCAAAATCAATGGCATAATTTTGCGGGTGCGCGGCAATGGCCGCCATGCCGATGAGAACTGCATCATTCGCTTCGAGAAGCTGTGTTGGAATGGAGCGCGCAAGAGCATCCATCGGCGCTTTTGCTTCAAAATTTTTCCGAAACAGGTCAGCCTCCAGAAATTCAGTGATACGGGGCAGAACGCCGCCCGAGAGCGTCACGCCCCCGCGCGCCAAAAAAACAAGCGCGAGATCGCCTGAAAGGCGTGCAACAAGCCTCCAGAAGTGGCGCAGAGTTTCAGCTGCCTGACTTGAGGCATCGTTCTTGGCCGCGATAACCACCGCAGTCCCGTCCAAAGCATGTGTCGCAAAGCCAAGAGCTTGCGCGCGCGCTTGATGCAAACGTGCGAGGCCGGGACCAGAAACCAGCGTCTCGGCTGTGATTCGACCATGCACCCGGTCCAAGACAGCCCAGATCGCGCGCTCCTCGTCATCCAGAGGGGCAAATTCGGTATGGGCGGCCTCGCTGGCCAGCGACAGATGGCGTGTACCATCGCTGATGAGGGCAGCGACGCCAAGGCCGGTTCCGGGCCCCAGGATCAACCGAGGGCCCGGCCCCGGCGGAAGTGCTGGCCCGATGATCCGCAGCCATTCTGGGCGATGGATGGGTAAGCTCAGCGCCTGTGCCTCAAAATCATTGAGCAGCAAGCCTTGCGAGAGGCCGAGGCTATAGGCGAGTTGCGGTCCGTCTACCGCCCAGGCGGCATTGGTGAGCTGGAGATGGCGGCTCAGGACGGGCCCTGCCCCACAGGCGATCAGGGAGCGCGGCCGCTCGCCTAGGTTTTGGAGGATCGCCTCCACGTAATCGGCAAAACCCGCAAAGCTGGCGATCAGTCTCGGGGGGATCAAAATCGGGCTTGCGCCGCGCGCGCCTAAAAAGGCGGAACGGACATTCGTCCCCCCGATGTCGCAGACCAGAAGCGGGTGGGGAAATTCCACGTCATTCTCCGGATGCCTGAGGGCTAAACTCGCGGCAAAGCCCGCGGGTTTCCGCCTCGCCTTTGGGTGATCTTGGAAAGCGCGCGGCAAGGCCCTAGAAAGCGTCAGCTCATTCCACACGGGACACAGAGATGACCTATCAGCACCGCCCGCTTTTCCGCCTTGGCAAGGATAACACCCCCTATCGCAAATTGACGAGCGAGGGCGTGAAAGTCGAGAAGCTTGGCGACAAGGAAGTCCTCACCGTCAGCCGCGAGGCCATTCGCTTGCTGGCTGAACAAGCGATGATGGACATCAATCATCTGCTGCGTCCAAGCCACCTCGCACAGCTGCGCAAAATTCTCGATGATCCGGAAGCAACCGGCAACGACAAATTCGTGGCTTTCGATCTGTTGAAGAACGCCAATATTGCTGCCGGCGGCATTCTGCCCATGTGTCAGGACACAGGCACGGCCATCGTCATGGGCAAGAAGGGTCGTTTGATCTGGACCGATGGCGAAGATGAAAGCGCTCTCGCTGAAGGCGTGATGGATGCTTATGAAAAGCGCAATCTGCGCTATTCGCAGCTCGCGCCCCTCTCGATGTTCGAAGAGAAGAATACGAAGAATAATCTGCCTGCACAGATTGATATCTTCTCGGAAGGTGAAGACGCTTACAAATTCCTCTTCATGGCCAAGGGCGGCGGCTCGGCCAATAAGACCTACCTGTTTCAGGGCACGCCCTCGTTGCTGACACATGATCGTTTGATCGCTTTTCTGAAGGAAAAGATTCTGACGCTCGGCACATCTGCTTGCCCGCCTTATCATCTGGCGATTGTCATCGGTGGCATGTCGGCTGAAATGAATCTGAAGACCGTCAAGCTCGCGTCCGCACGTTACCTGGATGCTCTGCCAACTGAGGGCAGCGAAGACGGTCAGGCCTTCCGCGATCTTGCGATGGAAGAAGAGATTCACAAGCTGACGCAGCAGCTCGGCGTGGGTGCGCAATTTGGCGGGAAATATTTCTGCCATGACGTGCGCGTGATCCGCCTGCCGCGCCATGGCGCATCCTTGCCCATCGGCATGGGCGTGTCCTGCTCGGCCGACCGTCAGGCCGTTGGCAAGATCACCAAGGATGGCGTGTTCTTGGAAGAACTCGAACATAATCCTGCAAAATATCTGCCCGAAGTCGATGGCTCGACGCTCGGTGGAGATGTTGTCAAAATCGATCTCAATCGTCCGATGAAAGATATTTTGGCGACGCTTTCGCAATATCCGATCAAGACGCGTCTTTCGCTCACCGGCATGATCATTGTTGCTCGTGATTTAGCCCATGCGAAATTGCGTGAACGTCTGGATGCTGGACAGGGCATGCCGGAATATTTCAAAAACCATCCGGTCTATTATGCGGGCCCAGCCAAAACACCAGAAGGTTTTGCATCAGGCTCGTTTGGTCCCACGACCGCAGGCCGCATGGATTCCTTCGTCGATCAATTCCAGGCCGCTGGCGGCTCGATGGTGATGCTCGCCAAGGGCAATCGCTCAAAGGAAGTGCGCGAGGCTTGCGCCAAGCACGGCGGCTTCTATCTGGGCTCGATTGGTGGCCCCGCAGCGCGTCTGGCTCAGGATTGCATCAAGAAGGTCGAAGTTCTGGAATATCCGGAGCTCGGAATGGAAGCGATCTGGAAGATCGAAGTCGAAGATTTTCCGGCCTTCATCGTCATTGACGATAAGGGCAACGATTTCTTCAAAGAGCTCAATCTCGGCTGATTGGTAGTCACTAAAATTAAAAAGCCCGGGAGAAACTCCCGGGCTTTTTTGTTTTAGCCGCGCAATGTCGCGCCGGTTTTTTTCGTCACTTCGGCGACGATCTTTTGCATGACCGCTTCGATTTCCGTATCGGTCAGAGTCTTGTCGCGCGGTTGCAAAGTCACGCTGATGGCGACCGACTTTTTACCCTCGGGAATCCCCGTACCGGAATAGACGTCGAAAACATTCGCACCCGTGATCAGCGCGCGGTCGGCTGCCAAGGCGCTCTTCAGAATTTCTCCTGCTTGCACCGTCGCATCGACGAGGAAAGCAAAGTCACGCTCAAGCGGCATGAGATCTGACAGATCGAGTTTGGCTTTCACCTTCGTCGGCTTGGCTTTGGGCGCAGGAATCGCATCGAGCATGATCTCGAAACCGCAGAGCGGACCATTCACGTCGAGCGCTTCCAAGACGCGCGGATGGAATTCACCAAACCAGCCGATCACGCCCTTGGGCCCGAATTGCAATGTGCCTGAGCGGCCCGGATGCAAGAAGGAAGGGCCACCAGCGACAATCTGCAAGCCACCTGTGGCAACGCCAAGGGTCGCCAGCAAAGCGAGTGCATCGCTCTTCGCATCAAAGACATCGACGGAGCGTGCAGCGCCCGACCAATGACGCCCCGCGCCCGTAGCGCGCGCTGTGCCGCGACGCACGGCTGAGGCCGCCATCTTTTGATCGTCCGGCTTGTCGCCTTTGAAAATCTGACCAACTTCAAACAAAGCCAGATCACCAATGCCGCGATCGGCATTGCGCTGGGCTGCAGCGAGCAGACCCGGCAAGAGGCTCGGGCGCATATCCGAAAGATCCGCAGCAATGGGATTTGCGAGCGACAATTCCTTCGCCCCACCGCCAAAAAGCTCAGCCCGATCTTTCGAGATGAAGGACCAAGTGACGGCTTCAACAAGACCCTGTGTGGCAAGCGCACGGCGCGCAATGCGCGTGCGTTTTTGTAAGAGCGTCAGGATGGGTGCAGGGATGGCTGCATTGTCGCGCAGAAGCGGCGTTGATGTGATCGCATCGAGACCAGCAATGCGCACGATTTCTTCGACAAGATCAGCCTTGCCTTCGACGTCCGCGCGCCAGCTTGGCACTTTCACAAAAACGCGGCTCGCATTGGTGGCTTGACGCAAAACATCAAAGCCAAGCTTTTCAAGAATGCCCGCCATTTGTGACGGATCAAGCGTGAGGCCCGCAAGGCGCTGCACTTCATTGAGTGGGAAATCAATCGTGCGGCTTGGCGCTTCAGCACTTCCGGCGACGATGAGTTCAGAGGCTTCGCCACCGCAAATCTCTTGCACGAGATGAGTGGCAAGTTCTGCACCCGGTACGCAGAAGGCGGGATCAACACCGCGTTCGAAACGATAGCGCGCATCCGAGACAATGCCGAGGTGGCGACCAGCGCGTGCAATGGTGAGAGGATCCCAAAGCGCGGATTCAATCAACACATCGGTTGTTGTTTCATCGCAGCCCGACGCCTCGCCGCCCATAATGCCGGCAATCGATTCCACACCCTTGTCATCGGCAATGGCGATGATCGATGGGTCGAGCTTGTAGGTCTTGCCATCCAGCGCAACAATCTCTTCGCCCGCCTTGGCGCGACGCACGATGAGATTTCCGGCCACCTTCTTTGCATCAAAGACATGCAGAGGGCGACCACGGTCGAAGGTCATGTAATTGGTGATATCGACCAGCGCATTGATGGGGCGCAGACCAATCGAGGTCAGACGCTTCTGCATCCAGGCAGGTGACGGGCCATTCTTCACGCCGCGCACAAGGCGCAGAGCAAAAGCGGGTGCGAGATTTTCTTCGCCCGATGCGAAGTCTAGTTTCACCGAAACGGGGCACGGGAATTTTCCAGCCACCGGCTTGATCGCATGCTCTTTCAAGCGGCCAAGGCCAGCCGCTGCAAGATCGCGCGCAATGCCATGCACGCCTGTGGCATCGGCACGGTTCGGCGTCAGATTGATTTCGATGACGGGATCGCCAAGACCAGCAAAATCGACATAGCGCTGACCGGCTGTTGCACTGTCAGCAAGTTCGATAATGCCGTCATGATCTTCCGACAATTCGAGTTCTGCCGCCGAGCAAAGCATGCCGTGCGATTCCACGCCGCGGATCACGCCTTTGGCGATGGTGAATTTTTTGGCCGGAATATAAGTGCCGGGCGAAGCGAAGACTGTCTTCAAGCCCGTGCGCGCATTGGGCGCGCCGCAGACGACCTGAATAGGTGTGCCAGTACCAACATCCACCATGCACACGCGCAAGCGATCTGCATCGGGATGTTGCTGGGCGTCGAGCACATGGCCGACAACAAAATTCTTCAGCGTGTCGGCCGGGTCGGTGACATGCTCGACTTCAAGACCGATGCGCGTCAGCGTTTCAACAATGTCGTTGAGCGAAGCGTCAGTTTCGAGATGATCTTTCAGCCAGGAGAGCGTGAACTTCATATGCGTGCCCTCCCTTTACGAGCTGAGACCGCCTGCCAAAGATGGCAGGTCGAGTGGACGGAAACCATAATGCGACAACCAGCGCAGATCCGCTTCAAAGAAGGGGCGCAAATCCGGCATGCCATATTTCAGCATGGCAATGCGGTCGATGCCCATGCCCCAGGCGAAGCCTTGATATTCATCCGGATCAATACCGCAATTGCGCAGCACATTGGGATGCACCATGCCGCAGCCGAGAATTTCAAGCCAATCTTCGCCTTCGCCGAAACGAATCTCGCCGCCCGAGCGCTTGCACTGAATGTCGACTTCCATCGACGGCTCGGTGAAGGGGAAGAAGGATGGACGGAAACGCATTTTCACATTCGGCACTTCGAAGAAGGCTTTGCAGAATTCTTCGAGAATCCATTTTAGATGGCCAAGGTTGGCGGACTTGTCGATGACAAGACCTTCGACCTGATGGAACATGGGCGTATGCGTCTGGTCGGAATCGCAACGATAGGTGCGGCCGGGGCAGATCACGCGGATCGGCGGCTTCACATTGAGCATGGTGCGCACTTGCACCGGGCTCGTATGCGTGCGCAGCAATTTGCGTGTGCCATCTTCTTTCGGATTGAAGAAGAAGGTGTCGTGCATTTCACGCGCCGGATGACCTTCCGGGAAATTCAGCTTGGTGAAATTGATGTCGTCTTCTTCGACATCCGGACCTTCAGCGATAGAGAAACCCATGTCGGCGAAAATTGCGGTGAGTTCATCCATGACCTGAGAGATCGGATGAATGCGGCCAGTCTCGACAGGCGCTTCGCGCACGGGCAGCGTCACATCAACAGTCTCGGAGGCGAGGCGCGCTTCGAGGGCGGCTTCTTTCAAGACAAGTTTGCGCGCGGCGAGCGCGTCTGTGACCCTGTCTTTAAGCACATTGATTTTGGCGCCTTCGGTCTTGCGCTCGTCAGGCGACATTTTGCCAAGTGTGGCGAGCAGCGCGGAAATCGAGCCTTTCTTGCCGAGCGCGGCAACGCGCACATTTTCAAGAGCGGCTTCATCATTTGCCGCGGCAATGGCGGCAAGCGTTTCGGTTTCGAGGGCGTTCAGGTCCGACATTCCGGGTCCCGTTTTCAAGATTGAGAGCTGTTAGCGCGGCTTGTGCCATGAGAGGCCAGAGCTTGTCGAGGCAGGCGGCCCGATATGAAAAAAGCCCGGCAACAAGGCCGGGCTTTTTTAACTTGCGAAGCGGTTTGCCTCAGGCCGTTGCGGGAAGGGCAGACTTGGCCTTTTCAACGATGGCCTTGAAGGCTTCCGGCTCGTGGATGGCGAGTTCGGAGAGAACCTTGCGGTCCACCTGCACGCCAGCCTTGGTCAGGCCGTCGATGAAGCGGCTGTAGGTCAGGCCGAGATCGCGGACGGCCGCGTTGAGGCGCTGGATCCAGAGCGCGCGGATCGTGCGCTTCTTGTTCTTGCGGTCGCGGTAGGCGTACTGCATCGACTTGTCGACGGCAGCCTTTGCGGCGCGAATGGTGTTCTTACGACGGCCATAGAAGCCTTTGGCGGCGTCGAGGGTTTTCTTGTGCTTGGCGTGCGAGGTTACACCGCGCTTGACACGTGCCATGACTGATCTCCTGGAAAGAAAGCTTGATGGGAAGGGGCGGAGAAGTCTCAGCCGTTGGGCAGGAAGAACTTCTTGAT
>CANGFE010000002.1 GCA_947453155.1 Beijerinckiaceae bacterium | reverse complement strand
TATGCCAAGATCGTCGACACGGTGCGCAAGCTGTTCGTCGATACGCGCTACAAGCTGGTCGAGACAGCTGCGGCTGCCGTTGCAAAAGGACTGCTCGCAGAATTTCCGGCCGTGACCATGGTTGATTTGCGCGTGCGCAAATTGAAGCCGCCGATCCCTGAGCGTCTATCGGCTGTGGGCATTCATCTGCGCCTGCCGCGCACCTGATGTGACCATGGTGCGTGCTTATCTCGCGCTGGGCGGCAATGTCGGCGATGTGGAACAAGCTTTCCGCACCAGCCTTGCTGCTTTGCGCGCGCAGGCGCATGTCGAGGTGCTGAAAGAATCTGCCATCTATCGCACGCCGCCCTGGGGCAAGACGGACCAGCCAGATTTTCTGAACATGGCCGCCGAGATTGAGACTGATCTCTCCGCACATGATCTGCTGGATTTATGCCTGACCATCGAGCGCGCCTCAGGGCGCGTGCGCGAAGAGCGCTGGGGCCCGCGCACGATTGATCTCGATATTATTGCTTATGATGATCAGACGATTGCAGACGAGCGCCTGACTGTGCCGCACCCGCATGCGCATGAGCGCGCTTTTGTACTGGCGCCCATGGCCGATCTTGCGCCGGATTTGATGATTGCGGGCAAGAGCGTGCGTGACTGGCTTGCGCAAGTAGATGCCAGCGGGATGACGCGCGTTTAATCGATCAAGATAGCGCTATGGATTGCCGCGTCGGCCTGCGGCCTCCTCGCAATGACGGAGGAACGGGCCGAGCTCGTCTTTGCGAGGAGTGCAACGACGAAGCAATCCATAGCACTCACGTCGGACCTGATCCGCGCTGGCGCTCGCAATGACGAAGAAATTTACTCAGCCGCCTTCTGCGTCTCCACGCGGAACGGATGCGCGGGATAGACACCCAGAATGCGCACTTCGCGCGTGAAGAATTCCAACTCTTCCAGCGCGCGCGCCAGTGCGGGATCTTCCGGATGACCATCGACATCACACAAGAACTGAGTGGCGGCGAATTCGCCTTCCACCATATAGCTCTCAATCTTCGACATATTCACGCCATTGGTCGCAAAGCCGCCGAGCGCTTTATACAAAGCGGCCGGCACATTGCGTACGCGGAAAACGAAACTCGTCACCAAAGGGCCAGCATCGGGCTTTGCCCAGCTTTGCTCCTTCGACAAAACGACAAAGCGCGTCGTGTTATGCGCCGCATCTTCGACATCGCGCGCAAGAATATCGAGCCCGTAAATATCTGCAGCCATGGCAGGTGCCAGCGCCGCGCGTGTGGAATCTTTCCACTCCGCAACCTGACGCGCGGAGCCCGCGGTGTCGCCGCCATTATGCGCTTTTAAGCCCAGTTTTTTGATGATCTTGCGGCATTGGCCCAGCCCATGAATATGGCTGTAAACCTCTTTAATACCCTCAAGCTTCGCACCCTTGATCGCCATCAGCTGGAAATGAATGGGCAGAAAATATTCGTCCACAATATGCAGGCCGGAAGCTGGCAACAGATGATGAATATCCGCCACGCGACCGGCGAGCGAATTTTCAATCGGAATCATGCCAAGCTGCGCTGTGCCATCCTGAATGGCACCCAAAGCATCTTCGAATGTTTCGCAAGGAAGCGGCTGCCAATCAGGATAAACATCCATACAGGCCATATGCGAATTGGCGCCCGGCTCGCCCTGATAGGCAATGATCTTCTGTGACATATTTTAATCCTTAGGGTCGAGCAGCGCACGCGCGCGCTCGAGATCATGTGGCGTATCGACACCCAGCGGCACAGCATCAACGAGCGACACGTCAATGCGCATGCCTGCTTCGAGCGCGCGCAATTGTTCGAGCTTCTCGCGCTTTTCCAAAGTGGAGGGCGGCAGCTGCACAAAGCGTTGCAGCGCTTTGCGGCGATAAGCGTAAAGTCCGATGTGATGATAATGCGGACCATCATTGTAAGGCACGGTGGCGCGCGAGAAATAAAGCGCGCGCATGCGCCCTGCCGACAAAGGCGTCGCGACAATTTTCACGACATTCGGATCACGCCGCTCTTCTTCGCGTGTGATCTCGACCGCGAGTGTCGCAATATCAACGGCGGGATCAGCGAGGGGCAAAAGCGAGGCCTGAATCGCATAAGGCTCAATTGTCGGCAAATCGCCCTGCACATTGACGATGATGTCGTGGCGGCCTTCAGGATCGAACAATTCCACCGCTTCCCAGATGCGGTCGGAGCCCGATTCATGGTCGGCGCGCGTGAGCACCGCCTCACCACCGGCTTTTTTGACCGCTTCGACGATTTCCGGCGCGTCACCGGCCACCAAAACGGGGCCAATGCCCGCCTCAACGGCGCGGCGCCAGACATGCACGATCATTGGCTCGCCGTGGATTTCAGCGAGCGGCTTGTTGGGCAGCCGGGTGGAGCCCAAACGGGCTGGAACAAGAACGATCGGATCGGACATGAGTTTTTGATTTATTATCAGATAGTTAGGTGGATTTTGGCGGGACGGTCCCAATTTCACAGCGCGGGGCCGTGATCAGGTCAGCAACCGCCGCAAGCCAAGCGGCAAAAGGTATCAGTGCGGGGGCCCTTATACTCTGTTGCCAAGACGGCGGCAAAGCGGGTAATCAACGCCCGCGCGCGCTCACTCAAAAGCGCCGCGCCCATGGCCGTGCGGGTCGCGCGGTCCAAGAGATAAATTAATGCGGAGCCCCAGAGACATGGATTCCTTTGAATTCAACAAAATCGCCGGCGCAGTGCTTGGCACGCTTCTGTTCATCATGGGTCTCGGCATCGTTTCCGATGCAGTTTTCAAGGGCGGCGTGCCGAAGCAATCGGCCTATGCTCTGCCCGCAGCTGAAGAAGCCTCTGCTGGTGGCGCCTCTGCTGCCGCCGCGAGCGCTGTTCCGCTCCCTGAGCTGCTGGCCAAAGCTGATGCCAAAAAGGGCGAAGGCCTGTTCAAGCCCTGCACAGCTTGCCACGTGGCTGATAAGGGCGGCGCCAACAAGGTTGGCCCGGCACTCTATAATATTGTGAACCGTCCCATCGGCTCGGTCGCAGGCTTTGGCTATTCCGATGCCCTTAAGGGCAAGGGTGGCAACTGGTCCTACGACAATCTCGACCATTTCATCGCTAATCCGAAGGGCTTCGCCTCGGGCACGAAAATGGCCTACGGCGGCGAAAAGGATGCGGCCAAGCGCGCCGATATCATCGCTTACCTGCGCGCGCAGGCCGACGCACCGGCCCCGCTGCCGGGCAAGTAAGCCCGACACAATTTGCTTTCAAAAGGCCGGGCGTGTCCCGGCCTTTTTCATTTGAGCGCGAGCCTGCTGGCACGCATCCGAAAAAGCGACATAATCGCCCCGAATCATCGGTAGCCACCGATCGACGAGGACGCCTATGAGTTTCACCCGCCGCACCACGCTGACTTTGGCTGCCAGCGCCGCCGCCAACCTCGCTTGGCCGCGCGGATGGGCGCAGGCCCAAGCGGCTGGCGAAGTGGAAACCCATGGCCTCTCCACATTCGGCGAATTGGCATTGCCGCCCAATTTCCCGCATTTCGCTTATGTGAACCCGCAAGCGCCACGCGGCGGCACGCTCTCTGTTCAGATTAAAAACACGAGCGGCAATCAGAATTTCGAGACCTTCGACACGCTGAATATTTTCGTCTTCAAAGGCGATGGCGCAGCCGGCATGGACATGACATTCGACACGCTCATGTCAGGCTCGGGCGATGAGCCCGGCTCCATGTACGGCCTTGTTGCCGATAAAGTGCGGATCGCGCCTGACAAACTGACCTATCGCTTTCACATTCGACCCGAAGCACGTTTTCACGACGGCTCGAAACTGACCGCGCGTGATGCGGCTTTCTCTTTCAATCTGCTCAAGAGCAAAGGCCACCCGGTCTATCGCTCGATCCTCACGGAGTTTCTTGGCGCGGACGCCGAGAGCGATGACACACTCATCGTGCGCTTTTCGAAAAACCGCTCGCGCGATTTGCATCTGGTGATTGCAGGCCTGCCGATCTTTTCGGAAAAATATTGGACAGGCCGCGACTTTGAAGCCTCGACGCTAGAAGCTCCGCTCGGCTCCGGCCCATACAAAGTCGCGCGCTTTGAACAAGGCCGCTATATCGAATTTGAACGCGTGAAAAACTATTGGGCAGAAAAACTGCCCGTGAATGTCGGCCAGAATAATTTCGACCGCATTCGCTATGAATATTATCGCGAACGCCAAGTTGCTTTTGAGGGCTTTAAATCAGGCCAAATCAATTTCAACGAGGAATATACAGCGCGCCTATGGGCGACCGCTTATGATTTTCCTGCCGTCCGTGACGGCCGCGTGAAGCGTGATGAATTGCCCAATGGCGCTCCGACACCGAGCCAAGGTTGGTATTTCAATACGCGCCGCGGAAAGTTCAAAGATGCCCGCGTGCGTGAGGCTTTTGGTCTGGCGTTTGATTTCGATTGGACCAATCGCAACATCATGTATTCCGCTTACAAGCGCATGGCCTCTTTCTTTGAAAATTCGGACATGAAGGCGACGGGACTGCCGTCAAAAGAAGAGCTGGCGCTGCTCGAACAATTCCGCGCGGATGTGCCAGCTGAAGTCTTTGGCGAGCCCTATGTGCCGCCAAGCTCGGATGGCTCGGGCTCCGACCGCAATCTTCTGCGTCGCGCCGATGACTTGCTGCGCGCGGCCGGATGCAAGCGCGACAATAATCGCTTGCTCTTGCCGGACGGCACGCCGTTTGAAGTTGAATTTCTCGATTCCTCTGGCGCACTGAAGCCCCACACCGAGCCGCTGCAAGCAAACTTGCGCAAGCTTGGCATTGCCTCGACCTTCCGCACGGTTGATGCCGCACAATATAAACGCCGCCTCGACAATTTCGATTTCGATATTGTCACCATGGCGCTAGGTGGTTCTTTCACCCCCGGCGATGGCTTGCGCATCACTTGGTCGTCGGAAGCGGCCAAAACACCGGGCACACGCAATGTGGCGGGTGTTGAAAGCAAAGCAGTTGATTTTCTCATCGACAAAATTTCGCGCGCCGATACGCGCGATGAGCTCAATGTCGCTTGCCGCGCGCTCGACCGCGTGCTGCGCGCAGGGCGCTATTGGATTCCCATGTGGTATAAGGACAAGAGCCTGATTGCTTATTGGGATGTCTTTTCGCGGCCCGAAAAAACGCCGCGCTATTCGACGGGCGCGCCCGGCACTTGGTGGTGGGACGCTGAAAAAGCGAAACGCATTGACTATAAAGGCTGACGCTCTCGCGCGTCCGATCCAAGGAAAAGCATGCTCGCTTATATTGCCCGCCGCCTTGCCCTGATGGTGCCGACGATTTTCGGCATCCTGCTCATCTCATTCGTCATCGTGCAATTTGCACCGGGCGGCCCGGTGGAGCGCGTGCTGGCGCAATTGCAAGGATTGGATTCAGGCGCGACCGCGCGCTTTGGTGGCGGGGCCAGTGATCTCGGCGCCAATGCGCAATCAGCTGGTGCTGACTCGCGCTATCGCGGCGCGCAGGGGCTTGATCCGAAATTCATCGCCGAACTCGAAAAGCAATTCGGTTTTGATAAGCCTGCCTATGAGCGCTTCTTCATCATGGTGAAGAATTATGCCGTCTTTGATTTCGGTCGTTCCTATTTTCGCGACACACCCGTGTTGCAGCTGATCAAAGAAAAACTGCCCGTTTCCATTTCGCTCGGCCTCTGGATGACATTGCTCTCCTATGCCATCTCCATTCCGCTGGGCATTCGCAAAGCGGTGAAAGACGGTTCGCGCTTTGACACATGGACGAGTGCGGTGGTGATTGTGGGCTATGCGATCCCCAGTTTCCTCTTTGCCATTCTCTTGATCGTGCTCTTTGCCGGCGGCTCCTTCTGGCAGATCTTTCCGTTGCGCGGATTGTGGTCGGAGAATTTTGCTGATCTCTCATGGGGTGCAAAAATTCTCGATTATCTCTGGCACATTGCTTTGCCGGTCACTGCCATGGCGATTGGCGCTTTTGCGACCTCGACCTTCCTCACCAAAAATTCTTTTCTTGAAGAAATCCGCAAGCAATATGTCCAGACGGCCCGCATGAAGGGCCTGACCGAGCGCCAAGTGCTCTATGGGCATGTCTTCCGCAATGCCATGCTGATTGTCATCTCCGGCTTTCCGGCGGCTTTTGTGCATGCCTTCTTCACGGGCTCGCTGCTGATCGAGAGCATTTTCTCGCTCGATGGACTGGGCCTGCTTTCTTATGAATCGATCATCAACCGTGATTATCCGGTGGTCTTCGCCAATCTCTATATCTTCGCGCTGCTAGGCCTGATCGTGAATCTCGTCTCCGATCTCACCTATACGTGGATTGATCCGCGCATCGATTTTGAAACGCGGGAGGTGTGAGATGACCACATCTGCCGCACCGCTGGCGCCTGCACTCGCACAAAAGGGTTTTCTGAAACTCTCGCCGATCAATCGGCGCCGCCTAGATAATTTCAAGAGCAATCGGCGCGGCTATTGGTCGTTCTGGATTTTCATCACGCTCTTCATCCTGTCGCTCTTTGCTGAATTCATCGCCAATGATCGACCGATCATCGCCTCTTACAAAGGCGAGATTCTCTTTCCCGTTGTCAAAACCTATCCGGAAGAAAAGTTCGGCGGCTTTTTGGCGGAGACCGATTATCGCGATCCAGAAATTGCGCGCGAGATTGAAGCCAATGGCTGGATGCTCTGGCCGCCGATCCGCTTTTCCTATCGCACGCATCAGCGTGATTTGCCGACCCCTGCCCCGTCTGCACCAACATGGTGGCTGAGTGACGCGCAATGCCAGAGCGTAGCGCAAAGCTGTCGCGCGATTGAATGGAATTGGTTGGGCACAGATGATCAAGGCCGCGATGTAGTTGCGCGCCTCATCTATGGCTTTCGTATTTCTATTCTCTTCGGCCTCATCCTTGCTGGCGTCTCATCGATGATCGGCATTGCGGCAGGCGCGGTGCAGGGCTATTTCGGTGGCCTGACCGATTTGATCTCGCAGCGCTTCATCGAAATCTGGTCGTCTCTTCCTCATCTCTATCTGCTGATCATCGTCTCTTCGATCATCACGCCGGGCTTTTTTGTTCTGCTCGGCATTTTGCTGCTTTTCTCCTGGGTGTCGCTTGTGCATGTGGTGCGCGCCGAATTTTTGCGGGCGCGCAATTTTGAATATGTGAATGCGGCGCGTGCACTCGGCCTGTCTGATGGCAAGATCATGGTCCGCCATCTTCTGCCCAATGCGATGGTAGCGACCCTCACCTTCCTGCCATTCGTGCTGAACTCTTCCATCACGACGCTCACTTCGCTTGATTTCCTCGGCTTCGGTCTGCCGCCCGGCTCGCCGTCGCTCGGTGAATTGCTGCTGCAAGGCAAAGCCAATCTGCAAGCGCCATGGCTGGGACTGGCAGGCTTCTTCATTATTGCGGCCATGCTGTCGCTGCTGATCTTCATCGGTGAAGCCGTGCGCGACGCCTTTGATCCGCGAAAGACATTTTCATGAGCGCGCCGCTTCTTTCTGTTTGTGATCTCTCCATCGCCTTCCATCAAGGCGGGCGCGAGACATTGGCGGTCGATCATGTGTCGTTTGATTTGCAGCGTGGGCGCACTTTGGCGCTTGTCGGGGAATCGGGCTCCGGTAAATCGATCACCGCTTTGTCGATTGTGAAACTGCTCGGGAGCACGTCCGCGACTTATCCGTCAGGACATATATTCTTCAAGGGCGATGATCTTCTGCAAGCCAGTGACGACAAATTGCGCGAAGTGCGTGGCAATGAAATCACTATGGTCTTTCAAGAGCCCATGACCTCGCTCAATCCGCTGCACACGATTGAAAAACAGATCGGCGAAATCCTCGCCCTTCACGGCATGCGTGGCGAAGACAAGCTGCGCGCACGTGTGATTGAATTGCTCGAGGAAGTCGGCATTCCTGATCCCGCCACGCGCCTCTCGGCCTATCCGCACCAGCTCTCGGGCGGCCAGCGCCAGCGCGTGATGATTGCCATGGCGCTTGCCAATAGACCTGATCTCTTCATTGCCGATGAGCCGACCACCGCGCTGGATGTCACAGTGCAAGCGCAGATTTTGAAACTGCTGAAAGAGCTGCAAGCCAAAATGGGCATGGCCATGCTCTTCATCACGCATGATCTCGGAATTGTCCGCAAAATCGCCGATGATGTTTGCGTTATGCAAAAGGGCCGCATTGTCGAAGCAGGCCCCGTTGAAAAAGTCTTCAGCGATCCACAACACGCCTACACAAAAGCTCTTCTGGCAGCAGAACCCAAAGGCCTGCCGGCCCCCGCCAACCCGGATGCTAAGCCAGTGCTGACGGGTGAAAACATTCGCGTTTGGTTTCCGATCAAACGCGGCTTCATGCGCAAGACCATTGGCCATGTGAAAGCTGTCGACGGCATTTCGCTCACCGTGCGCGAGGGCGAGACGGTGGGCGCGGTGGGGGAATCGGGCTCCGGCAAGACAACGCTGGGCCTCGCGCTCTTGCGTCTCATTCGCTCAGAAGGGCCGATTGCTTATCTGGGTTCGCGCATTGACGGGCTCGATTCCAAACATATGCGCCCACTGCGCCGCGATATGCAGATTGTCTTTCAAGACCCCTATGGCTCGCTGTCACCGCGCATGTCGGTGGCTGATATTGTCGAAGAAGGCTTGCTGATCCAAAAGCCCGATCTCTCGGCCGCCGCACGGCGTGAGATTGTGGCGCAAGCGCTGGCTGATACAGGCCTCGACCCTGCGGCGATGGACCGCTACCCGCATGAATTTTCTGGCGGCCAACGCCAGCGCATTGCCATTGCGCGCGCTATGGCGCTTGACCCGAAATTCGTGGTGCTTGACGAGCCAACATCTGCACTGGACATGTCCGTGCAGGCACAGATTGTCGATCTGCTGCGCGACCTCCAGAAAAAGCGCAATCTGGCCTATCTCTTCATCTCGCATGATTTGAAAGTTGTTCGGGCCTTAGCGAGCGAATTGATTGTGATGCGCCAAGGCAAAGTGGTGGAAGCGGGCCCCGCTGCTCAAATCTTCGCCGCCCCTCAAACGGATTACACACGCGCGCTGTTTGCTGCAGCCTTCTCCATTGAAACCGTCAATGGAGAAAAAAGCGCATGAGCCGCGCCCTCATTCTCGTGCTCGATTCTCTGGGCGTCGGCCATGCGCCGGATGCGCAGAGCTTTGGCGATCAGGGTGCGGATACGCTGTTTCATATTGCGCAGGCCTGCGCGAAAGGCCAATGCGACACGCAGATGCGCGAAGGCCCACTCGCCATGCCGCATCTGGACGCGCTGGGGCTTGGCATGGCGGCCAAGACATCGGGTGGCGTACTGCCACCGGGCTTCAACGTCACGCAGCCGCATGGCGCCTATGGATGTGCGCGCGAAATTTCACCGGGCAAAGATACGCCGTCCGGTCATTGGGAAATCGCTGGCAGCCCAGCCGATTTTGCTTTCGGTTATTTTCCACAAAGTGAGCCCGCCATTCCCGATGATCTCGTTGCCGCACTTGTACGCGAGGGGAACCTGCCCGGCGTCATTGGCCGCGTGCATGCATCCGGCACTGCCATTCTCGAAGAACTCGGCGACGAGCATGTGCGCACCGGAAAACCCATTCTCTACACATCGGTTGATTCCGTTTTGCAGATTGCCGCGCATGAAGAGAGCTTCGGGCGCGAACGGCTTTATGAGCTTTGCGTGGCTGCGCGCCGCCTCTGCGATCCTTTGAAAATTGGGCGCATCATTGCGCGCCCCTTCTTGGGGGATAGCCCGTCAACCTATAAGCGCACGCCCTACCGCAGAGATTTTTCTCTGCCGCCACCCGATGGCTCTATCTTCGACTGCGCGCAACAAGCAGGTCGCGCGATTATCTCTATCGGAAAGATTGCTGATATTTTTGCGCATCGGAGCACAGGGAGCGTGGTGAAGGGGCAGCACGATATGGACCTTTTCACCAAGACCATTGAAGCGCTGCACACGCTGCCGGATGGTGGATTGATCTTCGCCAATTTTGTCGATCTCGACACGGATTTCGGCCATCGCCGCAATGTGGCGGGTTATGCCGCTGGTCTGGAGCGCTTTGATGCGCGCATACCGGAATTGCTTTCAGCATTAAAACCCGGTGATCTGTGCGTCTTCACCGCCGATCACGGCAATGACCCGACGTGGGGCGGCACAGATCACACGCGTGAACACGTGCCGATTCTTGCCTTCGGGCCGGACATCGCACCGCGCACTTTGGGTGTGCGCGCGACTTTCGCGGACATGGGCGCGAGCGTCGCCCATCATCTGGGACTCGCACCCACGCGCGCTGGAAAAGCTTGGCAGCTGGATTAATAGCCGACAGCTGCCGTGCCCATCTGGCGCGTATCTGCCGCGCCGTGAATCTCGCCCTTCACTCGCATAATGCTTTGCGTTGAGCCCATGGTGCGATGCTCACGCACGACATGGCCCTTTTGCTCCAGCAATTTTACCGTATCGGGAGATATGCCGCGCTCAATGCGCAATTCATCCGGATAAAGTTGGTGATGCACGCGCGCGGCTTCGCTGGCTTCTGCAACATTCATATTGTGATCGACGACATTGCTGATGACTTGCAAGACGGTCGTGATGATGCGCGAGCCACCCGGAGAACCCGTGACCAATTCCAATTCGCCATTGCGAAAGACCATGGTCGGGCTCATGGAGGACAAAGGCCGCTTGCGTGAACCAGGCGCATTCGCATCGCCACCCATGAGGCCAAAGGCATTGGGCGCGCCGGGCGTGGCTGCAAAATCATCCAGCTCATTGTTGAGCAGAACACCAGTGCCCGCTGCCACCAAACCAAGCCCATAAGAAAAGTTCAGCGTGTAAGTATTGGCAACCGCATTGCCCTGCGAATCCATCACTGAATAATGCGTGGTCTGGTCGCTTTCATAAGCGAGTGGATCACCCGCTTTAATGTCTTTCGAGGGTGTCGCGCGATCTGGTGAAATGCGTTTGCGCAGCTCATCTGCATATTTTTTCGAGACGAGGCCAGCAACCGGGTTTTTCACAAAGTCAGGATCACCCAGCCATTTCTCACGATCCGCATAAGCGAGCTTCATGGATTCGGCCATGAGATGGATCGTTTGCGCGGAATTGGGCCCCGATTTATTGAGCGGGAATCCTTCGAGCATGTTCAAAATCTGGACGACATGGACACCACCTGATGAGGGCGGCGGCATGGAGACGATCTCGCGATCCCGATATTTGCCGCGCACGATTTCTCGCTCAACCGCTTTGTAATCGCGCAAATCGTCGGTGCCCATAATGCCGCCTTCATTGCGCACGGCATTGACGATGCGCTCGGCTGTCTCACCCTCGTAAAAGCCCTTGGGGCCACGTTGCGCGATCCGGTAGAGCGTGGTCGCCAGATCGGGTTGCACCAACACATCCCCATCACGCAGGGGCGTGCCATCCTTATGCATGAAAACGGCGCGCGATGCAGGGTAACGCGCCAGTCGATCTTTCACTTCCGCAAGCGAGGAAATCAAATCGCCTTCAACTTGAATGCCGTCACGCGCGAGCAGCATTGCGGGGCGAACGAGATCGGCAAATTCAAGCTTGCCAGAGCCGTATTTTTCCCACGCCAGATAAAGTCCAGCGACTGTGCCCGGCACGCCGACACCAAGCCCGCTCGACTGCGATTTGGCAGGAACGAATTTACCCGATGCATCGAGAAAGATTTCTTTGCCCATCGCAGCCGGAGACGTCTCGCGATAATCAATGGCGATGGTCTTTTTCTCAGCCGCCAAGTGAACAAGCATAAAGCCGCCGCCACCCAGATTGCCGGCGCGCGGCAGAGTGACAGCAAGCGCAAAGCCGGTTGCCACGGCCGCATCCACCGCATTGCCGCCGCGTTTTAGAATATCGATGCCAATGCGCGCGGCTATGGCCTCTTGCGCGACGACCATGCCGTTTTTGGCAACAACAGGCTGCGTGCGGGCAAAGCCCGCCACAATCGGCTCAGCAGCATTTTGGGCTTGTGAAATGGGCGCAAAAATCAGGGCGCCGCACAGACCATAAATAAAAGCTCTCAATTGCCCCACCTGTTACGCCACAAACTTTCCCCGATCATGCAGGAAATACGGGGTTCCCGTAAAGCTGCAGCTTGCACAAGGGGCGTCTGTGGGGCAGGCAAAGAGGCAATTTCGCGCACCAATTTGGTGCGCGTGGCCTCCACAAAGGAGCGCGTGTCGCGGATTGGCACCATAAAGGCGTCAAAACCGCCGATCACACAATCCTCGTAATAAATGTCCAACTCAGCGATATCAGCCGGGCTGATGTAGGAGCGGATGCCCACCAGCGGCAGACCATTGATCGTCACGCCCTGTGCCAGAGCATCGTCGCGCGCCGCCGTCACGGGGCGCCCGCTATTGTTGGGGCCATCGCCCGACACATCGATCACCTGACGGCCTGAGGCAAAACCATTGTCGTCGAAAAGCTTCATCGCGCCATCAATGGCGCCCGAGATCGATGTGCGCTGCGCACGCCGATAGGGCGCGTTGATCAGCGCATCCGCAAAGGCGCTGGCGCTGTCAGGCCCGTCAATGACCGTCCAGGGCACCAGCACGTCTTGGTCGGTTTCAGAAGCCCATTGCATGTAGACCACAGCAATGCGCCCTGCTGTGCCGGATTTGAGCGCATTGAGAAATTGCTCAGACCGCAAAGCCTCGACATAGCCTTGCCTTTGCAAACGCTGCTCGGTCGTATCCATGGAATAGGAGATGTCGACCGCAAAAACGAGCTCAACATCCACCTCCGTCGCGCCATTGCGCGCCGCAGCTGGGTTTGCAAAAAGGGTCCATGCAAGACACGCTAGGCCAAACAACCTGATCAGCGGGAAAGCCATGCGCCTGCTCCATGCCGAAGAGGTCTGTAGTGTGACATGCTGGCGCAAGAAGGCAATTGGCGGATCGCGCCAAGGCTGGCATTCTACGCATACGAGAAGTGAATTCGAGGCTCCTGATGAATGACAGCGTAAGTGCGCTTTTTGATGCCGCTGCCCAAGTGCGCCAACAGGCCCATGCGCCCTATTCGGGCTTTGCCGTGGGCGCGGCTCTGCGCGCGGAGGACGGGCGTATTTATGTCGGCTGCAATGTCGAGAATGCCGCCTACCCCTCGGGCACCTGCGCGGAACAAGCGGCCATTGCTGCGATGATTGCAGGCGGTGCACGCAAGATTGAAGCGCTGGCTGTTGTGGCGGGTAGCCCACGGCCCGTGACACCTTGCGGCGCCTGCCGCCAACGCATCCGCGAATTTGCTTCCAGCAGCACGCAGATACACGCTGGCAATTTGGCGGGGGCGCGTCAGCATTTTACATTTGCTGATCTGTTGCCAGACTCGTTCGGGCCCGACGCTTTGCCTGAACGCTCATGAAAAGCCTGAAAGATCATCTGGGCGGCACAAAGCTGCGACACGCCATTGTGCTGGGCACAGGGCTGTCGCGTGTGGCGCAAGTTCAAGCGGATGATCGTATCATTCCTTATGCAGAGATTGCCGATTTTCCGCTACTACACGTATCAGGCCATGCAGGACAATTGGTTCTGCGCAGACACGGCGATGGATATGATGCCTTCTTGCTGGGCCGTGCGCATGCTTATGAAAAGGGTGACGCTGCTGCCATGAAAGGCGCCATTGGCGCTTTGGCGCAATGTGGTGCGCAAAGTCTCATTCTTACCTGTGCAGCAGGCTCAACCCGCGCGCATATACCACCCGGCTCAATCGTGCAGATTGAAGATCATATCAATTTCTCAGGACTCAATCCGCTGATCGGTGAGACAGGCGACCGCCGCTTTGTGCCAATGGTCGATGCTTATGATGCGGGCCTGCGCCACGCGCTGAAGCAAGCAGCCCAAGCAACGCAGATTGATATGCACAGCGGTGTCTACATGTGGTTTTCCGGACCATCCTTCGAAACACCCGCAGAAATTCGCATGGCGCAGAAAATAGGCGCTGATCTTGTCGGCATGTCGACCGTACCAGAAGTGATCTTGGCGCGCTTCTTCGGACTGCCTGTGGCGGCTCTTGCCATTGTCACGAATTTTGCGGCCGGACTTGCCGGCGGCAATCCCACACATGACGAAACCAAACGGGTCGCAGAACAAGCCGCTGATGATGTGACCCGTGTTTTATCTCACTTTCTTGCGCAGGCCTCATGATGGACCAACACGCCTTTGCCCGCCACGCCGTGCGCTGCGTTGATCTGACCGATCTGTCAGATGATGCAAATGCCGAGCAAGCGGCGGCCCTCGCACAACGCGCACTCGACCTGCCGGTGGCTGTTGCAGCGCTCTGCATCTGGCCCCGCTTTGTGGCGCAAACGCATCGCGCCTTGCAAAGGTCATCGATCAAAGTCGCGACCGTCGTCAATTTTCCCCACGGTGGCGAAGACATCCATACGACTTGCGAGGAGACGACACGCGCCGTGCACGAGGGGGCAGACGAAATCGATCTGGTTCTGCCCTGGCAGGCTTGTCTCGACGGGCGCGAAAGCGATGCAGCCCAGATGATCCGCGCTGTGCGCAAAGCCTGCGAAAAGGCTCATCTCAAAGTCATTCTGGAAACAGGTGCCTTGGGCGAAGAAAAAGCCATTCGCGCCGCCTCGCGGCTCGCTCTGTCGGAAGGCGCGGATTTTTTGAAAACCTCGACCGGCAAGATTGCGATTTCAGCCACGCCAGAAGCTGCGCGTTTCATGCTGGAAGAAATTCAATTCAGCGGCCAGAATTTTGGCTTCAAAGCATCGGGTGGCTTGCGCACATTTGAGCAAGCGCGTCTTTATTTTGATCTTGCTGAAGAGATCATGGGTGCAGGCTGGGCGACACCCGAGCATTTTCGTTACGGCGCGAGCGGTTTGCTCGATACTTTGCTGCAGCATTTTTAAGAGGGATTTTTCATGTTCCTGCCGCAAGAAATCATCCGCAGGAAACGCGATGGCGAAACGCTCTCCAGCGACGAGATTGAATTTTTTATTGATGCGCTGACCCATCATCGCATCAGCGATGGTCAGGCGGCAGCCTTTGCCATGGCGGTCTTTTTTCAAGGCATGCGCGCGCAAGAATGTGCAGCACTGACGCGCGCCATGACGAGCTCGGGGCGCGTGCTGGATTGGAGCGGTGAATTTTTGGGTGGGCCTGTGCTCGACAAACATTCAACCGGCGGCATTGGCGATAATGTGAGCCTCATTCTGGCGCCTGCTGTCGCGGCCTGCGGCGGTTTTGTACCGATGATTTCGGGACGCGGCCTCGGCCACACAGGCGGCACGCTCGACAAGTTGGATGCAATCCCGGGCTATTGCACCACGCCTGATCTCTCGCGCCTTGCGCGCGCTGTGCGCGATGCAGGCTGCGCCATCATTGGCCAGACCGATGATCTCGCGCCGGCTGATCGGCGTCTCTATGCCATTCGCGACGTCACGGCGACCGTGGAATCTGTGCCGCTCATCACCGCGTCGATTCTGTCGAAGAAATTGGCCGCTGGCCTCAACGGGCTGGTGATGGATGTAAAGACCGGCTCTGGTGCTTTCATGCCGGAGCTCAACCAAGCACACATTTTAGCGCAATCACTTGTCTCAGTCGCTGCCGCGGCTGGATTACCAACACATGCGCTGATCACAGATATGGATCAACCGCTCGCAAGTGCGGTTGGCAATGCCCTCGAAGTGAGCCATGCCATCGCCCATCTCACCGGTACCCGGCGCGAGCCGCGCATGCAGGAAATTGTCTGCGCGCTAGGTGGCGAAATGCTCACCATTGGCAAGCTCGCCGCCAATCGCGCCGAAGGCCATGCGATGATTGCGGAAGCTCTTGCAAGCGGGCACGCAGCCGAATCTTTTGCGCGCATGGTGCATTTGCTTGGTGGCCCCGCTGATCTTTTGGAGCGCCCTGCCGCACATCTGCCGCGTGCACCTGTCAATGTGCCGGTGCCTGCGCGCGCGAGCGGCTATGTGCAGCATATGGCGACCCGCGACATCGGCCTCATCATTGTGGGGCTTGGCGGCGGGCGTCAACGCGCGGATGACAAGATTGATGCTTCCGTCGGGCTGACAGCTATGGTCGAAATCGGCCAGCATGTCACGCGCGGCGAGCCGCTGGCCTATGTGCACGCTGCCACACCGGAGGCGGCCAGCTGGGCTGCGGGATTGATGGCGGAAGCCGTGACGATCGGCGCACAGCCGATCAATTCCTCACCTGTGGTGATAAACAGGCTTGTTCCCTAAAGCCGCTTGATTGCAACAATCTCGCCATAAGATTTTTCAGAAATCCGCTGGCGTGCTTCGGCGAAGGATTCCGAAACGACTTGCATGTGATGGCCATTGGCATGCAGCAGGCGATGCGCATCTTGCAAGATACCGACATGGCCTTTCCAAAAGACCAGATCTCCACGCCGCAAAGGTGCGCCCTCGGGCACAGCCGTGCCTAATTCGGCTTGCATCATATCTGTATCGCGCGGTGCAGCGATGCCTGCAGCTTGCAAGGCAATTTGAACAAGGCCCGAACAATCAAGCCCGAGGCATGTTTTACCGCCCCAGAGATAAGGCATGCCGAGAAAAGATTCCGCTGTCGAAACCCAATCAGCACGCATTTCATCCAGCTGTGCCAGATGCGACGCCCAGATGAAAAGCCCGCTTGTCACCTGCAAAAAAGCATCACGCGGGGCGCGCACTTCGACTTTGGCGCCCATCGGCAACGCCCCCACTGGCGGGGTTTTCATATTGGGCGCGGCATAGAGAAAAGTGCGCGGCACATGTACGTGGTGAGTGGGTGTGAGCGGTGTCTTGTGCAAGGAGTCGGCTGGCATATAGCCAACATAGCCATCGCTGACGAGCTGGCCCCAGGCCCAGCCTTCATCAATATCATAGACCATGACTTCTTCGCCGTGCAGCACTTGCGTATCAAGGCTGCAATCGGCTTCGGGGCGCGCGCGCAATGCGATCACTTCGTCAATGACGCGCATGGAGCGACCTTCGATATAATGTTTGGCCGGAACAAACCCTTTGAGATGAAGCGCCGCCAGATCTTCGCGGGCGGGTGTGCGGCGACGGTCGAAATCGCTCATGCCACGTTGTCTCCGCTTTTCAACTCTGCTGCCTTGCGCGCCACCATATCGCCGAGCTTTTCGACATAAAGCGCGCCCTTCACTGTGCGCTGGATGATGACATTGCGCATGTCCATCTCATCACGGCGGCGTGCAATAATGGCTTGCTTGCCCATAGCGTCGAGAGCGCGCGTGATCACGGGCTTGGTGACGCCCAGTTTCTGCGCAAGGCCGCGCACCGTATGAGGCGGGCGCTCCAAATAGACCGTGAGCAAAATCGCCAATTGGCGATGCGTAAAATCAGCCATCCCGTCAGGTTTGGTCTCGCGCACCATAGCGAGCGTAATGTCGTGCAACAGGTCGAGGCCCTGCTCTGGCTTTATCTCGATCGACATGGCGCCTCCGCTCTCTGTGCGCTCATCTCACAACTGGCCGTAACGCTTTTCAAGAAGCGCATAGAGAAGGCGTGCGGCTTGCGTCTCGCCACCTTCAGGGCGACCGGGCTTGGTCGAGGGATTCCAGCCGTAAATATCAAAATGCACCCAAGACGCAGCACCTTCAACAAAGCGACGCAGGAACAAAGCCGCCGTGACAGAACCAGCAAAGGGTCCGCTCGACACATTGTTCAAATCCGCCACTTTGCTGTCGAGCAGAGAATCATAAGCTTCCCACAAAGGCAGACGCCAGACCGGATCATGCTCGGCCATGCCGATTTCGGCAATCTCGGCGGCGAGTTTGTCATCACCCGTAAAAAAAGGCGGCAGATCGGGACCGAGTGCGACGCGCGCTGCACCGGTCAATGTTGCAAAATCGAGCAGCAGATCGGGCTTATCTTCGGCTGCCAGAGCCAGCGCATCGGCGAGAATGAGACGGCCTTCCGCATCCGTATTGCCAATCTCAACCTGAAGACCCTTGCGACTCGCACACACATCACCGGGGCGAAAGCTATTTGCGGAGACCGCATTTTCAACAATCGGGATCAGCACACGCAGGCGGACGTTGAGTTTCGCATCCAAAATCATATGCGCGAGGGCCAGCGCTGTGGCGGCACCTGCCATATCTTTCTTCATCAACAGCATGGCGCTCGACGGCTTGATATCGAGCCCGCCTGTATCAAAACACACGCCCTTGCCCACCAACGTCACTTTGGGTGCATCGGGCGGGCCGACGACAAAATCAACAAGACGCGGCGCTTCATGCGCGGCGCGCCCCACTGCATGAATGAGCGGGAAATTATATTTGATGAGATCATCACCCGCGATGACGCAGGGCTTCAGACCATATTTCTCGCCCAATGCGCAGGCGGCTTTTTCAAGTGCTGAGGGTCCCATATCATTGGCTGGCGTGTTGACGAGATCACGCGCGAGCGTGACGCCTTCAACAATACGGCGCAGGCGCGCGCCATCGACGCCCTCAGGGCAAAGCAAAACGGGCTGTTGGCTTGTCTGTTTGCGGTAGCGCGTGAAACGATAGGCTGACAGACACCAAGCAAGCGCCGCAAATTCAGCCGCCTTCGCACCACCCGGCAGATCGACAAATTCATAAGTGCCAGCTGGCAGCAACGTCGCGAGTTTGCCCGGCAAGAAAGAATCATATTTGGGCGCACCGGCGCGCTCCAGACCAAAGAGCACACAAGCGAGCGCGCCATCGGGGGCCGGCAAAAGACAATGACGCCCGGCCTTCGGCTCAAAGCCAGTAGCTTTCGCATAGGCCAGAGCCTGACCGCCCAAACCGCTCGCGACCTGATCCCATGTGTCGACGCTCACAAAGCGGATGGGCGTGACAGGCGCTTGCGGGCGTGTGTCGATGAGCAACATGGGTCTTTCCTTCTCAAAGCCTGGCTCTGCTTATTTTAAGAATTCGTTAGGGTTAATTTTTTATTGTCACCCTATTGTTTTTTCATTTCCGGCGGATCACGCCATGTCCCTTTTCGCACATCGGCGCGCCAAAATCAGGCTTTGCCTCCTGCTCCCTCTCGCTATGGCGAGCCTCACGGGCTGCACCTCAGTGAGCGGCTTCTCGCCCCTTGGCGAACAGATTAGCGCAAGCTTGCCCAATGATGAAACGGGATTGCGCCGCTATGCTGAAGAACTCGGCCGGCGCTATGATGCCAACCCGGCTGACCGCCAGACCGTACTGATCTATGCGGCTGTCTTGCGCAAATTGGGCCAGACCGCACAAGCCGTCGCCCTGCTCCAGCGAGAAGCCGCACGCAATCCAGATGATCTCGATGTGCTGGGTGCCTATGGCAAGGCGCTGGCCGATGCAGGCCGCTATCAAGAGGCGGCCGAAGTTCTCTCTCGCGCGCATACGCCCGAGCGACCCAATTGGTCGATCCTCTCCGCACAGGGTTCTGTGGCAGATCGTTTGGGCGATCATGCGCAAGCGCAGGGCTTTTATGAAGCGGCACTAAAAATTATGCCTGACGAACCCTCTGTCCTCTCCAATCTTGGCCTCTCCTATGCGCTGTCGCGCGATCTGGAGCGTGCCGAAGAAACCTCACGCCGCGCTGCCAATCTTGTGCAAGCCGATATGCGTGTGCGGCAGAATTACGCTTTGGTTTTGGCGCTGCGCGGCAAATTTGCAGAGGCAGAAGAGATTGCACGGCGTGATTTGCGCCCCGAAGAGGCTGCTCAAAATATTGCTGAAATCCGCACCAGCATCGCCCAATCCGACACATGGAAAGCCTTGCGGCAATCGCAAAAAGACAATGCGCCAAGGGTAATCTTGAGCACAGCGCCAAAACGAGCGGCTTCTGCTCCGCCGGCTTTACGCAAAGGTCTTTAGAAAAAATTCTTGGCTGCTTGCAAGACGGCAGGCCCCAAAATGACGACAAAAAGAACGGGCAGAAAAAAGACGATCATCGGCACAGTAAGTTTGGGCGGCAAGGCGGCCGCCTTCTTTTCAGCTTCAGCCATGCGCATATCACGGCTTTCTTGCGCCACTGTGCGTAAAGCGCTGGCCAAAGGTGTGCCGTAACGCTCGGCCTGATTGAGAACGGTGACAATCTGGCGAACCGAATCCACATCCACGCGGCGTGCGAGATTTTCATAAGCAATGCGACGATCCGGCAGAAAAGCGAGCTCTGCTGTGGTCAGCGTCAATTCTTCCGCCAAAGCAACTGATTGCCGACCTATTTCTTCTGAGACACGACGAAAAGCATGTTCAATAGAAATGCCCGCCTCCACACAAATCAGAAGCAGATCGAGCGCATCTGGAAAAGCACGACGAATGGTCTCTCGACGATCACGCGTCACTTTGTCGAGATAAACTTCAGGCATTTTGATGCCGATATAGAGAAGCGCGATGAGCGCGCCGATGCGCGCCATAGCTGAATAGCCCATAGCATTGACAAAGAAGAGATAGAGAACGCCCAGCAGAAAGAGGCTAATCGGAACGATGGCACGAAAGAAAATAAACGTCGTCTCCGCCGCTGCACCGCGAAACCCGGCAGCCGCCAATTTAGCCGTGGCATTTTCAATGCCGAGCCATTTTGTGAGATGGAAAAGAGCAACGAAACTTTTGATGAAAGGCTTTTCCTCCGCCCGCAGCATGCGCCCGCGTGCCAACCGATCGCGCTCACGTTGACGAATCCGCTCGCGCTCCAGCGCGACCGATTTCATTCTTTTCTGCAAAGGATCGGGCACCAGATAAGGTAAAGCCACAGCCACGACACTGGCCGCTGCACAGAGAAAAATGAGCAGCTGCAAAAGAAGATCTGGATCTTTGAGCCGATCGAAAAACAGCATGGCCCCTCAAATATCGAAAGAGATCATGCGCTTCATGACGAGAATGCCAATCAGCATCCAAAGGCAAGAGAAGAGAAGCATCATATGGCCTTCGCGCGTGTTCCAGAGAATATCCATATAGCCAGGGCTGGTGAAATGAACGAGCGCGGCCACGCAAAAGGGCAGCGAACCGATAATTCCGGCTGACGCTTTGGCTTCCGCTGACATGGCTTTGATTTTCTCAGCCATTTTTTTACGCTCGCGCAAAACATTGGACAGATTGGAGAGGCCCTCTGCGAGATTGCCACCTGATTTCTGCTGAATGGAAATGAGAATGGCAAAAAAGCGGGCTTCCGGAACAGGCACGCGTTCGGCCATGCGCGTCACCGCCTCAGCAATGGTGAGACCCACCGTTTGCGATTCACTCACGATGAGAAATTCACCACGCACGGGCTCCGGCACTTCGCGCGCGACGATTTTAAGACATTCCGGTACGGGGAGGCCCGCGCGCATGCCACGAATAATAATATCAATCGCGGATGCAAAATGCTCAACAAAGCGTGCCATGCGGCGTTGCCGGAGAAGAACAAGAACAAGTCGTGGCAAACCCAATGCGCCAATGGCATATCCAAAAAGGATCATCAGTGAATGATCACTCGCCATATAAAGAGCTGTGGCAAGACCAATTCCGGCGAAATTCGACCACGTGTAGAATTGCGTCTTAGAAATGCGCAACCCAGCCTGCACCAAGCGCTGATCTAATGTGAGGCGGCGCGCAGCTTTTTCGCGCAATTCCACCTCTTGCAGACTTTCAGTAATTTGTTTGCGCCTTTGCGCAGGATCCACCATGCGCGGACCAGGTGCCGCACGCATATCGGTCTTGATCCAGCGGGCCCGCCGTTTTTCGGCTGCAACATCGCCCGAGAGATAAGGAAAAACCAAGGCGAGAAAGACACCAAACAACGCCAGCATCAGCAGAAGTGGGACCAGCCAATTTTGTGAGAGAGCCATGGCTCAGCCCTCCTCAATGGGAAGATCACGCGCCTCTGCTGCATCCAGCGCCGCAGCCAAGCGGCCTTCTTCATTATAATAGCGGGCACGCTCCCAAAAGCGGGGACGGCCAATGCCGGTGGAACGATGCCGCCCGATCAGGCGCCCCTGCGCATCTTCGCCGAGCACATCATAGACGTAGAGATCCTGCGTGGTGATGACTTCACCTTCAAGCCCGACCACTTCCGTAATATGGGTGATGCGGCGCGAGCCATCGCGCAGGCGCGCGGCCTGGATGATGACATCAATCGAACTCATCATCATTTCGCGAATGGTGCGCGCAGGCAGTGAAAAACCGCCCATAGTGATCATGCTTTCCATGCGGCTCAAGGCTTCGCGCGGCGAATTGGAATGTAACGTCCCCATGGACCCGTCATGTCCCGTATTCATGGCTTGCAAGAGATCAAAAGCTTCCGGCCCACGCACTTCGCCAACGATAATCCGCTCCGGCCGCATGCGCAGACAATTGCGCACAAGATCGCGCATGGAAATCGCGCCTGTACCCTCAAGGCTCGGCGGGCGCGTCTCCAGCCGCACCACATGGGGCTGCTGCAACTGCAATTCAGCTGCATCTTCACAGGTGATGATGCGCTCACCATGATCAATGTAATGGGTGAGGCAATTGAGCAATGTGGTCTTGCCTGAGCCGGTGCCGCCAGAAATGACAACATTGCAGCGAACGCGCCCGATGATCTTCAGAATCTCCGCGCCCTCTGGACTGATCGAACCCAAGCGCACGAGCTGATCGAGAGTCAGTTTTTCTTTGCGGAATTTGCGGATGGTGAGGGTTGGCCCATCAATGGCGAGCGGCGGCGCGATCACATTAACACGCGAACCATCAAGCAGGCGCGCGTCGCAAATGGGGGAGGATTCATCCACACGCCGGCCAACCTGACTGACAATGCGCTGACAAATATTCATCAGCTGGGCATTATCTTTGAAGCGAATGTTGGTGAGCTGAATTTTGCCGCCCACTTCGATATAGGTGCGGCTGCAGCCATTGACCATAATGTCAGCAATGTCATCGCGCGCGAGCAAAGGCTCCAGGGGGCCGAAACCCAAGACGTCATTGCAAATATCATCCAGCAACTCGTCTTGCTCTGTCGTTGACATGACAAAGCTTTTGATCGCGATGATCTCGTTGACAATGTCGCGGATTTCCGCGCGTGCAGTCTCGCTATCAAGTTTCGATAATTGTGAAAGATCGATGGCTTCAATCAAGGCACCGAAGATCAGGCTTTTATGGGTGTAATATTCATCCGACCGCGAGACTTCTGAGCGCGCGGGCGAGGGCGTGATGCGCACAGGTATAGTGGGCGCCGGGCGCACACTCGCCCGCGCCTTGGCTAGCGACTGCCGATCCTGTCCTTGGCCCGAACGCCTGCCAAACATTACGCAACTCCTTTTCGCATCGCGCTACCCAAAAGCATTGCGCAGGCGACCCAGCCATGGCGCGAGCGAAGAAAAGCGCGTGACCTGCACATTAGCACGACCGGCCAGCGTGAAAGCCAGATGACGGAGCGGTTCTGCAATGCGTGCCGCACCCTCTTGATCAATGACCAATTGGCCGTGATTGGCGGCCGTTCCAAACAGACGCGCATCATGCGCAATCACAGCCGCGGGCTTCAGGCCCAGCGATTTGCTGAAATCAGCCTGCGAGATTTCCGGTCGCTTCGGCTGGCCGAAACGATTGAGGATCAATTTGGGCTGCAAATCATTCGGGCGCTGGCTGATGAGATAATCAATCAGATTTTTCCCGTTACGCAGATTGGCAAGGTCTGGCTCGGCGACCAGCACGACGTCTTCGGCTGACAACAGCACATGCTTTTTCCAATCCGGCCAGCCATGGGGAAGATCGAGAATGATAAAGGGCGCAATAGCGCGCAAAGCATCGAGTGCGGCATCGAAAACATCAGGGCTCACATCATGCGCCGATTCCACCAGCGCCGGTGCGGCAACAAGGCTGAGATTGTCTTCGCAAGAGGTCAGCAGACGCTCTACGAAGTTCACATCGACACGCTCTCCACCTTCCATGGCATCAGCGAGCGATGTCGCGGGCTCCTGATTGAAATTGAGACCTGCCGTGCCGAAGGGAATGTCCATATCGACGAGAATGATATGGGCTTCAAGCGTGCGCGCCATGGTGGCTGCAAGATTATGCGCCAGTGTTGAGGCACCCACCCCACCTTTCGCACCCGTGACAGCAATGACGCGACCCACCAAACGCTGCGCAGGATTGGCGTAAAGGGCGGCGATCAACCGGACGAGATCGGATGGCGAGAAGGGATGTACGATATATTCGCTGACACCGCGCTCCATCAATTCGCGATAGAGCATAATGTCATTGACCGCACCAATGGCGACAACTTTGATGCCGGGGTCACAGACATCGGCCAAAGCATCAAGCTTTTCGAGCAATGTTTCTCGCTCGTCACTGCTTTCAATGATGAGAAGATTGGGCGTTGGCGCAGCCGCAAGCGCTTCGCGCGCTGCTGTGACGCCACCCAAATCAACCTGCATTTGCACGCGGCTCATGCGTGGATCAGCAACAACTTTCAAAAGCAGATGATAGGTTTCCGCCTCTTCACAAAAAGCGCTGATACTAATGGGTGGGAGTGGAGCAATGGCCGTCAATTGACGCCTCCCTGTGCGCTGCGCTCTTCACGCAGTCGATTGAGCGCCCGCACGCGCATTTGCGCGTCAATCGGGCTTTCTGCGCGTGCGCCCACAAGATCACGCGGATCCGCGGTTTGTGTAGCGATCATATTTTGATAGGCGCAACCGAAATTGCTGTAGACGCGATTATCCCAAATGGTCTCGGCACTGGATGCCAGATTTTCTGGCCAGCGCCCGCAACGCGTAACCACTTCCGCTTTCATCCGCACAAAAGAGAGTTTCAGGACCGGCGTTCGATCGGTCTCGCCAAAGGGTTCGCGGATCAGCTTGACGCTGCCGTGCAGGCCTTCCGCGACCAGCGCTGCGCGCAGGAGATCCAATTGCGCTTTGATCGCTTTTTCCTCGCGCTTGTTGTCTACCACCCGAACAAAAATCGGGCCCGAGCCGAAGCGGCGCCAATCGGCCACGAAGCTGGCGACCTGCTCTTTGGCGCGCTCATCAAGGCGCTGGGCGAATGGCAGGGTCATGTCTTGCCAGCCTTGGCGCAATTCAATGGGATGGCGCAAAGCCACATCGTCACCGGCAAGCGCGTTGAAATCCGGCGGGGCGACTGCGCAGCCGGCCATTGTCACAGCGAGCAATATGACCCCGGCAAAGCGTGTGGCGCCCTTAATCATTGATAAACCCCACACGCCCACGCAGAGGACCAATGCGCGCGTCGCCTGCCGCATAAGTGTCATTCACGCGGCCTAGAAACACGGCTTGCGGATCGGACGCATCTGCCAAATGATCAGTTGGTTTCTTCACCTCACTCGGCGCCATAGGTCGCGCAATGACTGGCGTGATGATGATCATCAATTCGCTCTCTTCGCGCTGGTAATCACGTGAGCGGAAGATGGAGCCGATGACGGGCAGATTCATCAGACCCGGCAGGCCATTCAGAACCTGGCGTGAGCGCACTTGAATAAGGCCTGCCGAGGCAATGGACGCGCCCGAGGGCAGTTCAACCGTTGTTTCATTTTTGCGCGTCAGAAATCCATAGACCGGCGCATTGCCATAAGTGATGCTTTGCGTCGGATCGACTTCCGTCACTTCTGTCGCCACACGCAATTGAATGCGCCCCTCAGTCATCACGACGGGTGTGAAATTCAACGTCACACCATAGGGACGAAAGGCGACGGAGGCCGTGCAGACTGAACGATTGGTTGTCGGATCGAGCGTGCAGTTTTGTCCCGTCGGCACGGGCATTTCGCCGCCGGCAGTGAATTTGGCGCTCTCACCTGAGACTGCCGTGACAGCCGGTTCTGCAAGAATCCGCGCAACGCCATAGCGCTCCAAGGCTTGCAAAGTTGTGGCAACTTGTCCGGCGGTGCGCAGCGATGATGGTGGCGCGCCCGATATACCGAAGGCATTGGTCAGATTGAGCTCGCCCCAATTGCCGCTCGCCGCGAGGTTGGAAACGCCCAATTGCTTGAGCACCGCGCGGCGTACTTCGGCAATGGTGACTTTCACCATCACTTGGTCTTGCCCACGCACGGTCAGCGAATTAATCACCTTGCCGGATTGTGCGCCACCATTTGTGGTCAGAAAGCCCGAGGCAATATCGACGGCTTGCTGTGCATCACGTGCGGAATCGACCGAGCCGGTGAGGATGATCGTGTCATTCACGGTGCGCGTGGAAATATTATGCTTGGGCATGGCCGTGCGCAGAATTGTTTCCAATTCACCGACATCGCGACCAATCGATATTTCGAGATTGGCGATCTGTCGGCCAGCTGGATCGAGCGCGAAAAGACTTGTTTGCCCGGCCTCCATGCCAATCACATAGATTTTGCGTGCTGAGCGCACGATGGCATTGGCCACTTTCGGATTGCCGAGAAATATTTCGGATGCATCCCGCGGCAGATCAACAATGACAGATTTGCCAACCCCCATATTGATGCGGCGTGTCAGACTATCGGCCTCCTGCGCGCGCACCGAGACAAACACACTCGCCAAAAGGGGCGTGACGAGGATGAAACGGAGAAAGGGGCGCCACCACATGCTCATCGCGCCCCCTGCACAACGCCATACCGCACGATAGTGGTGATGCCTTCGCGCTCGACACTGCGGCCTGTTGCACCCTCTTCATCTGCCAAGGGTCGCAGAACGAGGGTCAATTGCGACGTGCGTTGCGCCAGAATGAGCATCTCGCCTTGGTCGGGCGTGACTTCTAATGTGGCTGTGGTGGCGCTAACGGCGCGGTCCACCATGTTCTGGCCGATGGCGAGGACCCGCGCATTGAGCAGGATCGTTTGCACGCTCTGCGAGTCAAAGCCCCGCCCCTCTTCATCGCGCGCAATTTTCACGACATCGACGCGATCATTGGGCTGGATGAAACCGCCTGCAGATGAGAGACCTTGCGGATCAATGGGGATGGCAACGGCGCGCAGGCCGGGTTGCAAGGTTGCCGCAAGATAACCAGAGGCGCGGCCTGTGCGGAGCAATTTTTCACGGCGGATCGGATCGCCCGCGATAATGACTTGGCGCACAAAGGCACCGCGCAAGTCTTCAACCTGCCGGCGCGTGATCATGCCCGGTTGCACATTGGCTTGCGGCCATTTTTGCCATGACACATCCGCATCAGACAGGGCGCGGCCAAGTGGCAGATCATTGGCGGCAACCGCCACATCTTCTGTGGCGATATTTGGTGCGGGCGCAGACACGACATTGCGCACAGGTGCTGGCGCATTGTTCATGATGACGAGCGCCGTCCCGCCCGCCGCGAGCGCCAATCCCAACATCAATATGCGCAGCCGCTTCATTCGCCTCGTCCGCCTGGCTCCAAAGAAGTGTCAATATTTTCGAAAACTACGTAACGATATATACGCGTGAACATGGTTAACCGAGTGTTAACGGGCTCAGATTTGCAGGATCAATTTGGTGATCGGCGCTTGCGCGTAAACATGCAGCGCTGCGAGCGCGAGTGCCACGCCATAGGGCACGCCCTCATTGCGATCATGCAGGCGCGTCAACCACGTGACATTGACGAGCAGCGCTGGAATCGTCATGCGCCGCCATTGGAGAACAATCAGCGATAAGACGCCGCCAGCCATTGTCGCGAGCAGCAGATAATCAAGCAGGTTGGCCCACCCGATCCAGAGCGCAATGCCGGCCGCCAGTTTCGCATCCCCACCGCCAATCCAGCCGCGTGAGAACATGCCAAAGCCGATGAGCAGCATGAAAACACCGCTGCCAAAATGAGCGAGAAAAATCTCCATCGGCATGCGCGTGAGCAGCGCCATCACCAGAAATGCGACGCCCAGTGACGCCGTGAGGCGATTAGACAGACGCATGGTGAGCAGATCAGAGGCCGCCGAATAGGCCATGAAAATCGGGAAAATAAGAAGCGCAATGAATGACATGACAGACGTTCCCATCTGCGGCGAAAAATGCCGATGCTCCGCAGGGTAAAGGAAGCGTGTTTCACTTCTCTTAACCCTGCAGAACTTTGGCACGCCGCTTAATTCAATGCGTTGGCGATGGATGTGAATTTGGCAGCGAGTTGCGTGCCGATGGATGTCACGCTGGCGATGATGACGACTGCGATCAACCCAGCGATGAGGCCATATTCAATGGCGGTCGCACCAGACTCCTGCGCACAAAAATGACGACTGATCTTCATGTGATCTCCGTGAGGAAGACGTGCCCGCACGCGGCAGGCACTGACGCGCGATCAATTCAGCGCATTTGAAATGCTGGTGAATTTTGCGGTGAGCTTGGTGCCAATAGCGGTCACGGATGTGATGATGACAACGGCGATCAAACCGGCGATCAGCCCATATTCAATGGCCGTCGCACCCGATTGATCGTTCGAAAAACGCTGAATGATGTTCATGTCTCACTCCTCTCGATTGCCGGCTTCATTTCATTTTTGATCTGAGAACCGTCAGAAAAAACTATGAAACATAATATGTTACAATATTATTAGCTTAAGCTTATCGTGTTATCGGGGCGGAAACATAAGGCTCCGCATGCGGCCCGTGGCGCGGCTTCAGCCTTCATTCACCTGTTTGGGCCTACCCTTGCGTCATTGCTCGCCCTCATGAGGGGAAAAATGTTTTTGCGTTTTTTGATCCAGCGCGTTTTGGCCGGGACCTGTTTGGCGCTTCTGGCTTGGCCCGCAGCCGCGCAGGATGTTCTCACTTTGGAAATCGACCGCGCGAAAATCGTGGAGCTGCCGGCTGGCACGAACACGCTGGTGATTGGCAATCCCGGCATTGCCGATGCCACCGTCTTGCGGCGACAAAACCGCATCGTGCTCACTGCACGCGCTTATGGGCAGACCAATATGATCGCGCTGGATGCACGCGGCACCGCGCTGGCGGAAGTCATGCTGGTCGTAAAAAATGCCGAAGTTGGTTTGGTCGTGCAGCGCGGATTGGAACGCGAGACCTGGACATGCTCGCCGCGTTGCGAACCGGCGATAAGCCCCGGCGATTCAGCCCGTCACTCGGGCGAGGCCATCAAACAAGCAGGCCAACATGGCGGCTTTGCGCGGCCCAATGTACCGGCTGCAAAATAAAAGCCGCGAGAGAAAACCCTCGCGGCTTTGCAAATGTGAAAAGAGACGAAATCAGATCGTCTGGTTGTAAGCGCCGACTTCCGGATTTTCGCGCATCACAGCATCGACAGCTTTGAACATGTCGCGCATGCGCTGTTCTGCCACTGGGCTCTCAACGACAACCACCAGCTCGGGCTTGTTGGAAGACGCACGCACAAGGCCCCATGTGCCATCTTCAGCTGTCACGCGCACGCCATTGACGGTGACCAGATCGCGGATCTTTTGACCCGCTACCATTTCACCCTTGGCCTGCATGTCTTGGAAACGCTTCACGACACGATCCACGACCTGATATTTGATCTCATCATCGCAATGGGGCGACATGGTCGGCGAACCCCAGGTCTTGGGCAAGTCCGCATAAAGATCAGCCATCGACTTGGTTGGATTGCGGTCGAGCATATCGATCACCTGAATGGCAGTGACGACACCATCATCATAGCCACGGCCCACAGGCGCATTGAAGAAGAAGTGGCCAGATTTTTCAAAACCCGCGAGCGCTTTCAAATCCGTCACGCGACGCTTGATGTAGGAATGGCCCGTCTTCCAGTAATCGGCCTTCACCTTGCGCTCGATCAGAACGGGATCGGTTGCGAAAAGACCCGTTGATTTCACGTCCACAACAAAGGTTGCGCCCGGATGCAGCGCCGAGAGATCGCGCGCCAGCATAACGCCGATCTTGTCGGCAAAAATCTCGTCGCCATGATTATCAACGACACCGCAACGGTCGCCATCGCCGTCAAAACCAAGACCCACATCGGCGCCGACTTCCTTCACCTTATGGGCGATGGCGTGCAGCATTTCCATGTCTTCGGGATTGGGATTGTAGCGCGGGAAATTATAATCGAGCTCGACATCCAGCGGCACGACTTCGCAGCCGAGCTTTTCGAGAATCTGCGGCGCGAAGGCACCTGCCGTGCCATTGCCACAAGCAGCCACCACTTTCAGCTTGCGCTTGATCGGCGCGCGATTGGTGAGATCGCGGAAATAACGGTCTGGGAAATTGTCGACATAGACATAACCGCCGCCTGCCCGCGTGATGCCTTTGGCATTGAGCACAATGTCAGACAGGCGACCCATTTCATCGGGCCCGAAAGTGACGGGGCGTTGCACGCCCATTTTCACACCCGTCCAGCCATTGTCATTATGCGAAGCTGTGACCATCGCCACGCAAGGCACATCCAATTCGAATTGCGCGAAATAGGCCATGGGCGAAAGCGCCAAACCAATGTCATGCACTTTCACACCACCCGCGACGAGGCCGGTGATGAGCGCATGTTTGATCGAGCTTGAATAAGCGCGGTAATCATGACCCGTGACGAGTTCCGGCTTCACGCCCATTTCATGAATGAGTGTGGCAAGGCCCAGGCCCAAAGCCTGAATGCCCATGAGATTGATCTCTTTGCCGAAAAGCCAGCGCGCATCATATTCGCGGAAGCCTGTCGGCTTCACCAGCGGCACCGTTTCGTATGCATATGTATTTTGGGCCAACTGATGTGAGGGCTTGGGGAACATGTCACGCCTCTGATTACGTCACCGGATTGGTCCGGCCACAGACAAGATAGGGCTGATGACGTCAAAAGCGAGGCAGATGTGCCCGCTTTAGGCGCGCACCCACCCCGGCGCTTGATGCCAAGGCCGATGACCCTTTGTGACTGACGCAAGGTTACGATCAGGTTTCCAAAGAGCGCTGTTTCTTGAGCCCATAGAGGGCATCGAGCGCCTCACGCGGGCTCAGATCATCCGGATCGATCCCGTCGAGCGCGGCCCGTAGCTCGTCTTTGGCCGATCCCACTAGGGGCGCCACAGCTGTGGCCTGCATGACCGAGGCAAAAAGGGGCAGGTCGTCCATCATCTTTTCGACCGGAGCCGAGCGGTCGCCTGCCTCCAGCTCGGCGAGCAATGTGCTGGCGCGCGCCACAACCGCACCCGGCAGGCCCGCCAGTTTGGCGACCTGAATCCCGTAAGAGCGATCAGCCGCCCCGGCCACCACTTCATGCAAGAAAACGACATCGCCCTTCCATTCCGTCACCCGCACGGTGAGATTGACGAGACGATGGAGTTTTCCAGCGAGTTTGGTGAGCTCATGGAAATGAGTGGCAAAGAGCGCGCGCGATTGGTTCGCCTCATGCAAATGCTCGACCGTGGCCCAAGCAATCGACAGGCCATCATAGGTCGCCGTGCCGCGCCCGATCTCATCCAGAATCACGAGGGAGCGCGGGGTGGCTTGATTGAGAATAGCCGCCGTCTCGACCATTTCCACCATGAAGGTGGAGCGGCCGCGCGCCAGATCATCCGCCGCGCCCACGCGTGAGAAAAGACGATCGACAATGCCAATACGCGCGACGCGGGCCGGCACATAAGCACCCATTTGTGCGAGCACGACGATGAGGGCGTTCTGGCGCAGATAAGTCGATTTACCCGCCATATTCGGACCGGTGATCACCGCAATGCGACCAGACGCACCCTGTGCATCCGCCAATTCGCAATCATTAGCCACAAAAGCCTGACCACGTGCACGCAAGGCGGCTTCCACCACCGGATGACGGCCGCCTTCAATATGGAAGGCGACACTCTCATCCATCAATGGGCGCACCCAATCGCGCATGACCGCAACTTCAGCCAGCGCTGCGGCCACATCAATCATGGCCAGCGCATCGGAGGCGGCTTTGAGTTCATCCGTGGCCGCCAAAGCCGCGCCAGCCAAATCATCAAAGATCGCAAGTTCGAGGGCAATGGCACGATCAGCAGCTGATGCAATTTTGGCTTCGATTTCATTCAGTGCGGTCGTCGAGAAACGCATGGCATCAGCCATGGTTTGACGATGAATGAAGGTCTCATTGAAGGGCGCTTTTAGCAGCTTCTCGCCATGCACCTGCGGCACTTCAATGAAATAGCCTAGAAAATTATTATGCTTGACCTTGAGCTGTTTGGTATCGGCAAGTTCGCAATAATGCGTCTGCATGCCGGCAATGACACGGCGGCTTTCATCACGCAGTCCGCGTGTTTCATCAAGCTGTGGCTCGAAGCCTGCGCGCACAAAACCGCCGTCGCGCTTGTTGAGTGGCAAATCATCAGAAAGCGCTGCGCCAAAACGGTTTTCGAGATTTTCGGGCAAGCGGCGCAAAGCCGCCAGAGCTGCCGCCAATTCATCCGGCAAAGGCTCAAGACCTGAGAGGATACGGACCGTCTCACGCGCGGCCACCAGAGCATCGCGCAAACAGGCCAGATCACGCGGGCCGCCGCGTTGCATGGCCAGACGCGAGAGTGCGCGCGAGAGATCAGGTGCAGCGCGCAAATTCTGACGCAGATTCATCCGCAAAGGGGCGCGATCGACAAAAAAGGCGACCGCCTCTTGTCGGCGCAAAATCGCCGCCACATCGGTCAGGGGTGCCGCCAAGCGCTGTGCCATCAAGCGACCACCGGCCGCTGTCACACTCACATCAATGGAGGCCAGCAAAGAGCCCTCGCGCTGGCCATTCATGGTGCGCGTCAATTCGAGATTGGCACGGGTCGCCGCATCAATCTCCAGTGTCGCGCCGCGCTGCATTTTTTCAGGACGCACGAGTGGCGGGCGCACACCGATTTGCGTGCGCTCGATATAAGCAATGGCGACAGCCGCGGCCGAGACTTCCAAACGCGAGAAAGCGCCAAAGCCATCGAGTGTCGCCACACCATAATAATCGCAAATGCGCCGCTCGGCGCTGGCCTGCTCACCGCTTTCGCGCGGCACTGGGCTCATCGGCACGCCTGTTTCTTGCGCGAGCTGAATGAGTTCGGGCGCATCCGCCAAAGCGGCAGGCACAACAATTTCGCGCGGTTCGAAACGCGCAATTTCTGCGGCCAGCGCGCTGTCGGTCGCTTCCGTCACAGTAAAGGCGCCGGTTGAAATATCGACCGCTGCCAAACCGTAGAGCGCGCTCTCATCAGAATTCTTCTGCCGCGACAAGGCCAACAAAAGATTGGCGCGGCCGGGATCCAGCAGACGCTCTTCCGTGATCGTGCCCGGTGTGACGAGGCGCACGACATCGCGCTTCACCACGGATTTCGCGCCGCGTTTTTTGGCTTCCGCCGGATCTTCCATCTGCTCGCAGACGGCAACGCGATGGCCAAGGCCGATCAGGCGCTGGAGATAATCATCGGCGCGATCAATCGGCACGCCGCACATGGCAATATCTTCGCCCAGATGTTTTCCGCGCTTGGTCAGCACAATCCCAAGGGCGCGGCTCGCAATCTCCGCATCCTCGAAGAACAGCTCGTAGAAATCGCCCATCCGGTAAAACAGCAGGCTGTCGGGATTGGCGGACTTGATCTCGATAAATTGAGCCATCATCGGCGTGACGCGATTGGCGTCTCGCTCGGCGGCGGTGGGGGCATCTGATGGGGTGCGGGACATGGCAGGGACCCTAGCAGAGCCCCCGTTTAGGGGGAGTCGTGGGCCAGCACTTGTCCACGGCCTTGAGAGGGGGGCAAAGGGCCCCGGCGTGGAGGGTTTGGTAACCCTTGGCAGGTCAGTGTGGCCTTGGAAGCGGGGACGCGGGCGTTTAAGGTCGCTCCCTCAAGAGAAATGACCAAAAAACCCGAGAAAACCGAGATCGACATGACCGACAAGCCCGGCAAGCTCACCCGTCCCAAGCGCCCGAAGATTACCGATCAGGAAGCGCTGCAATTTCACTCTCGTGGCCGCCCGGGCAAGATCGAGATCGTTGCCACCAAGCCGATGAGCACGCAGCGCGACCTGTCGCTGGCCTATTCGCCGGGCGTCGCTGTGCCGGTGAAGGCCATCGCGGCCGACCCCTCGACCGCTTACGACTATACGATCAAGGGCAATCTGGTTGCCGTCATCTCCAACGGCACCGCCATTCTGGGGCTCGGCAATCTGGGCGCGCTGGCATCCAAGCCGGTGATGGAAGGCAAGGCTGTCCTGTTCAAACGTTTTGCTGACATTGATTCCATCGATCTCGAAGTCGATGCCGAAGATCCTGATGATGTCATCAATGCCGTGCGCTATCTCGGCCCCTCATTTGGCGGCATCAATCTCGAAGATATCAAAGCACCCGAATGCTTCATCATTGAAGAACGCCTGCGCGAGCTCATGGATATTCCCGTCTTCCATGATGACCAGCATGGCACGGCGATTATTGCGGCAGCTGGCATGTTGAATGCCATCCAGCTCACCGGCCGCGATATTAAAAAGACCAAGCTGGTGTGCAATGGTGCGGGCGCGGCGGGCATTGCCTGTCTTGATCTCATCAAGGCCATGGGCTTTGCCCCCGAAAACGTGCTGCTCTGCGACACCAAGGGTGTTGTCTACAAAGGCCGCACGGAAGGCATGAACCAGTGGAAATCAGCGCATGCGATTGAAACCAAAAAGCGCACGCTGGAAGAAGCTATGGAAGGCGCGGATATTTTCTTCGGTCTGTCCGTGAAAGGCGCGCTGACGCCCGACATGGTGAAGAATATGGCGCCCAATCCGATCATTTTCGCCATGGCCAATCCCGATCCGGAAATCACACCGGAAGAAGCCCATGGCGTGCGCGATGATGTCATCATTGCCACTGGCCGTTCGGATTATCCCAACCAAGTGAATAATGTTCTGGGCTTCCCTTACATTTTCCGTGGCGCGCTCGATGTGCGTGCGACCACGATCAATATGGAAATGAAGATTGCCGCCGCCAAAGCTTTGGCGGAACTCGCGCAAGAAGATGTGCCCGATGAAGTTGCCGCCGCCTATCAAGGTGCGCGTCCACGCTTTGGTTCGGAATATATTATTCCCGTGCCGTTTGATCCGCGCCTCATCAGCGTTATTCCCGTGGCTGTTGCCAAGGCCGCCATGGAAACTGGCGTCGCGCGCAAGCCGATCGTTGATTTCAAGGCCTATGCGGCGCAGCTTTCGGCGCGCCGTGATCCGGTTGCGGGCGCTTTGCAGCGTGTGATTGATCGCGTGCGTCGCTACCCCAAGCGCGTCGTCTTTGCCGAGGGCGAAGAAGAACAAGTGATGCGTGCAGCCGTGTCCTTCGTGAACCAAGGGCTTGGCACTGCCGTGCTTGTGGGGCGTGAAGATCGCATTCAGGAAGTTGCTGCCTTTGCGGGCGTTGATCTGGAAGACAAGGGCATTGAAATCGCCAATGCGCGCGTCTCTCATCGCAATACGGCCTATGCGCAATTCCTTTATGAGCGCCTGCAACGCAAGGGCTATTTGTTCCGCGATTGCGCGCGCCTGATCAATCAGGACCGCAACCATTTTGCCGCCGCCATGGTGGCGCTGGGTGATGCGGACGCCATGGTGACCGGCGTCACGCGCAATTTCTCCATCGCGCTCGAAGAAGTGCGTCGCGTCATTGACCCCAAGCCCGGCCATCGTGTCATGGGCCTGTCGATGATTTTGGCGCGCGGCCGCCCCGTGCTGGTGGCTGATACCGCCATCACCGAAATGCCAACAGCTGACGAACTCGCGCAAATCGCGATTGAAGCAGCTGGCGTGTCGCGTCGTTTAGGCTATGAGCCACGCGTTGCCATGCTCGCTTTCTCGACCTTCGGCCATCCCGAAGGTGAGCGTTCGGAAAAAGTCATCGAAGCCGTGAAAATTCTCGACGCCATGCGCGTTGATTTTGAATATGACGGCGAAATGGCAGCCGATGTGGCGCTCAATAAAGAGCTGATGGCGACCTACCCCTTCTGCCGTCTGACCGACACAGCCAATGTGCTGGTCATGCCTGCGTTCCATTCCGCGTCGATCTCGACCAAAATGTTGCAGGAATTGGGCGGCGCCACCGTCATCGGCCCGATGATTGTGGGTCTCAACAAGCCGGTCCAAATCGTGCCGCTCGGCGCGAAGGATTCCGACATCGTCAATATGGCGGCACTTGCTGCTTACAATGTGAACGGCTGAGTTCAGCTGGTCCAAAAGAGGGTTTGCGATGCGTATCGCTATGATTGGATCAGGCTATGTTGGCTTGGTGTCTGGTGCATGCCTAGCTGACTTCGGTCATAATGTGATTTGCGTCGATAAAGACCCAAATCGCATCGCCATGCTGGAGCGCGGCGAGATTCCGATTTTCGAGCCCGGCCTCGAAGATCTCGTTGCGACCAATGTGAAGCAGAAGCGTCTCTCCTTCACGCTTGATCTCGCGCAGGCTGTCGGCGGCGCTGATGCTGTCTTCATTGCAGTCGGCACGCCCTCGCGGCGCGGCGATGGCCATGCCGACCTGTCCTATGTCTATGGCGCAGCGAAAGAGATTGCCGCCGCCATTACCGGCTATTGCGTGGTGGTGACCAAATCGACTGTGCCGGTGGGCACGGGTGATGAAGTTGAAAAGATCATTCGCGAAGCGCGTCCCGATCTGGAATTTGCGGTTGTTTCCAATCCGGAATTCTTGCGCGAAGGTGCGGCAATCTCGGATTTCAAACGCCCTGACCGCATTGTGGTGGGCGCTGAAACAGAGCGCGCACGCGAAGTGATGAGCGAAATCTATCGTCCGCTCTATCTCAATCAGGCGCCACTTCTCTTCACCGGTCGGCGGACCTCTGAACTCATCAAATATGCCGCCAATGCGTTTCTGGCGACCAAGATCACCTTCATCAATGAAATGGCGGATCTGTGCGAAAAGGTTGGCGCCAATGTGCAAGATGTCGCGCGCGGCATCGGCCTTGATAATCGCATCGGCTCGAAATTTCTGCATGCAGGCCCCGGCTATGGCGGCTCGTGCTTCCCGAAAGACACGCTGGCACTGGTGCGCACCGCGCAAGAAGCTGGCGCGCCCGTCCAGATTGTTGAGACGGTCGAGCGCGTGAACAAGACACGCAAAAAGGCCATGGCCGCGCGCATCATTGCGGCGTGCGGTGGCGATGTGAAGGGTAAGAAGATCGGCCTCCTGGGTCTGGCTTTCAAACCCAACACGGACGACATGCGCGATGCGCCTTCACTCGACATTGTCGAAGCCCTGCTCGAAGCAGGCGCCAAGGTCCATGCCTTTGATCCCGAAGCCATGGAACAGGCGAAGCCCTTGATGCCGGGCATCACTTATGAAGAAGAGCCCTATGCCTGCGCGCAAGGCGCTGATGCACTCGCCATTGTCACCGAATGGGACGCTTTCCGCGCGCTGGATTTGAAGCGCGTGAAAGAAATGATGAAACACCCGGCGCTCGTTGATCTGCGCAACATCTATCGCCCGGCCGACATGCAAAAGCATGGGTTCATCTATTCGAGCATCGGGCGGCCATGAGGCGTTAAAAAAAGGCGGGCCAGAGCCCGCCTTTTTTGTCTGGATTGCTTCGCTCCGCTCGCAATGACGATCAATTAGACCGTCACCTGCGCGCCAAGCTCAACAACGCGATCCGATGGAATTGAGAAAAAGTCCGTCGCATTCGCCGCCTGTCGTGACAGCATGATGAACAGGCGATCTTGCCAGACCGGCATGCCCGAATTCGGACTTTCCTTCAAAGAACGACGCCCTAAGAAGAAAGAGGTCGTCATAATATCGAATTTCAACCCCGCCTTGCGCATCGTGGCGAGAGCGGCTGGCACACGCGGGCTTTCCATGAAGCCGAAATGCAGCGTGACCTTGGTGAAATCATCCGAGAGCTTTTCAATCTCATAGCGCTTGTCGGGCGAGACGCGCGGCGTCTGTTCTGTGTTCACGCTCACAATAAAGACGCGTTCATGCAGCACTTTATTATGCTTGAGATTATGCATCAGCGCCGAGGGCGCCACTTCCGCATCACTCGTCAAGAAGACCGCGGTGCCAGAGACACGCGTCGGTTTTGATTTTTCCAACATGCGGATGAGATCGCGCATGGGAATGGAATCGCGGTGAGTCTTGGACGAGAGGAAGCCCGAGCCGCGCATCCACGTCCACATCATCAACACGACTGCGCCGCCGACCAAGACCGGCACCCAACCACCTTCAAACAATTTGAGAAGGTTGGCGGAGAAGAAGACGCTTTCGATGACGAAGAATGTGCCCATGGTGACGAAAGCACGCCACACCGGCCATTTCCACAGGCGCCACAGAACCACGAAAGCCAACATGGAATCGACGACCATCGAAGCCGTGACCGCAATGCCGTAAGCAGACGCCAGCGCGCTGGAAGATTTGAACATGGCCACCAGCAGCAACACGCCAATCAGCAAAGTGCGATTGACGCGCGGAATATAAATCTGGCCTTCCTGCTTGTCGGAGGTGTGCTGGATTTCCAAACGCGGCAAGAGGCCGAGCTGAATAGCTTGGCGCGCAAGCGAGAAAGCGCCCGTGATCGTCGCCTGGCTCGCGATGATTGTGGCGACCGTCGCCAAAATCACGAGCGGCAGCAGCGCCCAATCAGGGGCCATCAGGAAGAAGGGATTATCCATCGCCTGCGGATTGGCCAAGAGCAAAGCCCCTTGCCCAAGATAGTTCAGCACCAGCGCTGGCAGAACGAAGAAAGACCAAGCGAGCTGGATGGGGCGGCGGCCGAAGTGACCCATATCGGCATAAAGTGCTTCCGCGCCCGTCACCGCGAGGAAGACCGAGCCCATCACAACAAAGCTCAAGAGCCCGTGCGAGAAAAGAAAGGTCAGGCCATAAAGCGGGTTGAAAGCATAAAGAATGCGCGGCGCATCACCCAGATGCGAAATACCCATCGCTGCCAGAGCCAAAAACCAGATCACCATGATGGGCCCGAAAAATCCGGCTACAGCTCCCGTGCCACGGCTTTGCACCATGAACAAAGTGATCAAGATCACAAAGGTGATCGGCAGAATATAATGATCGAGCGCAGGTGCGACGAGTTTCAGACCTTCAACGGCTGACAGCACCGAAATCGCAGGCGTGATGATGGCATCGCCCGTAAACAACGAAGCACCAAGAATGCCGAGAAACAAAACGCCGATGGAGCGACGGCCAATGGCTGATTGCGCCAAAGCCATCAGCGCCAATGTGCCACCTTCGCCGCGGTTATCAGCGCGCATGACGAAGATGACATATTTGATGGTGACGATGAGAAACAAAGCCCAGATGAGCAGCGAGACAACGCCCAGCACATTTTCATCATGCGAGCCCACACCCGCCGTATGAGCGAGCGATTCACGCAAAGCGTAGAGCGGGCTCGTGCCGATGTCGCCATAGACGACGCCGATGGAGCCCAAAGTCAGCGACGCGAGGCTGCCGTGGCCGCCATGGTCATGACCAGCCCCGTGTCCATGGCCGTGGCCATGGCCGTGTCCGTCGTGATGATGGTCATGATGATCGGGAGCATGGGCGTGGTGCTCGGGCTGATGCGAGCTTTGATCCACCGACGGGCCGTGGGGCATGTATTCGTCCTTAGAGGTCAATCCTCTGATCGCCCTTTGTCTGGGCCGAGGGGCTATACTCCTTTCCGCAACGCGGGAGAAGAGGCTACGCCCGAGCCGCTGAAAGATAATTGGTCGGGGCGTCTTGGGGTTGCCTGCCCCCACCAACTTGCCCCGAGGGGCAGTTTTTGAGACATGACCTCTATGGCCAACGTCCCGCCCGATTTCTCCTTTGCCCTGCCCATTGATGCGGTGCTGGGAGAATTGCGCGCAAAATCAGCTGCCCATACCCGTCTTGTGCTGGTCGCCCCACCGGGTGCGGGCAAAACCACCCGCGTGCCGCTGGTCCTCAAAGACGAGGCCTTTGCGGCGGGCGGCAAAATCATTCTGCTGGAGCCACGACGGCTCGCCGCACGCGCCGCGGCCGAGCGCATGGCCTCGACTTTGGGCGAAAGCGTCGGCGAGACAGTGGGACTGCGCGTGCGCCTGCAATCGCGCATCTCCGCCAAGACGCGGATTGAAGTCGTCACGGAAGGCGTCTTCGCGCGGATGATTTTGGATGACCCAGAATTGAAGGGCGTCGCGGCCGTTGTCTTCGATGAATTTCACGAGCGCTCGCTTGATGCTGATCTTGGCCTCGCACTCGCGCTCGAAGCACAAGCGGGTCTGCGCGAGGATTTACGCATTCTCGTCATGTCAGCGACGCTGGATGGGGCGCGCGTTTCCAAATTGATGAGCGATTGTCCGGTCATTGTGAGCGAGGGCCGCGCTTATCCGATTGAAACGCGCCATCTGCCGCGCGAAGCGCGTTCGCGGCTGGATGAGGATATGGTGCGCGCCATCCAGACGGCTTTGCGCGCAGAAGGTGGCTCTATTCTCGCCTTTCTTCCGGGCCAAGGTGAAATCCGCCGCGTCGCGCAAATGCTTGATGGCACATTGCCCGACAATGCAGAACTCGCCCCGCTCTATGGCGCGATGGATCGCGTTGCCCAGGACCGCGCTGTGCTGCCGGCCAAAGCGGGCAAGCGCAAAATTGTGCTGGCAACCTCCATTGCCGAGACTTCGCTCACCATTGAAGGCGTGCGCGTGGTGATTGATAGCGGGCTTGCGCGTGTGCCGCGCTTCGAGCCTGATCTGGGATTGACGCGATTGGAAACAATGCGCGTGTCGCGCGCCGCTGCAGACCAAAGACGTGGTCGTGCGGGCCGTACAGAGCCCGGCGTTTGCTATCGACTTTGGGAGGAAGCCGCGACCGGTGCGCTGGAGGCTTTCTCGCAACCAGAAATTCTCTCGGCTGATTTGTCGAGCCTCTTGCTGGATCTCGCGGCTTGGGGTGTGCGTGATCCCAACCAGCTCGCTTGGCTTGATCCGCCACCCGCGCCCGCGCTGAAAGAAGCCCGTCAATTGCTGGTTTCTCTGGATGCGCTGGATGAGACGGGCGCGATCACGGCGCATGGACAAGCCATTCGCGCACTGGCTTTGCCACCCCGCTTGGCGCGCATGGTGATTGAAGCTGCCAAACAAGGTGAAGCGCGCTTGGCGGCTGATCTCGCGGCTGTGCTGGTGGAACGTGGCTTGGGTGGCGAGCGCATTGATTTGGCCGAGCGCGTTGAGAATTTCCGGCGTGATCGCGCACAACGTGCCGAAGATGCACGCCGCCTTGCGCGTGGTTTTGCGGAAGAAGCCGCGCGGCAAACTGGGCGCAAAGATCAAGATAGCGGCGACATTCATGATTGCGGACGTTTGATTGCGATTGCCTATCCCGACCGCATCGCCAAAGCACGTGGGCGTGATGGCGAGTTTCTCATGGTCAATGGTCGCGCCGGGGCGATGGAAGGCCATGAGCGTCTTGCGCGTGAGCCTTATCTGGCTATTGCAGAAATTGCAGGTCGCGCAGGCGCGGCACGTATTTTAGCGGGTGCTGCACTCAGTGCAGAAGATGTCGAAAAAATCGCCGGTCCGCAGATTGTCGAGCGCGATGAAGTGGCGTTCGACAAGCAAAGCATGAGCCTGCGCCGCCGACGTGCACGCAAGCTTGGAGCGATTGCACTGGCTGAACAGATTTTGCCCGTGGAGGCCAATGCGCAAACCGCGTCTGCACTGGCGCAGGGTACTGCTTCGATCGGCATCGACAAATTGCCTTGGACGAAGTCCCAGAAACAATGGCGCGATCGCGTCATGTTTTTGCGTCGTGCCGAAGGCGAGGAATGGCCCGATCTCTCTGACGCAGCTCTCGCACAAAATGCACAAGACTGGCTCGCGCCCTTTATTGAAGGGCGCACATCGCTCAATGCGATTACGGCCAGCGATCTCGATGCCGCACTTGCCGCCCTTCTGCCTTGGGACATGACGCGCCGACTGGATGCCGAAGCACCCACGCATTTCGCAGCGCCCACCGGCTCGCACGTGGCTGTCGATTATGAAGCCGAAGGCGGGCCTGTGCTGGCCATCCGCGTGCAGGAATTGTTCGGCCTCTCGACACACCCGTCACTTGCGGGTGGCCGCGTGCCGCTCACCTTGCATCTGCTCTCGCCCGCCCATCGCCCGATTCAAATCACCAAAGACCTGCCCGGTTTCTGGAAAGGGTCTTGGGCCGCCGTGAAGACAGAGATGAAGGGCCGCTATCCACGCCACCCCTGGCCCGATGATCCGGCCGCTGCCGCGCCCACAACGCGCGCCAAACCCCGCGGGACCTGATCCGCCCCAAAATGTTAATGTTCACGAAACGTTCTTGACGTGATCTGAAATATCAGCCAAGCTTTGCCCTGCCTTTGCGTCAGATGGAGCGGGCTCATGGTGGCCAGGGTCGCGACAATAGCCTTTGAGGGGATCGAGGCCCGACCGGTCGACGTGCAGGTGCAGCTCGTCCCCGGCCAGGTGGCCTTTATTGTCGTGGGACTCGGCGACAAAGCTGTGGCCGAATCGCGCGAGCGGGTGCGCGGCGCTTTGATGGCCTCTGGCCTCGCCATGCCCGCACGCCGGGTCATCATCAATCTCGCGCCCGCCGACATGCCGAAGGAAGGCAGTCATTTCGATTTGCCGATTGCGCTCGCCATTATGGCGGCGATGGGTGCCATCCCGGCCGATGCTCTGGCGGGCTATACGATTTTGGGCGAGCTGGCGCTCGACGGCACAATCACCCCCGTCGCTGGCTGTTTACCTGCGGCAGTTGCTGCCAATGCGCGCGGACAGGGTTTGATTTGCCCGTCAGCTTGCGGGCCGGAAGCGGCTTGGGCCTCATCTGATCTCGACATCATTGCGCCGCGTTCGCTGATCCAGCTCGCCAATCATTTCAAAGGCACGCAAGTGCTCTCGCGCCCCTTGCCCGCGATGCGCGCCAACGGTGCGCCGCAGCCTGATCTGGCCGAAATCAAAGGACAAGAAAGCGCCAAACGCGCGCTCGAAATTGCAGCTGCTGGTGGCCACCATCTCTTGATGAGCGGACCACCGGGCGCTGGCAAAAGCATGCTGGCGGCACGGCTGCCCTCCATTCTACCGCCGCTCTCGCCGCGCGAATTGCTGGAAGTCTCGATGATCCATTCAGTCGCCGGATTGCTGGCGGGTGGAGAATTGACGGATCGCAGACCGTTTCGTGCGCCCCATCATTCGGCCTCTATGGCAGCGCTCACAGGTGGCGGTTTTTATGCGCGACCCGGTGAAGTGTCGCTCGCCCATCATGGCGTTTTGTTTCTCGATGAATTGCCCGAATTTTCTATGCAGGCGCTCGATTCCTTGCGCCAGCCGATTGAGACGGGCGAAGTCAGCGTGTCGCGCGCCAATGCGCGTGTGACTTATCCGGCGCGCTTTCAATTGGTGGCCGCAATGAATCCCTGTCGCTGCGGCCATGCGACTGACCCCGGCTATGCCTGCCAGCGCCGCCCCAAAACGCGCTGCATGGCGCAATATCAGGCAAAAATGTCGGGGCCTTTGCTGGATCGTTTCGATCTGACGATTGAGGTGCCCGCCGTCCATGCCAGCGATTTGCTGCTGCCCACCCCCAGCGAAGGCTCGCGCGAAGTGGCTGCACGCGTCGCGCGCGCCCGCGCGATTCAACGCCAGCGTTTTCTCGATCTCGGCCTGCCGGATCTCGTCACCAATAGCGCAGCCTCTGCTGCCGTGGTCGAGCAAATGGCGCGGCCCGATAAAGCGGGGACGGAGCTCATCCGCGAGGCGGCGGATCGGCTGCGCCTGACCGCACGCGGCTTTCACCGCGTGTTGAAACTCGCCCGCACGCTGGCCGACCTCGATGAATCAGACAGCGTGCGGCGCATCCATGTGGCCGAGGCCTTGTCCTATCGCGGTGAGGCGGCGCGGACAGCGCAAGCGGCTTGAAAAGACGAAAGCTTTTGTGACGGGCTGGCGCCCAGCGCAAAATGTCATAAAAGCTTATCAAACCTGTGGTGTCTGTCTCTCATCAGAGGGATGGGAATCAATGATAGCGAAGATCACTTCACCGACGCAGGTTTTGCGCTCAGCTTTCCAAGCAGGGATGAAAATCATGCCACGGGCGGTACGCGATCATGGCACGCTCGACCCCTGTCTGGGGCGGATGGGTTCGCTCGAAGCCCGCCTCGCGATCACCAAAAAAGACATCCGCCGCGCACAGAAATTGCGCTACCGCGTCTTCTTTGAAGAAGGCGGTGCCATTGCCGATGCCCGCTCTACCTTAGCGCGTCGTGACATTTGCCCCTTTGATCGCATTTGCGACCATATGCTCGTCATCGACCATGAGGCGCGCAATAAATTCGGCCGCAAAAAGCCGAAGGTCGTCGGCACCTATCGCCTGCTTCGCCAAGACATGGCTGAGAAGCATGGCGGTTTTTACAGCGCGCAGGAGTTTGATATTGCGCCGCTGCTGGCCCGACACGCCGGCGCACGCTTTCTGGAACTCGGCCGCTCTTGCGTCCTGCCCGAATATCGCTCGAAGCGCACGATCGAACTGCTTTGGCGCGGCATTGCTGCCTATATGCAGCATTACCGCATCGGCGCGATGATCGGCTGCGCGTCGTTTGAGGGCACCAATCCACTGGCCCATGCTTTACCGCTCTCGTTTTTGCACCACCACGCGATGAGCGAAGGCGACTGGGCGGCAAAGGCTTTGCCCGAACGTTTTGTGTCGATGGATATGATTTCCAAAGATGCGATTGAATTGCGTCGTGCTCTCGATGCGCTACCGACCCTGATCCGCGGCTATTTGCGCGTGGGTGCGAAATTCGGTGCGGGTGCTGTCATTGATCGGCAGTTCGGCACGGTTGATGTGCTGGTTGTTCTGCCCGTCTCGGCCATTGACGCGAAATATCTGGAGCATTTCTCGCCGACACAGCGCGCGGCCTGATCAGCGCCCTTCGCCCTGCGCCAATAAAGCCTGCAAACCCTCGCGATAGGTCGGGTGGGCGAATTCAAATCCCAATTCGCTTTTGATGCGCTTGTTGGAAACGCGCTTGTTCTCACCATAGAAAGAGCGCGCCATCGGCGTCATTTCTGTCGTGGCGAAATCGCGCTCGGGCGGCGGCGCCATGCCCAATAATGTCGCGGCATATTCCACGACATCTTGCGGTGGCGCAGGCTCGTCATCGGTCACATTGTAAATGCGCCCCGGCTGACCGCGCGCGATGCAGGCGGCAATCGCATCGGCAATATCAGCCACGTGAATCCGGTTGAAGACTTGGCCCGGCTTGATGATCCGCCGCGCCGTGCCCTCGCGCAGATTGGCCAGCGCATTGCGCTGCGGACCATAGATTCCTGACAAACGCAGAATATCGAGCTCCGCACCCATATCGGCGGCACATTCTGTCCACGCCTGTTCGGCGCTCAGGCGCGCATGCGAGCGCTCGGCCACGGGCACGCAAGGCGTGTCTTCATCCACCCATGCGCCTTGATGATCGCCATAAACGCCCACGGTCGAGAGATAGATCATGCGTTGCGCGGGTGCGGTCTCGAAAGCGTCTACATAATGACGCAAGACCGGATCGCTTTCCGCATCAGGTGGCGCGGAGACCAGAATGATATCGGCTTGCGAGAGCGCCTCTGCTGCGTCCGTGAAAAGAACGGGCGTCACGTCATCCATCTGCGCGAATTTATCGGCACTGCGCGTCGTGGCATGGATGGTTGAAAAGATGTCGCCATAACGCGCGACAAAGGCATGTGAAGAATAGCCATAGCCAAAAATCAGAAGATTCATCTCATGGCTCCCAAGGCCTGCCATTCGGCGACAACGCCAGCATCTGTTTCGCCTGCATGTTCTTGCGCCAGCGCGACAATGTCATCTGGCTCAAACAATTGCCCCGCAGCCCAAACCGCCATGGCGCGCACTTGCGGATCGGCAAAGCGCAAATTGTGCATCACATGCGGACGCATGCGGGCATCACCTGAATTGCCCATAGCAATCATCAGATTGCGACGAAAGCGCGCCAAGCCAATGCGCTTGATCGGCGAGCCAGAAAAATGCGCACGGAAAGCTGCATCATCCAATTGTGCCAGCGCATCCAGATCGGGCGCCAGCAAATCTTCACGCGCCTGCAATTTCGCTTCGCGCGCGACTTGCGCAAATTTGTTCCACGGGCAAGCTGCCAAACAATCATCGCAACCATAAATGCGATTGCCCATTTTCGCGCGGAACTCGCGATCAATGGGCCCGTGATGTTCAATCGTCAGATAGGAAATGCAGCGGCGCGCATCGAGTTGATAGGGCGCGGTAAAAGCCTCTGTCGGGCAAGCCTCCAGACAGGCCGAGCATGAACCGCAATGATCAATCTCCGGCTCGTCAGCTGGCAGATCCATATTCAAAAAGATCGAACCCAAAAAAAGCCAGGAGCCGAAGTCACGCGACACAAGATTGGTGTGCTTACCCTGCCAGCCAAGTCCGGCGGCAGCGGCCAAAGGCTTTTCCATCACGGGCGCTGTATCGACAAAAACTTTCATCTCGAGTGCAGGATCTTTTTTTGCTTCGCCCGCAATCCACGAGGCCAGCATTTTCAAGCGGCCTTTGACGAGATCATGATAATCGCGATGGCGCGCATAGACAGAAATCGCACCCTTGTCTTTCTGCGCCAGCACATCGCGCGGATCAATATCGGGCCCGTAGTTCATGCCGAGCATGGCGATGGAGCGCACATCCGACCAGAGGACGCGCGGATCAGCGCGTCGCTCTCTTGTTTCTTCCATCCAGTCCATAGAGCCATGCGCGCCTTGCCCGAGCCATTCGGTCAGGCGTTGCGGGGCATCTGGGATGGCGTCGGGCCTGACGATGCGCAGAGCATCGAAGCCCAGCTCATCAGCGCGTTTGCGCAAGCGGGTGAGAAAGGCCGCGTTCAGAAATCGAGATCCGCATATTCCGGAGAGGGTGTGATCCCCGGCAGACGGTCGTTCAGAATCGCACGGAACGACGGGCGGGATTTCACCCGCGCGTACCAATGTTTCGCTGCTTCGTCCTCGCCCCATGGCACGTCGCCCAGGAAATCCACGCTGGAGAGATGCGCGGCCGCCGCGAGATCAGCATAAGTCATGCGATCCCCTGCGAGCCAATTGCGCGACTGCACCAGCCAGCCAATGTAGCGCAGATGATAGCGGATATTGTGGCGCGCGGCACGGACCAATTCCATATCCGGCGCACCGCCACCTTGATCAGAGCGCATCTGGCGCTTGAAGACTTTTTCCTGCACCAGCCATTGCGTGACTTCGGCGAAGAATTTGGTGTTGAACCATTCGAGCAGGCGGCGCACTTCCACGCGCCCGGCCGGATCTTCCGGCATAAGGCGGCGTGCGCCCAGAGCCAGCCCGCGCGTCTCATCCAGATATTCGGCGATGACATTGGGGCCGACAATGGCCGAGACCATTTGGCCATCGGTCAAAACGGGGGTCGTATTGGCGGGGTTCAGAATGAGAAAGTCTTGGCGGCGCTCAAAGGTGCGCTCCTCAATCATCTCGGGTTCCATGCCATATTCGGCCATCACAATGCGGATGAAACGCGAATGCGGACAGAAGGGATGATAATAAAGCTGCGCCATAACGCTTTGCACCGACCCCGTACGCACCTTGGTCGAACAGACAAGGTGGATTGAATTCGTCACTCCGTATAAAAGCGGAATGCACGGCTCACAACCCGAATCGCGCACGTTGCGCGCATGGGCCGCATGTGTTCCACCCGTTGCGGGTTAAGGAGAGGTTAATGTCGCTGATTGATGCGCTGAAAGCTCTGCTTTTGGGTGGGATTGAAGGCCTGACCGAATTTTTGCCCGTCTCTTCGACGGGGCATCTTCTGCTCGTCGGTCATTTCTTGGGCTTTGAATCCAAGGGCAAGAGTTTTGAAGTTTTGGTGCAGCTCGGCGCCATTCTCGCCATTCTCTATGCTTACATGCACAAGATCATCGCGATCCTGCTTGGCCTCAAAGATGACCCACAGGCACGCCGTTTCGTCATTGCCGTCTTGCTGGCTTTCATTCCCGCCGCTGTCATTGGCGCAGGCGCGCATAGCGTCATCAAAGGCGTGCTGTTCAATCCGCTCATCGTTTGCACCATGTTGATTGCCGGCGGCCTCGTGCTGCTGGCGGTGGATGATCTCGCGCCTAAGCCGACATTTGATGATGCGATGGACATGCCGCTGAAGACCGCGCTGCTGGTCGGCTTCTTTCAATGTCTGGCCATGGTGCCGGGCGTGTCGCGCTCGGGCGCGACGATTGTCTCGGCCATGTTCTTTGGCGCATCAAAGCGTGCGGCGGCGGAATTTTCTTTCTTCCTCGCCATGCCAACCATGGCGGGCGCCTTCGCTTATGATCTGTTTAAAAATTACAAGCTGCTCGAATTTGATGATGTGGCGCTGATCATCATCGGTTTCATTGCAGCCTTTATTTCGGGCTTGTTTGTTGTGCGCGGCTTTTTGCAATTCGTCTCACGACACGGCTTTGCCTTTTTCGCTTGGTGGCGAATTGTGGTCGGCACAGCGGGTCTGATTGCTTTGTTTGTCGTGAAATAAATCAGGCCGCGCGGCGGGCGAAACAGCCCAGCCATTCGGCGATCATCCAAAGATCATCCATCGCCATCTCGTCTTGCGCAGCGAAGCGGCACACCGTGCCGCGCAAATGATCTGGAAAACCAATCGCGCTTTGATCAGCGCCCGTCACCACGGCATGAATGGAATCGTGACGGCGCAGCGCGGCACAGACCATGTCGCGCTCATCGTAAGTCCAATCCTCGATGTCGGCTGGTCCAAGCATGGGCGAAGGCTAGCATGGGCCGTGAGGCGTAAGCAAAAGCGGTTCAGATTGTCTTTTCGGGTGAGGTGCAAAGGTCTGAAATGAGACAGGCTTCGCAATCGGGTCGGCGCGCCTTGCAAATATAGCGGCCATGCAGAATCAGCCAATGATGCGCGTGTTGCATGAATTCGGCAGGAATCACTTTCTCCAATCCCAGCTCAATAGCGAGCGGCGTTTTGCCAATGGCGAGTGGAATCCGGTTCGACAAGCGGAAGAGATGCGTATCCACCGCAATGGTGGGCTCACCAAAAGCCATATTCATCACAACATTCGCCGTCTTGCGGCCAACGCCGGGAAGTGTTTCCAAAATTTCGCGCGATGGCGGGACGTTGCTGTCGTATTTTTCAATCAGCTCGCGTGACAAGAGATAAACATTCTTCGCCTTGGTGCGGAAGAGGCCAATCGTTTTCACATAGTCGCGAATCTTCTCTTCACCCAGCGCCACCATTTTCTCTGGCGTGTCGGCAATGGCAAAGAGTGCGCGCGTCGCCTTGTTGACGCCCGCATCGGTGGCTTGCGCGGATAACACAACCGCTACGAGCAATGTGAAGACATTCACATGTTCAAGTTCGCCCTTGGGCTCGGGATTGGCTTTGCGAAAGCGCGTAAAAATCTCATGCACGGCTTCTGCCCCGACGGGGCGGCGGCGGCCTTTCGGCTTTTTTGCAGCTATTGTTTTGGCGGGTGCCTTGGCAGGCTTCTTGGCCGCACGTGCGACCTTTCGCGGCACCGCTTTCTTGGCGGTTGCCTTCTTTTTGATGGGGGTGGGGCTCTTTTTTGCGGGCATGTCTGGGTTATACTGAGAAAGAGGGAGCCACCCAAGGACGCAACGTCCATCGCGAGGCCTTTTCAGTGGATCAGATGTCACTCGTTGAAAAGCCATTGTTTTCGGCGCGGCTCACCCCGCACCGCTCGCTGTCCCATGCCAATTTTCGCCTCTTGCTGTTGGTGTTTTCCGCTGCGGCTTTTGTGACCGCCCTACCCTTCATCTTTCTGGGCGCATGGCCTGTCATGGGCTTCATGGGGCTGGATGTGGTGATGTTCTATGTCGCCTTCCGCGCCAATTATCGCGATGCGCGCGCCTATGAAGATGTGAGCGTCACGCCGCTTGAACTGCATCTGGCGAAAGTTTCGGCCAAGGGTGCCCGCGCTGATTATCATTTCAATCCGCTCTGGGTGCGGCTTGAAAAAGAAGAAGATGAAGAGTTCGGCCTGCAAAAGCTCGCGGTCGCCTCGCGCGGGTCAAGCGTTGAAGTGGCGCGCTATTTGGACCCTGATCGTAAGGCAGTGTTTGCGCGTGATCTCTCGCAAGCTTTGGCCGAAGCGCGGCGCGGCCCGCGCTATGATCATGATTGAGCGCGTCACACTCCGCTTCCTTTCGCGCGAGGCTTTCGCCGCTTCGGGCCTTTCTTTTACTTACGCTTTTCACGACACGCCCTTTGGCGAGGTGATCGCGCTGATCTGTGACGGCGCTTTGGCTGGCCTTGGTTTTTCGCCAGACAGGAAAGCAGCCCTCGCCGATTTGCAACGACGCTGGCCCAAAGCGCGCTTCGTCGAAGAGGCGGGCGCTGGCACGGACTTCGTAGCCCGCATTTTCGATGCGCGGAACGACGAGCCCGTGCCGCTGCTTTTGATTGGTGGCGAACTGGATCGCGCAGTCTGGGAGGCTTTGATGTCCATCCCCGCAGGCAGCTTCACCAGTTACGGGGCTCTGGCGGAAAAGCTCGGGCGGCCCAAGGCAGCGCGCGCCATTGGCGGGGCGGTGGGACGCAACCCCGTTTGTGTGGCCGTGCCATGCCACCGCGTGCGCGGCAAGGACGGCGCCCCGACCGGCTATCATTGGGGGCTGGAAACCAAACAGGCACTGCTGGACTGGGAAAATAAACAAAATATTTTGTGAAATAAATATATTTACATCTGCTCGCGGGCTGTTTGACAAAAAGAACAAAGCGTCCTAGAAAAGAAACACGGCCCGCGACTGAGCAGGGCTGCTTGTGTGTTTCAAGGAGCTTCTCATGTTCGCGTTCACCCGCCGCACCGCTCTCGCTGCGACCCTGTCGCTGGCTGTCTCTGCCCCCGCTTTGGCGCAGGTTTCAGAAATCCGCGTTGATTACGCGACCTACAACCCGCTCTCGCTGGTCATCAAGGACCAGAAGCTTCTCGAAAAAGAATTCGAGAAGGACAAGATCAACATTCGTTGGATCTTCTCGGCTGGCTCCAACAAAGCGCTCGAATTCCTCAATGCCGGCTCGCTCGACATTGGCTCGACCGCAGGTGCAGCCGCCTTGGTGGCTCGCATCAATGACAATCCGGTCAAGTCGGTCGGCATTTTCTCACGCCCCGAATGGACGGCACTCGTCACCGGCAAGGACTCGAAGATCACCAAGGTCGAAGAGCTGAAGGGCCAGAAGATTGCTGTCACCCGCGGCACGGACCCGCATATCTTCCTCGTGCGCGCTCTCGACAAGGCTGGCCTGACCGAGAAAGACGTGAAGCTCGTTCTCCTGCAGCATGCTGATGGCAAGACCGCGCTGGTGCGTGGCGATGTCGATGCTTGGGCCGGTCTCGACCCGATCATGGCGCAGGCTGAAGTGGAAGAAGGCGCCAAGCTCCTCTACCGCAAGGCTGAAGACAATACGTGGGGCGTGCTCAACACGCGCGAAGAGTTTCTGGCCAAGAACCCGGAACTCGTGAAGCGCGTCCTCAAGGTCTATGAAGAAGCCCGCATCTGGGCCAAGGCCAATCCGGACGCTTTGAAGAAGGCGTTGGTCGCTGAAACCAAGCTGCCCGACGCGGTCATCCAGCGCCAGCTCGAGCGCACGGACCTGACCAATGCCTCGATCACCCCGGCCACGACCGAAACCATCCTGCAGGCGGGTCTCGCCCTGCAGAAGGCGGGCGTGCTGAAGCCTGAGACGGACGTGAAGGCCGTTGTCGGCGCTTTGATCGATACCCGCTTTGCGGTGTCGGCCAAGTAAGGCTAGAAGGCTGGCTCCGGCGGGGAGCTGATCCCTCCGGACCTGTTTTTTGGAGCCCTTATGAGCGAGGCTACGCTCGACCAAACAACGACCACAAACGCGCAGCCCAAGGCTGCGCGCTTTGCCGTTTTTGGCACATCATTTCTGCTCGGCCTTGTGCTGCCGGTGACAGCAGGCCTGCTTTATGAAGCCGCCTTCCGTGCTGGCCTTGTGCAGGCGCGCCTGTTGCCGCCGCCAAGCCGTGTTTTCACAACCCTCTGGAAGCTCGCCCAAAGCGGCGAACTGGCTACCCATGTGCTCGCCACAACCGTGCGTGTCGGCATGGGCTTTGGTCTGGGTGCGCTGGTTGGCATGTTGCTTGGTGCATTGACGGGCGCTTCGCGCAATGCGCGCCGCCTGCTCGATCCGACCCTGCAAGCTTTGCGCGCCATTCCTTCACTCGCTTGGGTGCCGCTTTTCATTCTCTGGCTCGGCATTTTCGAAAGCTCGAAAATCGCGCTGATTGCAGTGGGTGTGTTCTTCCCCGTCTATCTGGGTGTGATGGCGGCCATTGCCAATGTCGATCGCAAGATTGTGGAAGTTGGCCGCGTGTTTCGTCTCTCGCGCTTGGCGCTGGTCCGTCGCGTTTTGCTGCCAGCCATCCTGCCTGATTTCATCATCGCCATTCGCTCCGGTCTTGGCCTTGGTTTCATGTTCGTGGTTGCGGCTGAAATCATGGGCGCGTCGGAAGGCTTGGGCTATCTGCTCGTCGATGGCCAACAGCTCGGCAAACCGGATCAGATTCTCGCCGCCATCATTGCCTTTGCTGTCCTCGGCAAGATTGGTGACTGGCTAATTGTTGTGCTGACCAAGCCTTTCCTCACTTGGCAAGACACGCATCAGAGGGGCGCATGACATGCTGACCATTGATGCTCTTTGCAAAATTTATCCCAACGGCACGCAGGCGTTGGAAAAGATCAGCCTGAATGTCGATGCAGGCGAGATTGTTGCGCTTGTTGGTGGTTCGGGCTGCGGCAAGACCACGCTTTTGCGCATGATTTCCGGCCTTGAAGCGCCAACGCGCGGCCATGCCGCGCTGGATGGCGAAGTGATTCATGCGCCTCATCCGGCCGTTGGAATCGTCTTTCAAGAAGCGCGCCTTTTGCCTTGGTTGACGGTGGCGCAAAATATTTCTTTCGGCCTCGACCATCTGCCGAAAGACGAACAAGAGCGTCGTGTTGATGAAGCGCTGCTGCGCGTGGGCCTTGCAGGCTATGGCAATCGCTGGCCACGCGAATTGTCTGGCGGCCAAGCGCAACGCGTGTCGATTGTGCGTGCACTCGTCACACAGCCCAAAGCGCTTTTGCTCGATGAACCTTTCTCCGCGCTCGATGCTTTGACGCGCGAAAGCCTGCAAGATCATTTGCTAGCCCTTTGGGAAACACATCGCCCGACGCTCGTGCTTGTCACGCATGATGTGGAAGAAGCCGTCGCGCTCGCAGATCGCGCCATTGTGCTGCAACCCAAGCCGGGACGCATTTTTGCAGATATTCCGATTGATCTACCCCGCCCGCGCGATCGCCTGTCGCCGGAATTTGCCGAAGCCAAGCGCCTTGTTTTGAAAGCGCTCGACGGCTCGATCAATCAACCCCATTCGCATCAGGCAGGCCGCGTTCAAAGCCCCGCCGCTGGTGGTTCTTTTTAAAAGATCAGAACAAGGAGATCGTACGATGGATGCCAATGCACTGCGCGCCATGCAGGCTCCCTACAAGGACAAATATAAGAACGATCCCGATGCGGCTGTCATCACGCTGAAGGCTCACGGCACGCTCGATGAAAGCAAAATCGCCTGCAAGGTCGAAACCGGCCGCGCTTTGGCGGTGGCAGGGCTCCATCCGGCAACGGGCGGCTCGGGCGCTGAATTGTGCTCGGGCGACATGCTGCTCGAGGCGCTGGTGGCTTGCGCCGGTGTGACGCTGAAGGCTGTGGCCACAGCGCTGGCCATTCCGCTGAAGAGCGGCACGGTACGGGCCGAAGGTGACCTCGATTTCCGCGGCACGCTCGGCGTCGACAAGGAGGCCCCCGTGGGCTTCCGCGAAATCCGCCTGTCCTTCGACATCGACACGGATGCCACCGAAGAGCAGATCGCCTCGCTGATCAAACTGACCGAGCGCTATTGCGTGATCTTCCAGACCCTCAACAAGCCCCCCAAGCTGGGGCTTCAGGTCAATCGGGTCTAACCTCTCGTCATTGCGAGGAGCAAAGCGACGAAGTAACCCAGAAAGCCCCACGTGAGGCTCCTGGATTGCTTCGCTTCGCTCGAAAGGACGGCCGAAACCCCGCGACCCCACCCCGCTCGGGCTTTCGCCCAAGTCGGCCTCCCCTCAAGGGAGAGGGAAAATCACCGAAATCCCTCACTTTTCGTGTCTCTCCCCGTCTTGCACCGCTGGGGGAGCGTTCCCATATCCGGCTCATCAGAACGGCTTCCCCGCTCTTCTCTCGCGTAACCAATTCGGGGACCCGGACCGGCTCGGCTGCCTTGTGCGCCGCCCGGACCAGATCGGATCGCTTCGGGGTCCGTGGGTTCCGCCTCAAAAAGGATGAGTTCAAATGGCAAAAGTCATCGGTATCGACCTCGGCACCACCAATTCCTGCGTCGCCGTCATGGATGGCACCACGCCAAAGGTGATCGAAAACGCCGAAGGTGCCCGCACCACCCCCTCCATTGTTGCTTTCACGGATGATGGCGAGCGCCTCGTGGGCCAGCCGGCCAAGCGCCAAGGCGTCACCAATCCGGAGCGCACCTTCTTCGCGATCAAGCGCCTGATCGGTCGCACCTTCGAAGATCCGATGACGCAGAAGGACATGTCGCTTGTCCCCTACAAGATCACCAAGGGCGGCAATGGCGATGCTTGGGTCTCCTCAGACGGCAAGCAATATTCGCCTTCGCAGATCTCCGCCTTCACACTGCAAAAGATGAAGGAAACGGCTGAAGCCTTTTTGGGCCAGCAGGTGACACAAGCCGTCATCACCGTTCCCGCTTACTTCAACGACGCCCAGCGCCAAGCGACCAAAGATGCCGGCAAGATCGCGGGCCTTGAAGTGCTGCGCATCATCAACGAGCCGACTGCTGCCGCACTCGCTTACGGCCTCGACAAAAAGGGCTCGGGCACGATTGCTGTTTACGATCTGGGCGGCGGCACGTTCGACGTGTCGATCCTCGAAATCGGCGATGGCGTGTTCGAAGTGAAGTCGACCAACGGCGATACATTCCTGGGCGGCGAAGATTTCGACATGCGCCTCGTCGAATATTTCGCCGATGAGTTCAAGAAAGAGCAGGGCATTGACCTGAAGAAGGACAAGCTCGCACTGCAACGCCTGAAGGAAGCTGCTGAAAAGGCCAAGATCGAATTGTCCTCTGCCGCGCAGACCGACATCAACCTGCCCTATATCACGGCTGATGCCACTGGCCCCAAGCATCTCGCGCTGAAGCTGACGCGCGCGAAGTTCGAAGCCATTGTTGATGATCTGATCCAGAAGACCATCGAACCTTGCCGCAAGGCGATGAAGGATGCCGGCGTTACGGCTGCGCAGATCGACGAAGTCGTTCTCGTTGGCGGCATGACCCGCATGCCGAAGGTGCAGGAAATTGTAAAATCCTTCTTCGGCAAAGAGCCGCATAAGGGCGTCAATCCTGACGAAGTCGTGGCGATTGGCGCAGCCGTTCAGGCCGGCGTGCTGCAGGGTGATGTGAAGGACGTTCTGCTCCTCGACGTCACGCCGCTGTCGCTCGGCATTGAAACCCTGGGTGGCGTGTTCACCCGCCTCATCGACCGCAACACAACGATCCCGACCAAGAAGAGCCAGGTCTTCTCGACCGCTGAAGACAATCAGACTGCCGTGACGATCCGCGTCTTCCAGGGCGAGCGTGAAATGGCGGCCGACAATAAAATGCTCGGCCAGTTCGATCTCGTTGGTATTCCCTCAGCTCCGCGCGGCGTGCCGCAGGTGGAAGTGACCTTCGATATTGATGCCAACGGCATTGTGAATGTCACCGCGAAGGACAAGGCCACCAATAAGGAACAGCAGATCCGCATTCAGGCCTCTGGCGGTCTGTCGGATGCCGACATCGAAAAGATGGTGAAGGATGCTGAACTGAACGCGGCCGAAGATAAGCTCCGCCGTGAATTGGTGGACGCGAAGAATCAGGGCGAAGCCATGATTCACTCGGCTGAAAAGTCGGTGTCGGAACATGGCGACAAAGTTTCGGACGCTGACAAGTCGACGATTGAAGCCGCCGTCACCGCGCTCAAGAGCGCGCTTGAAGGCGATGATGTCGAAACCATCAAGGCCAAGACCAATGAGCTTGTGCAAGCTTCGATGAAGCTGGGCGAAGCCATGTACAAGGCCCAGCAAGGTGCCGAAGGCGCCGCCGCTGATGGCGCCGCCGCACAAGACGCCCATGCGCATAAAGACGACGTCATTGACGCGGACTTCAAGGAAGTCGGCGGCGACGAGAAAAAGAAGTCTTAAATCCAAGATCAAAGCGGCGGGCGAGAAAATCTCTCACCCGCCACTTTCTTGTCTGCAGTTAGGGCTTGAGCGAAACGTGAAGAACCATGGCCAAGGCTGATTATTACGACACACTTGGCGTGAGCCGCACGGCCACCGAAGCCGAATTGAAATCGGCATTCCGCAAGCTCGCGATGCAATTTCACCCCGACAAAAATCCGGGTGACGCGGCTGCCGAACAAAAATTCAAAGATATCAACGAAGCCTATCAATGCCTCTCCGATGGCCAGAAGCGCGCAGCCTATGATCGCTTCGGTCATGCCGCTTTTGAAAATGGCGGCGGCATGGGTGGTGGTATGGGCGATGGCTTTGGCTCGTCCATGGCCGATATTTTCGACGATCTCTTCGGTGACATGATGGGCGGCGGTCGACGCGGCCGTTCAAATGGTCGCGAACGTGGATCCGACCTGCGCTACAATCTCGAAATCACTTTGGAAGATGCTTTCAAGGGCAAGACGGCCACCATCAAAGTGCCAAGCCTTATGTCGTGCGAAGCCTGCACGGGCACGGGCGCGAAAGCGGGTTCCAAGCCGAAAGCATGCGGCACTTGCGGTGGTGCGGGACGCGTACGCGCACAGCAAGGTTTCTTTGCCATTGAACGCACCTGCCCGACCTGTCAGGGCCGCGGCGAGATGATCGACAATCCTTGCGACTCGTGCCGTGGCGCCGGGCGCATCACCAAAGAGCGTTCGCTGTCAGTCAATATTCCGCCCGGTGTGGAAGATGGCACGCGCATTCGCTTGGCTGGTGAAGGCGAAGCGGGATTGCGCGGTGGGCCTGCGGGCGACCTTTATATTTTCTTGTCGATGAAAGCCCATCCCTTCTTCCAGCGCGATGGTGCCGATCTCTTCTGCCGCGTGCCGATTTCCATGGTGCAGGCGGCGCTCGGTGGCGAATTCACCGTGCACACGGTGGATGGCTCGGAAGCGAAAGTGAAGATTCCGGAAGGCACGCAATCTGGAAAACAATTTAAGCTGAAGAGCAAAGGCATGCCGGTGCTGCGCACGCGTGATTTCGGCGATCTCTATATTCAAGCCAATGTCGAGACACCGCAAAATCTCACCAAGCGCCAACGCGAATTGCTGGAAGAATTTGAAACGGAATCGTCCAACAAGACGCATCCGGAATCATCGGGCTTTTTCACACGAATGAAAGAATTTCTGACCGGCGCGCAGAGCTAAAGCTCCCGCAAGCTTAAGCCTCGCGCTGGTAAAGTATTCTTGACCTTATTGACGTTGTTGTTCAGTTTAATCCTGTCGACATGACGGAGTGGTGGATTGCGTCTCAATCAAAGTGGAGCCGATCTCAAAGGCCGGCCGCGCACAAGACACCACAGCCGGATCAATCCTGTTCAAGCGAGCCTTGTTGAACAAGCACGTTTCATTCGCGCGTGGTTCGACAATCCCGCGACAACCGGCGCCGTCTCGCCTTCGGGGCGTTTTTTGGCGCGCAGCATGGCCGCGCGTGTTGATCCGCAAGATGAGGGATTGGTGATTGAGCTTGGGCCTGGCACTGGGCCTGTGACGCAAGCTTTGATCGCACGCGGCATTGCCGAAGAGCGCCTCGTGCTCGTGGAATATGACGCCGATTTTTGTCGCCTGCTGGAGCGGCGCTTTCCGCGCGCCAAAATCATTCAAGGTGATGCGCTGCATTTATCGCGCACATTGGCGGGCAAGATTGATGCGCCTGTGGCAGCGGTGGTTTCGAGCTTGCCGCTTTTGAACCTTCCCGATGCGCAACGTCTCGCGCTGCTGGATTATGCGTTTCAATTGATGGGCGGCAAGGGCCGCTTTGTACAATTCACCTATGGGGTCGCCTCGCCCATGCCGCGCGACCCGAAAGATGGGGTGCCTGTCGCGTTCACGGCGCAGGCATCGGCCCCTGTCTGGCTCAATCTGCCACCCGCCCGCGTCTGGGTCTATCGGCCGACAGCCGAGGCGCCACGCGTGCAACACTCGCCTGCGGAAGCGCTGTTCAAGCGCATTGCGGGGGAAATCCGCCTACGGGCACGCTGATTGTCTCGACAGGCCACGCCGCCGGGTGCATCAGGGGTAAAACCTAACCGGACGAAGACCATGGCCAACATCTCCCCCCGCGACCGCCTGATTGTGGCGCTCGATCTCGCCAATGCCAAAGCGGCGGAAGCCATGGTCGCCGAGCTCGGCGATGCCGTGAGCTTTTACAAAATCGGGCTGGAGCTGACCTATGGCGGGGGGATTGGGCTCGCCCAAGACCTGATCAAAAGCGGCAAGCAGGTCTTTCTCGATCTGAAGTTCCACGACATTCCCAACACCGTCGCCCGTGCCACCGAACAGGTAGCCGAGATCGGTGCGACTTTCCTCACCGTTCATGCCTTTCCGCAGACGATGAAGGCGGCCATGGGCGCGCTAGGCGGCTCGAAGATGAAGATTCTGGCTGTCACCGTCATGACCTCCTACGACGATGATGATCTGCGCGAAGCGGGCTATGCTTTGCGCGTGCCGGAATTGGTCGGCCGCCGTGCCCAGCAAGCCAAGGCGGCTGGCATCCACGGGCTGATCCTCTCTGCGGAAGAAGTGAAAGCCATGCGCGGGATTGTCGGGCCGGACATGCGCCTTGTGACGCCGGGCATCCGCCCCGCTGGCGCGGCCGTGGGCGACCAGAAACGCGTCATGACGCCCGCAGAGGCGATCTCAGCAGGTGCAGACCATTTGGTCGTAGGCCGCCCTGTGACGCAGGCCAAAGACCCCAAAGCGGCCGCTGAAGCCATTGTCGCGGAGATTGCCGGAGCCTGCTAAGCTGACCTTCTGATCCTGATTTTTTGTTATACATTTATTCTTTTTTGTGATACAAAAATGATTGAGTTCGATCCGGAGAAAGACCGGCTCAACATCGACAAACACGGCATTTCGCTCGCACGGGCCAGCGAGCTCGAAGTCATGGGCTTTGCACGTCAAAAACGTGGCTCAGAACCCCGGTCGCGCCTCTATGGGCAGATTGACGGGCATTGGTACTGCTTGATTTACACGCTTCGAGACTATGCCATTCGCGCTATCAGCCTGAGGCGAGCACATGAAGACGAGGTCTCTCGATATGTCAAAAAAGAGCACTGAAGGCTTCTATCCTAAGGGGCCGGTCACGGATCCAGAGAATCCGGAATGGACCGATGAGGACGTCAGGAACGCCCTTCCCTGGGAAGCTATGTCCGACCTTGAAAAATCTGTTTTCAAAAGGCCGCGTGGTCGCCCGATGCTGGAGTCGCCCAAAAAACTTGTCTCGCTGCGGCTGGATGCGGATGTCTGGGAGGCTCTGGAGGCTTCGGGCCCCGGTTGGCGGGCGCGGGCCAATGCCATTTTGAAAGCCGCCCTCAAACCATAAAAAAACGCCGGGCGTACATCCGGCCCGGCGTTTCAGAGCTACTGGGATTGGGGGACAATCTCTCAGCGGCTTGAGTGTGACCATAGAGGCCGATTGTGACGCGAAAATGACGCGATTGCGGCGATTTTTGCTTATGCCTTTGCGCCCGAGCTCCCTGAGCGCTATAGACCCCGCAACGTCTTTTCTGAAGGATTGAGGGAGGTTGGCATGAGCGAGATGCGGCTCGTCGTGGCAGGGGCTGCCGGACGCATGGGGCGCATGCTCGTGCAGATCATCCACGACACCGAAGGTGCGGTTTTGGCCGGCGCTTTGGAGCGCGAAGGATCTCCCGCACTCGGTCAGGATGCTGGCCTGCTCGCAGGCGTGGGCGCCAATGGCGTGAAAATTTCTGCCGATGCACTCGCCGTTCTGGCGCAAGCCGATGGCCTGATCGATTTTACTTCGCCTGCCGCAACTGTTGCTTATGCGGGCCTCGCCGCACAAGCACGCATTGTGCATGTGATCGGCACAACAGGCTTGGCCGCCGCCGACATTGAAAAGATCGACGCAGCTTCACGCCATGCTGTTGTCGTACGCTCGGGCAATATGAGCCTTGGCGTCAATCTGCTCGCCGGTCTTGTCAAAAAAGTCGCGCAGACTCTTGGTGAAGATTACGACATTGAAATTGTCGAAATGCATCACCGCATGAAAGTCGATGCGCCATCAGGGACAGCACTTCTGCTCGGCGAAGCGGCAGCCAAAGGTCGCAAGATTGATTTGAGCGAGCGCTCCGTGCGCGCACGCGACGGACATACAGGTGCCCGCACTGCCGGCGACATTGGCTTTGCCACTTTGCGCGGAGGCACGGTGGTAGGCGACCATCAAGTGATCTTTGCCGGCAGCGGTGAGCGCTTGGAACTCGCGCATCGCGCGGAAGATCGCGGCATTTTCGCACGCGGTGCGGTGAAGGCCGCGCTTTGGGGACATGGCCGCAAGCCCGGCCATTACAACATGGCCGACGTTCTCGGCCTTTCTGACATTTGACACGACAATAGGAGCGATCATGCAACGCACTCTCGTGCTTTTGCGCCACGGCCAGAGCGATTGGAACCTGAAGAATCTCTTCACAGGCTGGAAGAATCCGGACCTCACACCAGTCGGCATTGAAGAAGCCAAAAAGGCTGGTCAGGAAATCGGCAAGCTCGGCATCAAATTTGATCGCGCTTTCACCTCGGGTCTGAAGCGTGCGCAAGACACATGCGATCTCGCGCTCAAGGAAATGAACCAGTCGTTGAATGTCGTGAAAGACATTCAGCTCAATGAGCGCGACTATGGCGATCTCTCGGGCCTCAACAAAGCCGAAGCCGCGCAGAAGTGGGGCGAAGAGCAAGTCATGATCTGGCGCCGCTCCTACGACACGCCCCCGCCCGGTGGTGAATCGTTGAAGGACACGCTGGCCCGCGTGCTTCCCTATTATTGCCAGAACATTCTGCCCTGCGTGTTGCGCGGCGAGCAGACGCTGGTGGTCGCGCACGGCAATTCGCTGCGCGCTTTGCTGATGGTGCTTGAACGTGCCACGCCAGAAACCATCACCGGTATTGAGCTCGAAACCGGCGTGCCGGTTGTCTATACGCTCAACGCCGATTCCACCGTGGCGGATAAGAAGATCTTGCACCACGGTTGATCTGATCGGATCAGGCTCCTCTCCCGTAAACGGGAGAGGATGTCTGCCGAGGTGAAGCCATGCATGAGATTGTTCCCGGCCTTGTTTATGCGCCCGGCTATCTCTCCCGCGAAGAACAGGACGAACTTGTCGCCGACCTGCGCGAGGCGGTGAAGCAAGCGCCTCTCTTCACGCCGCGCATGCCGCGCACGGGCAAAGAATTTTCAGTTCGCATGACCAATTGCGGGGCGCTCGGCTGGGTGTCAGACCGCGAGCGCGGTTATCGCTATCAAGCTACCCATCCCGAAACAGGTGCGCCTTGGTCACCTATGCCACGCCTTGCTTTGCGCGTCTGGGATGATCTGTCGCCCTACAAACACCCGCCTGAAGCCTGTCTTGTGAATTTCTACGAGGCGTCGGCGCGCATGGGGCTGCACCAAGATCGCGATGAAGAAGATTTTGATGCGCCCGTCGTGTCGCTTTCGCTGGGCGATTCCTGTCTCTTCCGCATTGGCGGGACTGAGCGCAAATCATCGACCAAAAGCTTCAAGCTGCACTCGGGCGATGCGATGATGCTGACAGGCCCCGCGCGCCTCGCCTTTCACGGCGTTGACCGCATCATGGGCGGCACATCGACTTTGCTGCCGCAGGGCGGGCGGCTGAATCTGACACTACGCCGTGTGACGAAAGCTTAAAGCCCCGTCATTGCGAGGAACGTCGTGACGAAGCAAACCAGAAGTGCAGCATGCGGCCTCTGGGTTGCTTCGCTGACGCTCGCAATGACGGTTAGTTAGCGGCTTCCGGCTTTGGCCCGCCGCGCGCGACACCGACTTTTGCAGGGCGCAAGCAGCGATCGCCAATCGAGAAGCCTGCTTCCACCACTTGCACGACTGTGCCAGTTGCCACACTGGGATCAGGCACTTCGAACAATGCTTCATGCATGTTTGGATCAAACTTCTCGCCCTGCGGCTCCAGCTTCTTCACGCCGAAACGGGCCAGACGCGACAGGAAATCGCGCTCGGTCAGTTCAATGCCTTCCACGAAGGATTTGAGCGCGGCGCTGGCCGTCTCTTTCTCTTCCGCCGAAACGCTTTCCACCGCACGGCGCAGATTATCCGCAAAGGTCAGCATGTCGCGTGCAAAGGATGTCACGCCATAAAGCTTGGCATCTGCGACTTCGCGCTCGGTGCGGCGGCGCAGATTTTCCATCTCCGCCATCGTGCGCAGAACCTTGTCCTTCAGCGCATTATTTTCCTGCATGAGATTTTCAATCTCGGTGAAGGGCTCCGGCTCGCCGATGGGCGATTGCGGCGAGGCCTCCGAGGTCAAGGAGCTCTCATGGCCGCTGTGCTCAGCGTCGTGATTGGGATTAGGGTCTTGCGTGGTCTCTTCAGTCATTTCAAAACTTCAAGGCTCAAAAAAAGGGTCGTGATGGATATCAGGTTGCGGAGGCCAAAAATCAAGGTTTGCCCCTGCTCTTAGCGCTTCGTGGCCGGCTTGGGGGGCTCAAAAATCTCGAGCAGAGCCTTACGGATCGTCCCCTGCCGATTGGTGGCCGTAATTTTGAGGCCCGTCAGGTCGGTCACATAGAAAACGTCGACCGCCTTTTCGCCGAATGTGGCGACATGGGCCGAGCTGATGTTGAGGTTAAGCCGCGACAGAGCCGAGGTCAGATCAAAGAGCAGACCCGGCCGATCAAGCCCCGAGACTTCGAGCACCGTATATTTGTTCGACAGATTATTATCGATGGTGACTTCGGGCGCGAGGGGGAATGTTTTGTCGACGGGCTTGGGCGCGCCCATGCGATTGGCAATCGCATCAGACAGGCGGATTTCGCCGCGCAAGGCTTTTTCAATCGCCTCGGCGACGCGGGCTGCGCGGCGCAATTCATCTTCATCGCGATCAAAGGCGCGGCTGATGGCAATCGTGTCGAGCGCCAGACCATCGGTGGTGGTGAAAATCTGCGCATCGACAATATTGGCGCCAGAGGCTGCACAGGCACCCGCAATGATCGACAAGAGGCGTGGATGGTCAGGCGCAACCACGGTGAGTTCTGTCACACCGCGGAAGGCATCGGTTGCCACTTCGGTGGCGAGCGAGCGCATTTCGACTTCCGTGACGCGCAACAGATTGGCGTGTTTGACCTTATTGGCGAGATCAACCTTCAGCCAATAGGCCGGATAGTGACGCGCTGCGTAAGCGTCAAAGTCGGGATCAGACCAGCCGGGCAATGAGCCGCGCAAATCTTCCTGCGCCTTGATCACGCGCTGCTTGCGGTCAATCGCTGAATGGCCACCAGCGAGAACAACTTCCGTCTCCCAATAAAGGGTGCGCAAGAGCTGGCCTTTCCAGCCATTCCACACACCCGGACCCACGGCGCGAATGTCGCAAACGGTGAGCACGAGCAACATGCGCAAACGCTCCAACGTCTGCACAGTATTGGCAAACATCTGGATCGTTTTGGGGTCCGACAGATCGCGGCTATGGGCAACATTCGACATGACAAGATGCGTGTCGATCAACCAAGACACAGTATCCGTCTCGGCTTCCGACAGACCCAGACGCGGGCAGAGTTCTCGCGCCACGCGGGCACCTGCAATGGAATGATCTTCATCGCGGCCCTTGGCAATATCATGCAGGAAGAGCGCGACATAAAGCGCCGTGCGATTGGAGATCGAGGGCAGGATTTCGGAACAGACCGGATGATCTTCGGCCAAGCGCCCGCTCTCAATGCCCGACATAATGCCAACAGTGCGCAGCAAATGCTCATCGACCGTATAGTGATGATACATGTTGAATTGCATCATCGCGACAATGCGGCCGAAATCGGGGATGAAGCGACCCAAGACACCTGCTTCATTCATGGCGCGCAGCACGGGCTCTGGCGTCTTGTTCGAGGCTACAATCTCCAGAAACAGGCGATTGGCTTCCGGATCTTTGCGCAGCTTGGCATCAATGCGCTTCAGCGATTGCGTGATCAGGCGGGTGGCATGGGGATGAATAGCGAGTTCATGCTTATCAGCGAGCTGATAGAGCCGCAGAATATTGACCGCGTCTTTTTCAAAAACTTTGTCGGATGTGACTGTGATGCGGCCGTGCTCGACCGCAAATTGCCCACCGGGCAGCGAGCGCTTGGAGGGACGCAATTTGCCCATAAAACGATCGAGCATCGCGCGTGGCTTGGCCTGACGCTCTTCCATCGCCGCACAGACGATAGCGGTCAGGTCGCCCACATCTTTGGCGATCAGGAAATAATGCTTCATGAAGCGTTCGACATCTGACAGGCCGCTGTGGCCGACATAGCCGAGGCGCTGCGCAATCATGCGCTGCACATCGAAACTCAGACGCTCTTCAGCGCGATTGGTGACGTAATGCAGCTGACAGCGCACGCGCCACAAAAACTCTTCGCAACGATGGAAGAGGCGCAGTTCTGCTGCACTGAAGAGACCGGCTTCCACAAGCTGATCCAGATCGCGCACGCGATAGACATATTTGGCAATCCAGAAGAGCGTATTGAGATCACGCAAGCCGCCCTTGCCTTCTTTGACATTGGGCTCGACGAGATAGCGTGATGTGCCGGCGCGCTGGATGCGCTGGTCGCGCTCGGCCAATTTGGCCGCAACAAATTCAGCGCCTGTATTTTTGACAATCTCATTGTCGAAGCGGTCACGCATTTCGGCAAAGAGCTGCTGATCACCCAAAATATAGCGCGCTTCGAGAAGCGCTGTGCGGATGGTCATATCTTCGCGGGCTTGGCGCAGACATTCTTCGACAGAGCGTGTCGAATGGCCGACCTTCTGGCGCAAATCCCACAAGACATAGAGCATGGCCTCGACCACGCTCTCACCCCATGGCGTCTGCTTGTAGGGCAGCAGGAAGAGGAGATCGATGTCGGAGCCCGGTGCCAGCGTATCGCGGCCGTAGCCACCCACCGCAACCACGCAGAGACGCTCGGCCGCGGTCGGATTTTGCATCGGGTAAATATAGGTGATGACATATTTATGGATGGCGCGGATCAGCTCGTCTTGCAGATGCGACAGACGCCCGGCACAAGCCAGACCCTTGCCATTCTCATCCAGAATCTGTCGCGCCATGGCGCGGCCAGCCTCCAGAGCTTCGCGAAAGCGCACGACGGCGGCTTTTCGAAACGCATCTTTGTCATTGCCGTGCTGTTCGGCCAGCGCCGCAATATCAGCGTCAAGCTTTTCGCGATCAATAATCGCGCCGCGGCCGGGCTCATTGCGGCTACGGGCGCGTTTGCGCGGCGGGGCGGAATCTGAAGAAAGAAGCGTCATGAGGGCCTTTTTAGCATGGGCCCGTAGGTCAGAGCCAGCGCATCAGCCCCGACGCTTGGCCTCAATCGCATCCCAAATATCAACCGCAAGATCAGGCCCGCCCAGCCGCTTGATGGCGCGCACGCCGGTGGGCGAGGTGACGTTGATTTCGGTCAGATTTCCGTCGATCACGTCGATCCCGACGAAAATCAGACCTCTTTTCTTCAATTCCGGCCCGATTGTCTCGCAAATCTCGCGCTCACGCGGTGTGAGATCGGTGGCCGCAGCCGCACCGCCGCGCACCATATTGGAGCGGATGTCGTCTTCCGCCGGAACACGATTGACCGCGCCTTTGGCGACGCCATCCACCAGAATGATGCGCTTGTCGCCTTTGGAGACGGCTGGCAAGAATTTTTGAACAACCCAAGGCTCGCGGAATGTCACGCTGAACATGTCAAAAAGCGAGCCGAAATTGGGGTCTTTCTGCGCGATTTTGAAAACGGCCGAGCCGCCATGGCCATGTAGCGGCTTCATCACCACATCGCCATGCTCGGCGCGAAACGCTTCGATCAAGGCTTTGTCGCGCGTGATCAACGTCGCTGGCATGAGCTGCGGATAATTCATGACGAAGAGTTTTTCGGGCGCATTGCGCACGCTCGCCGGGTCATTGACCACGAGCACTTTGGGATGCACGCGCTCCAGCATATGCGTCGAGGTGATATAAGCCAGATCGAAGGGCGGGTCTTGGCGCAGCAAGATCACATCCAACTCTTCGAGATTTTTGAGCACCGGCGCGCCGAGCGTGGCGTGATCGCCCACCACATCACGCACCTGCAAAGGCTGCATGCTCGCCACGACATCGCGGCCGCGCTGGCCCAGACGATCAGGCGTGTAATAGAAAAGCTGATGGCCCCGCGCTTGGGCTTCGAGCAACAGCGCGAAAGTGGAATCGCCCGCAATGTTGATCTTTTCAATCGGGTCCATTTGGACAGCGACGGTCAGGGCCATTCTTTTTTCATCCTTGCCTCTATTGGTCAGCACAGCGCCTTAATTTGCCTCGCGCGTCAAGCCTCAAGGCGGCAGCGAAAAGACAGACGTGGGCGGCGCGGGTGTGATCTTCACCACCGGTGCCGCAGCGGCCGCAGGCTTTGTCGCCGTTTGAATATAGCCGCTCTTCTCAAGATGTTTGCGCAGAGCCGATGGATAGGACAGCGCAATCTCTTTGCCCGGAGGGCAAAGGCTTTTGGCATCGAGCTCAACCATACATTCGCTGAGCGGCCAATCAGAGGAGGAATTATAGGTCACCATCATCCGCGCCCAAGCATCATCCACTTCGCCCACCAGCGCTTTGGTGGCCACCCATGCGGCGAGAAAGCCATTGGAGGTGGCAAGCTCGCTATTATTGGCCATTTCAAATTCCATGGCGTGAATTTTTTGGCGCCGCCAAGACTCATATTTGGGATCGCTCGTCACATCCTGCAAAACACCCTCGCGCAAAATGTGGATGCGGATCGGGGCGCGCGAGTCGGCGTAAGAGGCGTAAGCATACAGGAAAGAATTATCGGCCGAGAGAATTTCATAAACCCCATCGCCATCGATATCTTCAAACCAATAGCCATCTGAATCTAACATTGCGCCTTCAATCACGCTCCATGCCTCGCCGACTTGCGTGATAAAGCGCGTTTCCGTGCAGCAATGTGCGCCACCTGTGAAAGCGGTAAAAACGAATTGCGGAAAAGCCGTTGCCGGATCAAGCCGCAGCGCATTCACTTCAGAGCGCGGCTCTTCCCGATCTAATTCTTCGATTTGCACATTGAAGAGAATTTTCCCATTGCGCATGGCCGAGAAAGTTGGGTCGTAGCCATCACCATCTTTGGTGCGCACGCGCGAGAGTGTCAGACCCAGATCGCGAAAATTGAAAGAGGCGGCTTTTTCATCGCCCTCATATTCGCCAGTGAACAAAAACTCTGCGCCTTTTTTCGTCCAGACTTCGGCGATATAGGCATCCCCCTTGGAGAGCGCGATATCTTTGGGTGCCGTGCCCGTCGACGAAAGCTTTTGGCGCACGACACGAATGTCAGTGCCGTCATGGGGGCCAGCGACAACCGCATACCACCCATTGGCGCTCTGCATCACGCGCACACCCGGCAAGCGCCAGCTAAAGGTCTGCGCAATGCCGATGGCTTGATTTAAATCTTGGCGGCTCGCCAGCGCAATCCAGCGCTGGTTCCCATTCAGCGAATAGGAGCCAGCCCAAACTGACTGCGAGAACAGACAGGCGGCCGCGAAGAGGAAAGCACGAAACATGGAACGAGCACTCAAAGAGGATGCGCCAGTATAGCCACGTCACAGATCGAGTTCAAAAGCGCCCTCAACCCGCTCCGGCCAGCGCCAGGGCACCATGAGAATGGCATCCCCCCTGAGCCCGCAGGTCTGCGCGGCGGGATTGCGCGCCAGCCAATGACGGGCGGCTTTAGAGAGGCGGGTGATCTTTCGGCCATCAATGGCAAGCAACGCCGCATCACGATGTTTGCGCGCTTTCACCTCGACGAAAATGATCAGGGAGCCGCGCTTGGCAATCACGTCAATCTCGCCGCCATGCGCGGCATAGGAATGGGCGAGGACTTGCCAGCCGGTCACGCGCAGAAAGAGGCGTGCGAGAAATTCCGCTTCCAACCCGAGGCCTCGGGCGCGGCGACGATCAGAGCTGGAGCGCTTGTCGCTCAGCCGTCGCCTCCATCCGCTTCAGCCGAGAGCTGGATGGCGCGCGCATAAACGCGCCGACGCGGCAGGCCGATTTCGGCCGCAACAACGGAGGCTGCATCTTTGACAGAAAATTTCTTCATCGCTTCGATGAGGCGGCTGTCGAGATCGGCCGCACCCTCTTCCGCCTCATGCGCGCCGGGCGGGCCGACAAGCAGAACGATTTCGCCTTTCGGGGGATCTTCGGCCGCGAGTTGATCAGCAAGGCCGCGCAAAGAGCCACGGCGCACGGTTTCAAAATGTTTCGTCAATTCGCGCGCAATCGCGGCTTCGCGACGACCCAGAACAATGGCGAGATCGTTCAAAGTTTCGGCCAATCGGCGGGGACTTTCGAAAAAGACCAAGGTACCGGGGATGGCTGCCAATTCGCCAATGCGCTGGCGCCGCGCGCCTGATTTGGAGGGCAAGAAACCTTCAAAGAAAAAGCGATCTGTCGGCAGACCGGCCACAACAAGCGCGGCGAGCACAGCCGAGGCGCCGGGGACCGCAATGACTTGAGTGCCCTGCTCGACGGTATCGGCAACCAGTTTAAAACCGGGATCGGAGACGAGTGGCGTACCGGCATCCGAGACGAGCGCGAGGGCTGCACCGTCTTTCAAACGCGCCAGCAAATGCGGGCGCACCACGGCCGCATTATGTTCGTGATAGGCGACCAGCGGCGTAGCAATACCGTAATGGGCGAGAAGATTTTTGGTGACGCGCGTGTCTTCAGCAAGCACGGCGTCAGCAGCTGCGAGCGTGGAAAGGGCGCGCAAAGAAATATCGCGCAAATTGCCGATAGGGGTCGCAACAACATGCAGGCCAGGCGCAATCGGCTCGGCCTCGGCCTTGAGCCCCAGCGCCGTATAGCTGCCGCTTTTGCTGTCTTTGTCGCTCACGTGATCCGCTCCAGCCTCAGCCCCAGTTTAAACGCCCGAAGCCGCTTCAGACTGTTCTTTATAACGCAAAATTCGTCCCGTATAGAGAACATGTGGGCTCGAAGGCCAAGCCATAGTTTTGGCCTTTTTGCAGCCCCATATTGCCCGCAACCGCGCTTTATGTCTCTTGAGGCGCTTCAGGATGGCTCCGGCACATGTCGCCGGGCCACAGCATTTTGGCGCTTGTGATGATCTCTTTTTCTTTTTCCCGCCGACTTCTCGTTTTAGCTGCGCCGCTTAGCGCCATGCTGCTTGCCGGCTGCGGCCCTATCGGCCGTCCCCAGCAAGCCCCTTTGGCGGCGCCCACGACGCCGGTGGAAGCAGAAAATCTCACTGCCCCGCTCAACGAATCGCGCACGCGCATTGCTATGATTTTACCGCTCACGCAGGCGGGCAAGCCCAGCAACGTCGGTCAAGCTTTGCGCAATGCAGCCGAGCTGGCCGTTGCGGAAGCGGGCACGAATAATGTTGATCTGATCATCAAGGACGATCTCTCGACATTGGATGGCGCACGCCAAGCGGCGCAAGCCGCGCTGGCTGAAGGCGCGGAACTGATAGTCGGTCCGCTCTATGCGCCCAATGTGAAAGAAGTCGGACGCATGGCGCGCGCGGCTGGAAAGCCGATGATTGGTTTTTCAACCGATGCCAGCACGGCTGCGCGCAGCTCTTATCTTCTTTCCTTCTTGGTTGAGAATTATGTCGACCGCGTGGTTGACCATGCTTTGTCACGCGGCAAGAAAAATTTCGCCGCTCTCGCGCCTGAAAATGATTATGGCAATGTGGCGATCAATCAATTTGTTGATCTCGCCAATAAGCGCGGTCTGCGTGTCGAGATTGAACGCTATACGCCGGGCAATGCAGGCCCTGCCATTCAAAAGCTCGCGGCCAAAGCTGCGCAGATTGATGCGCTCTTCATTCCAGAACAGGCTGAGAATATGGCGGCTGTTGCAGGCCTTCTCGCGGCCAACGGACTGGATGGCAAGAAGGTGCAGATTCTCGGCACTGGACTTTGGAATGATTCCCGCGTTTTGAATCTGCCAGCCCTGCAAGGGGCGTGGTTTGCTGCCCCCGACAATGCGGGCTTCAATGCTTTTGCAGGACGCTATCGTGCACGCTACGGCTCTGATCCGGCGCGCATCGCCACACTCGCCTATGATGCCATTGCACTTGCAGCCGCGCTCGCGCGCACGCAAGGAGATGCTCGTTATTCGGAAAGCGTGCTGACATCGCCCACCGGATTTAACGGCGTTGACGGCCTTTTCCGCTTCACCATTGATGGCTTGAATGAGCGTGGTCTCAATGTGCTAGAAGTGCGCAGCGGCGCGGCCAATCCGGTGAGCCCTGCGCCCAAATCTTTTGCCTCGGGCACTTAAGCGGCGAGATCAGCGACAATCGCATCCAGTACGGGGAAACCCTGTTGTGTGACGCGGATGCGCCCGTCCGCATCTTGTTGAATCATTCCATGTTCAATGAGATCTGCAACACGGCGCGGATTGAGCGTGGCGCCTGACAAAGCTTCAAAGCGGGCGGGATCAATGCCTTCTTTGAGGCGCAGGCCCATCAGCAGAAATTCATCGCCCTGCGCTTCAGGCGTGAGCACTTCTTTCTCGATAATGGCGTGACCATCACGCTCAACATGCTCAAGCCATGTCTCGGGATGTTTTTCGGTGGCTTGCGCGAGACGGCCTTCATTCGTGATGAGGCGACCATGGGCGCCGGGACCAACGCCCGCATATTCGCCATAGCGCCAATAGACGAGATTGTGCCGACTCTCAGCGCCAGGGCGCGCGTGATTGGAGATTTCATAGGCCGGCAAGCCTGCTGCCTGCGTCACTTCTTGCGTCACATCCCAAAGAGCGCGCGAGACATCTTCATCCGGCATTTTGAGCTTTCCGGCATCGAAGAGTTTTTGGAACATTGTGTCGGGCTCAATCGTGAGCTGATAGAGCGACAAATGTTCAGCCGCACGCGCAATGGCCCCGCGCAATTCATCACGCCAAGCATCTGGTGTCTGGTCGGGGCGCGCATAAATGAGATCGAAAGAAAAACGCTCGAAGATGGATGCCGCAATAGCGACCGCTTGCATGGCTTCATCTGATGTATGCATGCGGCCCAAGCGCTTCAGATCCACATCATTCATCGCTTGCACGCCGAGCGACACGCGATTGACGCCTGCCGCGCGGAAGCCGCGGAAGCGATTGGCTTCCACGCTGGTCGGATTGGCTTCGAGTGTGATTTCAGCATTGGGCGCGACAGACCATGCGCCTGCAATGGCATCGAGGATAGCGCCAACTGTTTGGGGCTCCATCAAAGAGGGTGTGCCACCACCAAAGAAAATGGACGTGACTTTACGTCCCGGCGCAAGCCCCGCGCGGTGCGCGATCTCACGCTGAAAAGCCGCCACAAAGCGTGCCTGATCGACAGGCTTGTAGCGGACATGCGAGTTGAAATCGCAATAGGGACATTTCGACAGGCAGAAGGGCCAATGGACGTAAACGCCAAAGCCCGGATCGAAATTTTGTGGGGTGGAGGACATGAGGAATGATCGCATGTTTCATCCGTCATTGCGAGCGAAGCGAAGCAATCCAGAGGCCTCTCGTGTTGCCTCTAGATTGCTTCGCCTTCGGCTCGCAATGACGGGGCCTTATTTAGCGAGACACGCCTTGGCCAAATCCTGAAAGGCGCGGGCGCGGTGCGACAGAGCGCGTGAGCCGTCAGCAGGCAGCCCGTGCTTTTCGTCAGACGTCATTTCGCCGAAGGTGCGCGTGTGACCTTCCGGCAGGAACATGGGATCATAGCCAAAGCCAGCCGTGCCGCGCGGTGGCCAGACGAGATCACCATCAATACGGCCTTCAAAGTGCTCAACATGCCCATCGGGCCAAGCGATGCAGAGCGCCGAGATGAACCAGCCTTTGCGCGTCTGGTCGCGACCAATGCCTTTGGCATTGAGTTCGGCATCAATGCGCGCCATGGCGGCATCGAATTTTTTATCAACCGCCCAACGCGCCGAATAAATGCCCGGCGCGCCATCCAGCCCCGCGACGCAGATGCCGCTGTCATCGGCAAAGGATGGCAGCCCTGAGGCTTCAGCCCCTGCCCGCGCCTTGATCTCGGCATTGGCCATAAAGGTTGAGCCGGTCTCTTCCGGCTCGCCAAGATTCAGCTCGCCTGCCGAGACGGCGGTGATGCCATAGGGCTCCAGCAATTCACGCATTTCGGCAAGCTTGCCCGCATTATGCGTGGCGATGAGGATTTTGCCTTCAAGGCGGCGATGCTGGGACACGGGGCTCGGTTCCTTAAGGTCAGCGTGAGCTTAATCGGGCCGCAAACTGTCACGAAAGCAGCCTGAACGGAACCCATCGCGACCGCGTTGACCCCATATAAAGAAAGGTCGCCGCCATGACACAAAGCTCTATTCCCCCCAGTGAAACGCCGCTTGTTCTGATTGGCACCCATCGGCTGATCCCTCTGCTGGCGATTGAGCAAATGGAAGATGCTGTGCCACTGGCCCGCCATCTCGTTGATGCGGGCCTGCCCGTTATGGAAGTGGCCTTGCGCAGCAAAGCTGCGCCGCATGCCATTGCCGAGATTCTCAAAAAAGTGCCTGAGGCCATTGTTGCCGCGGGCAATGTGATGACGGCTTTTGATTTTCATCTGGCGCGAGAGACGGGCGCGCATTTTGCCATTTCACCGGGCCATTCAGAGGCTTTGCTGAAAACCGCCGTCGATCATCCGCAATTGCCATTCGTGCCAGGCACTGCCACGCCGAGCGAACTCATTCGCGTCTTGAGTGCGGGCTTTCATGTCGTGAAATTTTTTCCCGCCATGGCTTTTGGTGGACCCGAGGCACTGCGCGCCATGATGGCGCCCTTTCCGCATGCGCGATTCATCCCATCGGGTGGCACGCGTGAAGAACAGCTTGAGGAATGGCTGGCTTTGCCGAATGTTGTGGCGGTGGGTGGCGCATGGCTCGCGCCACCTGATCTGATTGCGAAAAAAGACTGGCCCGCAATTGGAAAACGCGCGCGAGGCATACTCGCGCGCGTCTCATAATATCAATCGATCTTGATTTTCGCCGCTTTGACAACTTCTGCCCAGCGCGGAATCTCCTTGGCGATAAAGTCGCGGAATTCTTCCGGTGTTGTCACCCAGACATCTGCGCCGTCGCGCGCCAGAGCCGTCACGATTTCCTTATCGGTCATCGCCTTTCGGATTTCGGCATTCAGTCGATCGACAATCGGCTGCGGTGTGCCAGCGGGCGCGAGAATGCCGTACCATTGATCAGCCTCGAAACCGGGATAGCCCTGCTCGGCAATGGTTGGGATATCCTTCATCGCTGGAACGCGCTTCGGACTTGAAATGCCGAGCGCGCGCAAAGTGCCAGCTTCTACATGCGGCAGCACGGCGGGTGCGCCCGTCATGGTGAGCTGCACGACATTGGCCAGCAAATCCTGCACGGCAGGCGCCGTGCCGCGATAGGGCACATGGGTCATTTGCGTGCCGGTCGTCACCATAAAGGCGGCCATAGCAATATGAGCAGCGCTACCATTGCCGCCCGAGCAATAATTCAACTTACCCGGATTGGCCTTGGCATAGGCAACCAGCGCCGCCACGCTCTTCACAGGCAGCGTGGGATGGACGACGAGGACATTATGGACGCTCGCCAGCATGGTGAGATGCGCAAAGCTCTTCACCGGGTCATAGCCGAGATTGGGATAGAGGCTCGGGTTCACGCCCAGCGTTCCAATATGTCCCATGATCAGCGTATGCCCATCGGGCGTAGCCCGAGAAACGGCTGTGGAGGCCACAGCCCCGCCCGCGCCCGCGCGGTTCTCGATCACAAAAGCCTTGCCCAGAGCCTCGCTGAGCTTCTGTCCGAGCAGGCGGGCGAGAATGTCGGTGGAGCCGCCCGGCGTGAAGGGCACGACCAGCGTGACATTCTGGCTGGGATAGGCGCTTTGGGCGAAAGCCTCACCCATCATGGGCGCAAAAGCGGCCAGACTGATCTGCATCTTCAAAAAAGAACGACGATCCATTGTTCCTCCCGCGAGCCCCGAGGCCCGTTTGTCTCAAGCTGACCTTAGCCCGGCAAAACAGCCGCTCAAGCGAGACTTATGCGCCAATCGATGAAGGGCGTTCAAAAATGCGGCACTGACTCAAGAGACAGCGACCTGTGCAGGCGGAAAGCAGGTTTCGACCTGATTGCCTTTTAATTGAGCAAAAATGTGCCGCGAGAAAAAGCAAAAGGCCCGCCGATGCGAGGCGTTGAGCTGAAAAGGCATGGAAAGGCTACGCGTCTGGCGCTGGCACGCCCGTTGCACTCATTCCCTCACGTCCTCCCGGACGATTGCAACACACCGGCGCCTGACCTCCCTGTGCAGGCCGGCAACATTTTTGAGGATGCCATGTCTCTTACCCGGCGTATCATGCTGCGCACCGCTGGCGCAGCTCTTGGCGGCGCACTTGCCTTTGCTTCAGCCTCGGCCTTCGCCCAGGGCGCTGGCACGATCAAAGTCGGTATCCTCCATTCCCTCTCGGGCACGATGGCCATCAGCGAGACCACGCTGAAAGATGTCATGCTCATGCTCATCGAAGAGCAGAATAAAAAGGGCGGCCTGCTCGGCAAGAAGCTCGAGCCTGTTGTGGTTGATCCTGCTTCGAACTGGCCGCTGTTTGCCGAAAAGGCACGTGAGCTGATTTCGAAGGATAAGGTCTCGGCGACTTTCGGTTGCTGGACGTCCGTCTCGCGCAAGTCGGTTCTGCCGGTGTTTGAAGAGCTGAATTCGATCCTCTTCTACCCCGTGCAATATGAAGGTGAAGAGTCCTCCAAAAATATTTTCTACACGGGTGCAGCACCCAACCAGCAAGCCATTCCTGCCGTCGACTATTTGATGGAAACGGAAAAAGTGCAGCGCTGGGTTTTGGCTGGCACCGATTATGTCTATCCGCGCACGACCAACAAGATTCTTGAGGCCTATCTCAAGTCGAAGGGCGTGAAGCAAGAAGACATTATGATCAACTACACGCCCTTCGGCCATTCCGATTGGCAAACGATTGTCGCCGACATCAAGAAGTTCGGCTCGGCTGGCAAGAAGACAGCCGTTGTCTCGACCATCAATGGCGATGCCAACGTGCCTTTCTACAAGGAACTCGGCAATGCTGGCGTGAAGGCGACCGACATTCCGGTTGTAGCCTTCTCGGTGGGTGAAGAAGAACTCGCGGGCATCGACACCAAGCCGCTGGTTGGCCATCTCGCTGCTTGGAACTACTTCCAGTCGGTCGATAATGCTGACAACAAGGCCTTTATTGAAAAGTGGAAGGCTTTCACCAAGAACCCGAAGCGCGTGACCAACGATCCGATGGAAGCACATGTCATTGGCTTTAACATGTGGGTGAAGGCAGTTGAAAAGGCCGGCACAACCGACACGGAAGCCGTGCTGGATGCGATGATCGGTGTCTCGGTGCCTAACCTCACCGGCGGTTATTCAACCATGATGCCGAACCACCACATCACCAAGCCAGTCTTGATTGGCGAAGTGCAGGCTGATGGCCAGTTCAACACGGTCTGGCAGACATCCGGTCTCGTTGTTGGTGACGAATGGTCGGATTATCTCGAAGGATCAAAGGATCTGATCTCTGATTGGCGCAAGCCCCTCTCGTGCGGCAACTTCAATGTGAAGACCGGCAAGTGCGGCGGCGCGACCAAGTAAGCAACGCCTGACCCAAAAGACTGCGCGCCCCTCCCTCCTCACAAGCGCAGTCAAAAGCGGCCCGGACGGCACACACCGTCCGGGCCACGCAAACGAAAATCCACGCAGGACAAACTGCGGGACAGCTTCCAAGAGGCCAAGATGAACCAGCTTCCTCGCCTGCGTGCGCCGCGTGCGCGCGCTCTACCGCTCCCGGCGAATGGCGCAAAAGGCCTCGTTGAAATATTTTCTTTCGCGACCGCTGCTTTTGTCCTCTTGTTGCTGGCGCTGTTTGTCGCCCCACAAGCCCGCGCACAGGGCGAATCCACCATCATTATCGGCCTGAGCAGCGATAAATTCCCCGAGACAGAACGCGCATTGAATGATTTGCCGGGCTCAGGCCTTGCCACTGCACCCCAAATCGTCGACGCACTCGCCGCCAATCGGCTCTATTTCAATGGACCGGCCCGCAAACTCTATTTTGCTGATGAAGCGGGCAAAATGTTTGATGCGGCAACGGGCGAGCCTGCTGATGTCATGGCGTCCGCTCTCAAAAAAGTGCGTATCAATAATGCCGTGCGCCGTTCACTTGATGCAGCGCGTGGTGCGCTGACGCTGATGTCGCCTGATCCAGCCAAGCGCAAAGCCGCAGCCGACAGCGTGTTCAAATCACGCGATGCCAGCGCCTTGCCCTTGGTCGAAGCTGCGCTCGAAAAAGAAACAATCTCAGCCAACAAAAAGATTCTCGAAGAAGCGCGCGCGGCGATCATCGCCAGCGACAGCGGCGCACCAGAAGTGCGCCGCCTCGAAGCGGTGGAGGTTTTGAAGAGCCGCGGCGACCAAGATGCAGTGAGTGTACTCACCACCATTGCCTCCTGGAGTGAAGGCCGCGTGAAAGCGGCAGCTGAATCGGCCTCTTCCGTCATTCAAGCCAAGCTGGCGCTTTGGCGCAATGTGCAGAACATCTGGTACGGGCTGTCGCTTGGCTCTGTGCTGTTACTGGCTGCCATTGGTCTCGCCATCACTTTCGGTGTCATGGGCATTATCAACATGGCGCATGGCGAAATGGTCATGCTGGGTGCCTACACGACTTTCGCCGTGCAGGAGTGGGCGCGCACCAGCCATCCGGGTCTGTTGAATTATTCGCTCTTCATCGCCATTCCGCTGGCTTTTCTTGTCACTGCTGCTGTGGGGATTTTGATCGAGCGTGTGGTGATCCGCTTTCTCTACGGTCGCCCGCTTGAAACCCTGCTCGCTACTTTCGGCATTTCTCTGATCTTGCAACAGGCGGTGCGCACGATTTTTGGCGCGAACAATCGTGAAGTCTCCGCGCCGTCTTTCATGGCAGGCTCGTTTGATTTCGGCTCCCTGCAAATCGGCTATGGCCGCATGTGGATTATTGTCTTTGCACTGGCCGTTTTCTTCGCTTTGCAATTCGTGCTGCGTGCGACTTCTTTTGGGCTTCGCATGCGGGCGGTGACGCAGAACCGCCGCATGGCCTCCTCCATGGGGATTGATACAAACCGCATTGATGCGCTGGCCTTTGGCCTTGGCTCTGGCATTGCCGGTATGGCCGGTGTGGCGCTCTCGCAAATCGACAATGTGTCCCCCAATCTTGGCCAGAGCTACATTATCGACTCCTTCATGGTCGTGGTCTTCGGTGGTGTTGGTAATCTCTGGGGCACATTGCTCGGCGCGCTGACTTTGGGTGTCGCGAACAAATTTCTGGAGCCTATTGCTGGCGCGGTGCTCGGCAAGATCCTACTCCTCGTCTTCATCATCCTCTTCATCCAGAAACGACCACGCGGGCTCTTTGCCCTCAAAGGTCGCGCGGTGGAGGCATGATGATGGAAACCCGCAAGCCCCTTCTGCTCTCGCTCATCGACACACGCGGCGGTATTTTTCTAGGCCTTATCGCGGCTGCTACCATTCTGGTGCCCGTGCTGGCCCTCATGGTGCCGGCAAACTCTGCATTCGCGCTGCCGCCTTACCTCGTCGCTTTATTTGGCAAATATATCTGCTATGCGCTGCTCGCCATCGCGCTGGATCTGGTCTGGGGCTATTGCGGTATTCTTTCGCTCGGCCACGGCGCTTTCTTTGCGCTGGGTGGTTATGCGATGGGCATGTATCTCATGCGCCAGATCGGCACGCGCGGTGTCTATGCGCATCCTGAATTGCCCGATTTCATGGTCTTTCTGAACATGAAAGAATTGCCGATCACATGGTGGGGCTTTCAGAGCTTTCCCTATGCCATGCTGATGGTGCTGCTGATCCCCGGCCTGCTGGCTTTCATATTCGGCTTTCTCGCCTTCCGCTCACGCGTGACAGGCGTTTATCTCTCGATCATCACCCAAGCCATGACCTATGCGCTGCTGCTGGCCTTCTTCCGCAATGATATGGGTTTTGGTGGCAATAATGGCCTGACCGATTTCAAAGATATTTTGGGCTTCAATGTGCAGGCGAAGGAAACGCGCGTGGCGCTGTTTGTAGCCAGCTGTATCGCCCTTGGCGCTGGCTATCTGATTGCGCGCGCCGTTACAGAATCGAAATTCGGCAAAGTGGTGATTGCCATTCGTGATGCAGAATCGCGCACGCGCTTTCTGGGCTATCGCGTCGAGACTTATAAGCTCGCCGTCTTCGTGCTCTCGGCCATGATGGCGGGTGTGGCAGGTGCGCTTTATGTGCCGCAAGTGGGCATCATTAATCCGGGCGAATTTGCGCCGGCCAATTCGATTGAAGCCGTCATCTGGGTGGCGGTTGGCGGACGCGGCACTTTGGTGGGTGCGGCACTGGGCGCCATCATCGTCAATTGGGGCAAGACCTTCTTCACCGGCGCTTTGCCCGAATATTGGCTCTTTGCACTGGGCGCGCTGTTTGTGCTGGTCACGCTGTTTCTCCCCAAGGGCGTTGTGGGCGTGATCGATCAATATAAGGCCCGCCGTGCGGCGACCCACAAAGGCGGCACAGCCGCCGCACCAGCGGCGGAGTGAGGACCATGGATATCGCCAAGAACTCCCTGCTCTATCTCGATGGCGTCAGCGTCTCTTTCGACGGATACAAGGCGTTGCGCGGTCTCTCGCTCACACTGGCACCAGGCGAAATGCGCGCCATTATCGGCCCGAATGGCGCTGGCAAAACCACGATGATGGACATTATCACCGGCAAGACGCGACCCGATGAAGGCGATGTTTTGTTTGGTGGCTCTTATGACCTGACCAAAATGGATGAAGCGGAAATTGCGGAACTGGGCATCGGTCGCAAATTCCAAAAGCCCACTGTGTTCGAAAGCCACACGGTGGACGACAACATCCTCCTCGCGCTGAAAGCCCCGCGCTCAGCGCTCGCCACACTTTTTGGCAAGCCAGCTGCGCATACACGTGCACGCATCGATCAGATCCTAGAGACCACAAAGCTGAAAGATCATCGCTTCCGGCTCGCTGCCGATCTGTCGCATGGCCAAAAGCAATGGCTCGAAATTGGCATGTTGCTGGCGCAAGACCCGAAACTGCTTCTGGTTGATGAACCGGTGGCCGGCATGACGGATGCGGAAACTGCACAAACGGCCGAATTGCTGCGCGAGATCGCTGTCGATCATTCGGTCGTCGTTGTCGAACATGACATGAGCTTCGTGCGCGATCTGGGCGTGAAGGTCACCGTCTTGCACGAAGGCTCTGTGCTGGCTGAAGGCCCGCTGGATGTCGTCAGCGCCGATCCGCGCGTCATTGAAGTCTATTTGGGACGCTGAACCATGCTCGCCGTTGAATCCATCGACCTCTACTATGGCGCCGCGCAGGCATTGCGCTCCGTCTCGCTCAATGCCCAGTCTGGCCGGGTGACCTGCGTCATGGGCCGCAATGGTGTCGGCAAAACCTCGCTCATGCGCGCTATTTGCGGACACCAGAATATCGCGGGCGGGCGTATCATGTGGGAGGGCGAGGATGTGTCGAAACTCGCGCCCCATGCACGTGCCAAGCGCGGCATTGCCTTTGTGCCGCAGGGCCGCGAGATTTTTCCACTCCTCACTGTGCGTGAAAATCTGGAAACCGGCTTTGCCGCCGCCAAACGCGCCGACCGCTATGTGCCAGACGAGATTTATGACCTTTTCCCGGTGTTGAAAGACATGCTGTGGCGGCGCGGCGGCGACCTGTCGGGCGGCCAGCAACAGCAGCTCGCCATCGGCCGCGCGCTGGTCACGCGTCCGCGCCTTTTGGTGCTGGATGAGCCGACTGAGGGCATCCAGCCCTCGATCATCAAGGATATCGGCCGCGCCATTGACTATCTGCGTCAGAAGGGCGACATGGCCATCGTGCTGGTCGAGCAATATTTCGAATTTGCCCGCGATCTTGCTGACGATTTTATCGTCATGGACCGCGGTGCCGTCGTGATCTCGGGTGACAAATCCTCCATGGTGGAGAAAGATGTCCGCAGCCGCCTCTCCGTTTGAGCGGGTGAGGTTCTTCTTTTCCAAGTGGGCCCCGTGAACGCGCCTTTTGTGACCCCCCATGTGCCGCAAACCGCTCGCGCACGCGGTGCCATCCGCGCACGCTTTTCTGCGCTCGACGGCCGCAGCGGCTTGGCCGATCTCTATGAAGGTGGGGGATTGCGCCTGCGCTTTCCGCGCAATGCACAGACTTGCGAGGCTGTACTCGTCAATACAGGCGGCGGCATTATCGGGGGCGACCGCGCAGAGCTGGCCTTTGAAGTGGATGCAGGCGCGGATGCGATGATCACCACGCAATCGGCTGAAAAAATCTATCGCGCGCAAAATGTGCCTGCCGAAGTCGCACTCTCGCTCACAGCAGAGGCTGGCGCGCGGCTCGAATGGCTGCCGCAAGAAACCATTCTGTTTGAGGGGGCAAAGCTGAAACGCTCTTTTGCGCTCGACATGGCAGAAGATGCACGCGTGACACTTCTGGAGGCAACCACATTCGGCCGCCTCGCCATGGGTGAAGACAGTATCAACGGGATGCTTGCCGACACATGGCGCCTACGCCGTGGTGGCAAACTTATCTATGCCGACAATCTGCGCCTTGATGGCGCATTGGGTGCAACGCTGGACCGCAAGACCTGTGGCAATGGCGCGCGCGGCACAGCTTTGTTTCTGCACATCGCACCCGAAGCCGAAAGCCTTGTTGATCTGGCGCGTGAGCTTCTGGCCGATGCGCCTTGCGCTTGGGGTGCCAGCGCCTGGAACGGGCTGCTCGCCATTCGCCTTTTATCCGCGCAGCCGGAAAACATCCGCGCTGCGCTTGTGCCTCTTCTTGAAACTTTGCGCGGTCGCCCTGCCCCGCGCGTCTGGCAATAGGGAGTTTTGTTCCCATGAATCTCACACCGCGTGAAAAAGACAAATTGCTCGTGGCGCTAGCCGCCATGGTGGCGCGCAACCGTTTGGCGCGCGGCGTCAAATTGAACCATCCCGAAGCTGTCGCGCTCATCACCGATTTTGTGGTGGAAGGCGCGCGCGATGGGCGTAGCGTCGCAGAGCTTATGGAAGCAGGCGCGCATGTCGTCACCGTCGATATGGTGATGGAAGGCATTGCGGAGATGATCCACGATGTGCAGGTGGAAGCAACTTTCCCCGACGGCACAAAACTCGTGACCGTGCATGAGCCGATCCGTGGCTCGGCTTCAAAGGATATTCCCGGCGCTGTCTTGGCTGGCATAGGCGATGTGCTGATGAATGAAGGCCGCGAAACCGTGACGCTGAAAGTCTCAAACACCGGCGACCGCCCCATTCAGGTCGGCTCGCATTACCATTTCTTCGAGACCAACCCGGCTTTGTCCTTTGATCGCGCCAAAGCGCGCGGGATGCGGCTGGATATTCCGGCTGGCACGGCTGTGCGCTTTGAGCCGGGTCAATCGCGCGATGTGCAACTTGTTGCACTTGCAGGCGATCGCGAAGTCTATGGATTGCGCGGCGACATCATGGGCAAACTCTAAGAGGGAGATGAGACAATGAGCACAAAACTCTCTCGCGCTGCTTATGCGGATATGTTTGGCCCGACGACTGGCGATAAAATGCGCCTCGCCGATACGGTGCTGACAATCGAAATCGAGAAAGATTTCACGATCTATGGCGAAGAAGTGAAATTCGGCGGCGGCAAAGTGATCCGTGATGGTATGGGCCAATCACAACTCTCGCGCGCTGAAGGCGCCGTCGATACAGTGATCACCAATGCGGTGGTCATCGACCATTGGGGCATTGTCAAATGCGATGTGGGCCTGCGTGACGGGCGTATTTTCAAACTCGGCAAAGCGGGCAATCCGGAAATCCAGCCGGGTGTGGATATAATCATCGGCCCCGGCACGGAAGTGATTGCTGGTGAGGGGAAGATTCTCACCGCTGGCGGTTTCGACACGCATATTCATTTCATCTGCCCGCAGCAGATTGAAGAGGCACTCATGTCGGGTGTTACGTCTATGCTCGGCGGTGGCACAGGTCCGGCCACAGGCACTTTCGCCACGACATGCACGCCCGGCCCCTGGCATCTCGCACGCATGATCGAAGCCTCCGATTCATTTCCCATGAATCTGGGCTTTGCCGCCAAGGGCAATGCTGCAACACCCAAGGGCCTGATCGAGCAGATTGAAGCTGGCGCTTGCGCCATGAAGCTGCATGAAGACTGGGGCACCACGCCAGCAGCCATTGATAATTGCCTCTCAGTCGCCGACGATTATGACGTGCAGGTGATGCTGCACAGTGACACGCTGAATGAATCCGGCTTTGTCGAAGATACGATCAAAGCATTCAAAGGCCGCACCATTCATGCCTTTCATACGGAAGGCGCGGGCGGTGGCCATGCACCCGATATTATGCGTGTAGCAGAGCTGGAAAATGTCCTGCCCTCGTCGACCAATCCGACGCGGCCTTTCACCAAGAATACGCTCGATGAACATCTCGACATGTTGATGGTGTGCCACCATCTGGATTCATCGATTCCTGAGGATCTCGCTTTTGCTGAAAGCCGCATCCGCAAGGAGACTATTGCAGCCGAAGACATTCTGCATGATCTGGGTGCGCTCTCGATGATGAGCTCGGATTCTCAGGCCATGGGCCGTGTGGGCGAAGTCATCATCCGTACATGGCAGACGGCCGACAAGATGAAGCGTCAGCGCGGGCCTTTGCCTGAAGACAAGGGCGACAATGATAATGCGCGCGTGAAGCGCTATATCGCGAAATATACGATCAACCCCGCCATTGCGCACGGCGTGTCACGCCATATTGGGTCGGTGGAAGCAGGCAAGCTTGCTGATCTTGTTTTGTGGACACCGGCTTTCTTTGGCGTAAAACCTGATCTCATCATCAAGGGCGGCATGATTGCAGCCGCGCCTATGGGCGACCCGAATGCGTCCATCCCGACACCACAGCCTGTGCATTATCGCCCGATGTTTGGCTCTTATGGCGCAGCCGTCTCGCGCACGGCGCTGACGTTCGTGTCGCAATTGGCGCTCGACAAGGGCATTGCGACCAACTTGCGTGTCAGCAAGCAAATGGTTGCTGTGCAAGACACGCGCAAGCAGATTTCGAAAAAGAGCATGATCCATAATGGCGCAACACCGAAGCTGCGGATTGATCCGGAGACTTATGCGGTGACGGCTGACGGCGTGCTGCTGACCTGCGAGCCCGCCTCGGTTCTGCCGATGGCGCAACGCTATTTCATGTTTTAAGGGGGCCAATATGATCCGCGCCGGAAAAATCCTGGCCCAAGCCGCAGGCAAAAACCCCTGCGCCGATACAGTGCTTCTCGACTCCACGGAGCGCCATCGTCGCCGTGCGACCATGACTTGTGTGCGTGGCTTAGAGTTTTTGCTCGATCTGCCGGAAGCCATTATGCTGCGCACGGGCGATGCGATTATGCTCGATGATGGGCGCTTGATCGAAGTGCTCGGCAAGCCCGAGCCTTTGGCTGAAATTCGCTGCGGCAGCCCGCGCGAGCTTGCTAATGTGTCCTGGCATCTGGGCAACCGCCATTTGCCGGTACAGATTTTTGATAATCGCATCCGCATCCGACGCGACCATGTGATTGAAGATATGGTGCGCGGGCTCGGCGCCAAAGTTGCGCTGATTGAGGCCGCTTTTGATCCCGAAGGCGGCGCTTATGCGCAGCCCGAACATGGCCATGATCATCACGATCACGATCATGAACACCATGACCACAAGCATGGTGATGATTGCGGCTGTGGACACGACCACCATCACGGCCACAAACATGGCTGATGGCGCGCATCTGCCGCTTGCCATTTGGCTGTCGCCCGCCTTTCCGGTTGGCGCCTTTGCCTATAGCCATGCGCTCGAATGGGCGGTGGAATGTGGTGACGTGCATGATGCAGCGACTTTAAGCGCATGGATCAATGATCTTTTGCGGCTTGGCTCTGGCCGCAATGATGCGGTGCTGGTGGCCGCCAGCCATCGCGCAGCGGATGATGCAAATGCTTTGGCCGAGATCAATGAACTAGCACTTGCACTCGCGCCTTCACGTGAGCGGCGTCTGGAAACTGTGCAACAAGGAACAGCCTTTGTGACAGCCATGCGCACAAGCTGGCCCTGCAAAGCGCTTGATGCGCTCGATAATGAGACAGCCTATTCCGTGGCCGTCGGCGCAGCCTCAGGTGCGCATGAACTGCCGCTGGCTGCCACGCTGGAGCATTTCCTGCTCGCCTTCACCGCTAATCTTGTTTCCGCCGCCGTGCGCCTTGGCCCGATTGGCCAGACGGATGGCCAGCGTGTCACGGCAGGCGCCCTGCCTGCTATTCAAGAGACGGCGCGTTTTGCTGCCTCGTCCACTTTGGATGATCTGGGATCATCCACCCTCCGTGCTGATCTTTTCTCCATGCAACATGAAACCCAATATTCGAGGCTCTTTCGCTCATGACCTCTTCGCTCAACGGTCCTCTTCGCGTCGGTATTGGTGGCCCCGTTGGCTCGGGCAAGACGGCGCTCATGGAAAATCTCTGCAAGGCGCTGCGCGAGACTTACGATATAGCCGCCATTACCAATGATATTTACACCAAAGAAGATGCGCGCCTGCTGACCGTCGCGGGTGCGCTTGCGCCCGAGCGCATCATGGGTGTTGAGACGGGCGGCTGCCCGCATACCGCCATTCGTGAAGATGCATCCGCCAATCTGGCGGCCGTGTCTGAAATGAGCAAAAAATATCCGGGTCTTGAAATCATCCTGATTGAATCAGGCGGCGACAATCTGGCGGCGACTTTTTCGCCGGAACTGGCTGACCTCACCATCTATGTCATCGATGTGTCGGGTGGCGAAAAGATTCCACGCAAAGGCGGGCCGGGCATTACGCGTTCGGATTTGCTTGTGATCAACAAGATTGATCTGGCGCCCTATGTTGGCGCGTCACTCGACGTGATGGATGCTGACACCAAGCGCATGCGTGGTGAGCGGCCTTATGTCTTCTCCAATATGAAGACCAAGCAAGGCCTGCAGCCGATCATGAATTTCATCGCCAAACGCGGCGGCCTGCCCATGCGCCCGCCCATCACTTCTGAATAGCACTGTCATTGCGAGCGAAGCGAAGCAGACCAGTGGCCTCACGCGCGGCCTCTGGATTGCCGCTTCGCTCCTCGCAAGGACGGGAGAGAGTTGCGCCCAATTCCCTATCCGGTGCATGATGGCGGTATCAGGAGAATCTCATGTCGTCCAAGCTCGACCAGCTCAAATCTATGACCACGATTGTCGCCGACACCGGCGACATGGCTTCCATTGGCGCCTTCAAGCCGACCGATTGCACCACCAATCCGACGCTGATCCTGAAAGCGGCGCAGATGGACGCCTACAAACATCTGGTCGATGAGGCGATTGAGTGGGGCCGCAGCCACAATGCTGTCACCAGCCAAGTTACAGATCGTCTGGCGGTCAATTTTGGCGCCGAGCTTGCCAAAATTGTCCCCGGTCGCGTCTCCACGGAAGTGGACGCTGATCTCTCCTTCGATGTGGAAGCCATGGTCAGCAAAGGCCGCGCCATTATCGCTGATTATGAGTCGCGCGGTGTGCCGCGCAACCGCGTGCTGATCAAACTAGCAACAACATGGGAAGGCATCCGCGCCTGCGAGATCCTCCAGCGCGAAGGCATTGATTGCAACATGACGTTGCTCTTCTGTCTGGCGCAAGCCATCGCCGCAGCGGAAGCCGATGCTTTTCTCATCTCGCCTTTCGTCGGCCGTATTCTTGACTGGCATGTGAAGGCCAGCGGCAAGACATTCGGGCCAGACGAAGATCCGGGCGTTTTGTCGGTGCGCAATATTTACGCTTATTACAAAGCTTACGGCATCAAGACTGTGGTGATGGGTGCTTCTTTCCGCTCACTCGGTGAGATTGAAGCTTTGGCTGGTTGTGACCGCCTCACTATCGCCCCCGCGCTTCTTGACGAACTGGCCAAAGACAATGGCACATTGACCCGCAAGCTTGATGCAGCAACAGCCAAGCTTGCGCCTGCCAAAATGTCGCTGGACGAAAAGACCTTCCGCTTCCTCTTGAATGAAGATGCGATGGCGACCGAAAAGCTTGCTGAAGGCATTCGTCTCTTCACGAAGGATTTACGCGCGCTGCGTGAGATGGTCGCGACGCGGCTGGAGAATGCGATTGCTGCGGGGCAAGCTGGGCCTCTACCATAAGGCATGGCCGCAACCGTCGCACTTGAACCCTTTCGCGAATCCCTTGTCTTTCTCGGCACGGCGGCCATTGTTGTGCCGCTGTTCCGACGTCTGAAAATTTCGCCCGTCATCGGCTTTTTGGGCGCGGGTGTTTTGCTCGGGCCCGCGGCACTTGGAAAATTTGGCGATCTCTCGCCCGTTCTCAAAGCACTCACTTTCTCTGAAGTCGACGAAATGAAGCTCTTTGCAGAGCTCGGTGTCGTCTTTCTGCTTTTCATGATCGGGCTTGAGCTTTCGTTCGAGCGCTTGAACCGCATGCGCAAGCTTGTCTTCGGGCTGGGCGCTTTGCAGGTCGCTATTTGCGGCCTAGCGCTGGGTGTTCTTGCTTTTCTGATGGGCGAGAGCGCAGCATCAGCCAGCGTGATTGGTGGCGCTTTGGCTTTGTCTTCCACAGCCATTGTCATTCCAGTTTTGCTGGAACGCAAAAGGCTGCGCGTGGCCGCGGGGCGCGCCACTTTCTCTATTCTGCTCTTTCAAGATTTGATGATTGCGCCTTTGCTCTTCATGATCGCCATGCTGAGCACGGATGGCATGTCGAATTTTAATGCGGGCGCACTTTATGCGCTGCTCCCGGCCATTCTCGGCCTTGTGCTGATTGTGGGTATCGGTCGCCTCTTCCTGCGCCCTTTATTTCGGCAAGTCGCTTATGCGCGCTCGCCCGAATTTTTCATGGCCGCGTGCTTGCTTGTTGTGATTGGCACGAGTGTGTTAGCCGCAGCCTCCGGCCTACCGATGACGCTGGGCGCTTTCATGGCGGGGCTTCTGCTCGCCGAGACGGAATATCGTCGCCAGATCGAAGTGACGATTGAGCCCTTCAAAGGCCTGTTGCTCGGGTTGTTCTTCGTCTCAACGGGGGCGAGCCTTGATATTGTGCGCATTTTGCAAAATCCGCTTCCGCTGATCGCGCTGACCATCGGGCTTGTGATCTTCAAGATTGTTTTGATCTATCTCGCGGGGCGCGCAGCTGGTGTCTCGAATGAAGTCGCACGCGAGAGCGCGCTTGTTCTGGCTCCCGGCGGCGAGTTTGCTTTCGTCATGCTGGGCGCTGCCATGGCAAGCGGTGTTGTTTCAAAGGCAACGGGTGGCGATCTGATGATTGTCGTCACTTTGTCTATGCTGCTTATTCCCAGTCTGGCGAGCGCGGCTGTCCGCGTCATCAAATCCGATCCCGAAGCAGACATCTATGGCCTGCGCAATTTGGCGCCGCCTTCAGAAGAGGGCGATGCACCCGTGCTGATCGCGGGCTTTGGCCGCGTTGGTCAATTGGTTAGCGAATTGTTGGTGCGCCACAATATTCCGTTCATCGCGGTGGACGGTAATGCCAAGCTTGTCGCAGATGAACGCGAAAAGAATCTGCCGATCTATTGGGGTAATGCGAGCGATCCCGAATTGCTACGCCGCTGTGGTATTGGGCGTGCGCGCGGGCTTGTGGTGACGATGGACAATCCGCAAGCGGTGGAGCGCGTCGTGCAAGCCGCACGCAATGCGCGCAAGGATATGGTGATTGTTGCACGAGCGCGCGATGCGCAGCATGCTCAAAAGCTCTATACGCTGGGCGCCAGCGATGCGATTCCAGAAACGATTGAAGCAAGCCTGCAATTGTCGGAAAGTCTGCTCGTCGACATTGGTGTGCCGATGGGCCATGTCATCGCTTCCATTCATGAGAAGCGCGATGAATTCCGCAAAATCTTGCAGGACGGAAACGAGAAGTCGCGGCCGCGCCGCGCGATCAAACCATCAACCCGCGCCGGTTCCTGACCAGCGCGGGCTGTTTTTCAAAACTTACTTGCTTTCATCCGGATAGGCCTTGCGGACCTTTTCCAAAAGTTCCGGCGTGATATTGGCGACATCCATCACGAGTTTTTGGACATCTTCACCCTTCATCGGGCCCATGCTCATGCCCATTTTGTCGAGATCGCCTGTAAAGGCTTTATCGATCATGGTGGCATCAAAAGCGCGGCGCAAAGTATTCACGCGATCATCTGCGGTCTTGGGTGTGGTGAAGAAAGAGGTGCCGATTTCGCTCGCCGACATAATGGCGGTGAGAATCTGCTTCTTTTCTAGCGTATCGGCCGTTTCAATCGCGGTTGGGACATCGGGCAATTCCGGCAGACGCTTCAAGCCAAATTGCGAGAGCACATGAATGCTGCCGTCTTTGAACCATGAAGGCTTGGCGGAGCGCACAGCTTCGTAAGCGGTCGAATGTCCTTCGACTTCGCCGCGCTCGACAGCGAGCATGGCTTCGTTCGAGCCCTTATAGCCCATGACCATTTTGAACTTGGTGCCGAGCACATTGTTGAGCACGAGCGGATAGATGGACACGGTGGATCCCGCACCTGTTCCGCCAAGCGTGGTTTCATGCTTCATCGCATCTTCAATGGTTTTTACCGGCGACGTCTTCCAGGTGAAGACCATATTCACCAACGGGCCAACGCGGCCGACCCAGTTCAGCTCTGCCGTTTTAAAACGCACGCCATTGGTGCCGAGCTTTTCATCGAGCGCCAATGTCGGCGCGCCGAGGCCGATGACCGTACCGTCCTTCGCTGAATTGTTAAAAATCTGATTGACCGCGAGGAAAGAACCCGCACCCGGCATGTTGCGCACGACTACCGTCGGATTGCCCGGGATGTGCTTACCCATGTGCTGGGCGATCATGCGGGAATAGGTGTCGTTGCTGCCGCCTGTCGCATATCCAATTATGAACTCGACGGTCTTGCCCTTGTAGAATTCAGCCGGGGTTTGCGCCTGCGCCGTTCCGGCCAGCAGGACCGCAGCCATCGCACCCATGAAAATAGGCTTGTTGTTTTGCATGTTCATCCTCCCACGGCGCCGGTCCTTGCCGGCATTTGTTGCGTCGTGTTCGGATAGTCTATTCTTATTTGGGAATCCACCCCACGAACAAAGACTTGGAACCATTCACACCTGCGCGAGATGAGGTGTCTTGCGTTGCGGCGCCGTGAGGGCCATGTTTGCTCCTATGGTGATCACTCCGGGCAATATGAATTTCGGCACTGGCGCGTTGGCGAGCATGAACAATCGCTCGCGCGAGATTTTCCGATCCATCGTCGATAGCTATCTGGCCACGGGCGAGCCTGTGGGCTCGCGCCATATCTCGCGCCTGCTGCCGATCACGCTCTCGCCAGCCTCCATCCGCAATGTCATGCAGGATCTCGAAGAGCTGGGTCTCGTCTATGCGCCCCATACATCAGCTGGACGGTTGCCCACCGAAATGGGCCTACGCTTCTTCGTTGACGCCATGCTTGAGTTTGGCGCACCGACCGAAGAAGAGCGCCGGAAGATCGAAGCGGAAGTAAAGGCGGCCTCGCAAGACCGCACGCTGGAAGGCGTATTGGCAGAGGCCTCAAGTCTGCTGTCGGGGCTCACACGTGGGGCTGGCGTGGTTCTGACCACCAAAGAAAACGTCCGGCTCAAGCATATTGAATATGTGCGCCTCGATGCCGAGCGGGCTTTGGCTGTGCTGGTTTCAGAGGACGGAACAGTCGAAAACCGTCTCGTGGCTATACCAGCGGGCCTGCCTGCCAGTGCCTTGGTTGAGGCTGGCAATTATCTCAATGCGCGCCTGCGCGGGCGCACCTTGGGCGAGGTGCGCGCCGAAATCGAAGCCGCGCGCCAATCGGCGCAGGCCGAACTCGACGAGCTAACCGCCAAATTGGTGGATGCGGGCCTGGCCAGCTGGGCGGGGCTCAAGGGCGAAAGCCAGCAGCTCATCGTGCGCGGCCAGGCCAATCTGTTGGATGATTTGCGCGCGGGCGAAGATTTGGAGCGCATCCGCCTGCTCTTCTCCGATCTGGAGACCAAGAAGGATGTGATCGACCTGCTGTCGCGTGCCGAAACGGGCGAGGGCGTGCGCATTTTCATCGGCTCGGAAAACAAGCTCTTTTCCCTTTCGGGCTCCTCGATGATTGCCGCCCCCTTCAGGGATGGCGCGCAGCAGATTGTCGGCGTTTTGGGGGTCATTGGCCCGACCCGGCTGAATTACGCCCGTATCGTACCCATGGTGGATTACACGGCCAAGGTCGTGGGCCGCCTGATGCAGGGACGCTGAATTTTATTTTTTGATTGATTTTTGTAGTCTATAGGATACATTTCAATGCTCGTTTTCAAGAGCGATGAATTTGTTGATTGGCTGAAGAAGCTTCGAGATCGGCAAGCCCAACTGCGGATTGCGGTTGCCATCGACCGGATGGGCCAAGGCAAGATGGGGGATGTCCGCCCCGTGGGCTCGGGCGTATCGGAAATGCGGCTTCATTTCGGCCCGGGCTATAGGCTGTATTTCTTCAATCACGGCGTCTGCGCCTATTACCTCCTAGCTGGAGGAGACAAAAGCTCCCAAGCAGATGACATCAGAAAAGCTATCGAGTTGAAAAAGCAGGCTCTGGAGAAGCTGAAATGATCAACATGACGCCGTGGGACAGTGCCGAGCTTCTTTCATCAAAAGAAGATATCGCAGCCTATCTG
>CANGFE010000001.1 GCA_947453155.1 Beijerinckiaceae bacterium | reverse complement strand
GCAAGAAGATCGACGACATTCGGACAGCCATTCGCAACAATGCCTACCCGATCGACTACGACAAGCTGGCCGATTCTATGATCGAACAGCTAACGGGGGGCGGCACGGCGAAGGAGTAATCCCGTGGCGTCAGTGAGTAATGTGTCTGAGTTCCTGGCTCTGCGCGAAGCCTTCGCGCAGCTCGGCCGGGCTATTGCCGTTTCCGATCTCGAAAATATCGAGGCCTCAACGGAGGCGTTGCGGGGCTTTATGGCCCGCATGCAGGATGTGACCCCAGAGGGTCTCGACCGTGCAGCGCTCGAAGAAATCGATCTTGCCAGTGCAGATGTCGCGGAGCTCCTGGCTTCGCGGTTGCGGGCCTATGACTTGGCCATCTCGGCCTGGCGTGAAGCGGAGACGGACAAATGAATTTTTCGCTCGAAATGGCCATGATGGCTGCTCTCTTCATCGGCGGCTTTGCCGCTCTGGTGATGACCATGCGCAAGCGTGAGCTTCTTTTGATGGCGACCGTGAGCCAGATGGCAACGCGGCTCGATAAGGCCGAGCAGGAGGCCGAGCGCCAACGCGGCGTGATGGGAAAACTCTTTGCCCAGCGCGAGCGCGATCTGGAAACCAAGATCCGCCAAACCCATTCGGATTTGAAACGCGTGGAAATGCAGATGCGCAGCCCCGAGCGGGAAGCGTCAGAATCCGTGGAACTCGCGATCCAGCTCACGCGCCAAGGCGAGCATTTGGATCAGATTGTCCGCAAGACCGGATTGCCCGCCGATATTATCGAGACGATCACAACGCTGCACGCTGTGCGTCCACGCCACTAGGCGTTACCATCAGATAAAAAGAGCGATTAGGCCGCCGCTTCGGCGGCCTCTTGCGTTGGTTCATCGGATGGGAGAACCGGCGGCAGGCCCGCACGAATGCGACGCATCCGCTCAGCCGTGATGATTTCTAGGGCAGCAGCATCTGAGCCACGCGCGATCTGGTAGGAGCCACGTGGCACATAGCCCTGGCGCTCAGAGGCCTCGCGCATCATCGATGCACCGCCGAATAAAGCAGCCGCCACACTGACCAGATAGGCCATGGCCAAAGTCACAGGCCCTTCGATTATCCCGACACACCAGACCAGCGAGATGGCAGCAAGCATTTGCCAATTGCGAAACCGTGCATAGAGCAGGGGTGGGAGAATGGCCCAGAGGGGAGAAATGTGATCGGGCACGAGGATCAGCTCGCCCGTGTTCTGCATGCCACCCCAATAATGGGGCCAATTGACGCCTGTTGGTACAGTCACGTCTTCCAGCGGGCGCCCCGCTTCAAATGTGGCGCCCTCAATGCCTTCATTATAGGCGAGTTTGAAGGCGGTTTTCCCGCGCATGATAAAGAGCAAATCCGAGCGCTTTAACGTGCCCAGCAGATCATTATCCGAGACGATGGCGTGGGGCGGGTGAGGCCCGAAAGATAGGATGCAATCACCCGACAACAGGCCGATGCGCTCAGCAGGCGTATAGCGGGTGACCTTTGTCACCAGAACGACATCGTCGAATGTGCGCGTTTCGGTTTTCATCATGCCATCTTGTTACGAGGATCAGGGGTAGCGGATCATTTCACGTTCGCGCGTGGCTTCACGCGCACGAGCTGCTTGAGCGCGCTGCGCTGCAGAAGGCGTGGCCACCGGTTTGGGCGGCGGAGGCGGCGGCGTCACTTGCTTTGTCTGGATTTCGCCAATGCGCTGGGCGATGACTTTGTTGGCCGCCAACAAATCATCGAGGCTCTTTTGCAAAGCCGCGATGGATTTTTCCGTATTGGGGACCGCCGGTGCCGGCGCATTGATCTTATTGGCAAGAGCGGCCTGGCCGACTGTGAGGCCTTGGATCGTCTTGCGCAGATCTTCTTGCATGATCTGCGATTCCTTCAGCTGAACAGCTGAGGCTTTGATTGATTCATCAATTTTCTTGCTGGCAGCGACCAGTCCATTGATCTCGCCTGCAAAGACGGTGAGCGCTTCACGATTCACTTTGGCTGTGGCGTCAAATTCATTGAAGCCACGCTTGTAGAAGACCAGTGCGCCAAAGACGCCTGCACTTGCGATCGTCAAAATCAGCAAGACGGCATAGATCAAAATCTTGTTGTTGCGATTATGCCCGGCGATGAGGGTTTGGACTTCGCCACGAAGGCGCTGAATTTCTTGTGCGGAATCGACCGCCGTGCTGGCCGAGGCCAAGGCCAATTCAATCGCTTCCTCAATCGGTGAGCGACCTTCTTTGACGGGCTTCTCAGAAGATTTTTCGGCGACCGGCTCTTCTTCCTTTGCCGGTTCAGCAGCTTTCACTTCCGCCGGTTTAGCGGCAGCAGCTTCTGGGGCTTTCTCTTCAGCCTTGGCCGCGGCGGCGGCTTTTTTCGGGGCCTTGCTCATGGGGCTGCGCTCCTCTTTGGCGCGTCTGTGGCCGTGCGACGGCTACAGGGTTGACCAGATGATGACATGACGTCGAGTGCTGGAAGGCGGCTCGAACGGAAACCAAAGATCGCGCACGCATAAGGGCGCGCGGGTTGATGTGTGATGCGAAAATATTGGCAGCCGAAACAGGAGACTTGTGTCATGGACGTTTCTCCAGCTTGCGTCCGTTGGCGTCGAACTGCATCTCGTCCGGCACGTCGACATCAGGCATGTCGCCTTGCGCGCCAGCATTGAGAACAAAGCTCAACACGGTTGCCACGGCACGATAGAGCTCGGCGCGAATTTCGCCGCCAATTTCTGTCGTATAATAAAGAGCACGTGCCAGAAGCGGCATTTCGAGAACAGGAATACCGAGTTCTTCGGCTTTCTCACGAATATTTTGCGCGATCTTATCCGTACCCTTCGACAGAACCTTGGGTGCCGCACCTTCCTCGAAGTCATATCGCAAGGCGACAGCGAAATGCTCGGGGTTGACGATGATGACCTGAGCTTCGCCCACATTGGTGACCGATTTGCGCTGCGAGACTTCCTGCTGCATCTTGCGAATGCGGTTCTTGACCTCGGGACTGCCTTCGGTCTGCTTCATTTCGTCTTTGATTTCCTGACGCGTCATCAAGAGGCGCTGGCGATGCTGGTACCATTGCAGGAATGCATCCGCCCCGCCGATCAGTGCAATCGCACCAACGACAATGAGCAATGTCAGAATAAGCATGTCGCCACTTTGCTCAATCGCCGTTTCAAACGGGATGAGCGAAAGGCGAAGAATATCCGGCAAGAAGCTTTTGAGGACGATATAGCCAACAAGGCCGACCACAGTGATTTTAACAACCGCTTTGCCAAGCTCGATCAGCCCGTGTGTGCCAAATATGCGGCCCAGACCGTTGACGGGCGAGAGGCGGCTGCCTTTCGGCATGAGGTTTTTCCACACGAAGTGAAAACCGCCTAGGCCAATTTGGGTGGCAATAGCTGCCACCATGATCGGGATCGAAAAAACGAGTGTCAGCAAAATCGCACTGCCGAAGCGATCGGCGAGGACATGTGTGAGCGGCAAATCTCGCACGAGTGGATTGTAGAAATCCAGGCCGAAGCTGAAGGCGTTGCGCAGTTCTTGGTAATAATAGCGACCAAATAAATAGAACTGCATGCAGCCGACCAACAAAACCATCGCCATGATCAAATCACGCGAGGTCAGGATTTGGCCTTCTTCGACGGCTTGTTCGAGCCGTCGTCCGGTTGGTTGTTCGGTCTTTTCTTGGCCGGTTTCCTCGCTCATGCTGGGACCCCCTTGCCAAGTATCAGATCTCGCACAATCGCTGTCACAGCCTGCAAAAGTCCTGACATGCTATTGCCAATTGTCGGCATGGAGACGAGCAGAACCGCAAGCCCCATGAAGATGGTGATCGTAAAGCCAATGGAAAAAATATTCATCTGCGGCGCCACACGCGTCATGAAGCCGACGATGAGATTGGTGAGGAAGATCAAAAAGACCACGGGCGCCGCGATCAAAAGGGCCGCCGAGAACATCAATGTGCCGGCTTTCACTATGCCCAAAAACATATCGGCATTGAAATCCGTGCTGATGGGCAAGGCTTCGTAACTGGCGGTGAGAAGTCGCAGCATGACGTGATGGCCTTCTGTCACCAGAAAGATCATTGTCATCATGATCGAAAGGAATTGCGAAATGACGGGTGACTGTGCGCCCGTCTGCGGATCGACCATGGCGGCAAAGCCCAAGCCCATGGCGCCAGCCATTTGCTCGCCCGCCATATTCACAGCCGCGAATGCGAGCTGAAAGACGAGGCCGATCGAAAGCCCGAGCAAAACCTCGCGCAGGATTGTCAAAACGCCAACGGGCGAGAGGAGGTCAATCTCTGGCACTTTTACGCTGCTGGATATTGCCAGAGTGATGGCAAGCGTGAGGGCGATGCGGATCGGCAAGGAAACAGCTGTCGCCGACAAAATGGGCGCGGCTGCGAACATGGCGCCCAAACGCACAGCCAGGAGCATGAAGGCCACCAGCTCTTTCATGATCACATCTTGGCCTAAGAGGATCATCGATTGACCCTCGAGACTTCACTGAAGACGAATGCAAAAAAGCCAGAGACAGTAGAAATCATGAATGGCGCGGAGAGCGCCAAAACACCCACGACGACAACCAGTTTTGGTACGAAGGTGAGCGTGGCTTCATTGATTGATGTGGCGGCTTGAAAAATACCGATCAGCAAACCGATCACCAGCGAGGCCAAAAGGGCAGGGCCGATCAACATGAGCACGCTCATGATCGTTTCGTGGCCGACGGTGATGAATTGCTGATATTGCATGGTCAGCCCTTCAAGAAGCTTTCGACGAGCGATGTGACCGTCGCGCTCCAGCCGTCGACGACAACAAAGAGCATCAGTTTGAAGGGCAGAGAGACGAGTGTCGGTGACAGCATCATCATGCCAAGCGACATGAGTACGCTGGACACAACAATATCAATGACCAGGAAGGGCAAGAAGAGAAGGAAGCCGATGGTGAAAGCCGTTCGCAATTCGCTCATCACGAATGCAGGGACAATCACCTGATAAGGGACAGCTGCTGGGGAATCATAACCCTTGTCACCTTGAAGATCTGCCATCAGCAGAAGGTCGCTCTCACGCGTGTGGCGGAGCATGAAGGCTTTCATCGTCGTGCCAGCGCGCGTCGCGGCCTCTTCAATCTGAATTTGGCCCTGCGTATAGGGTGTGAAGGCCTGTTCGTTGATGGTCTTGAATGTGGGCGCCATGATGAACAGCGTCATGAACAAAGCCAGCCCAACGAGAACCTGGTTCGGAGGGGTCTGCTGAGTGCCCAATGCTTGGCGCAAGATGGAAAGCGTAATGATGATGCGTGTGAAGCTCGTCATCACCAGAAGAAGTGACGGCAACAGCGTCAACGCTGTCATCAACGCCAAAGTTTGCAGAGACAGCGAGAGGGTTTGTCCGCCACCGGGCTGCGACTGCAGGCGCAGGAGAGGAATATCGAGCGCGCTTTGCGCAGCCGCGGGTTCGGCCCATGCAATTGCAAAAGCCAGAGCGCAAAGGAGTGAGAGAAGAACCTTGTGCATTAGGCTTGATCCTGATCGGCCGGGCCAACCACTTGCAAAGCCGTGATGCCTGATTTGTTTAGACCGCAGACGACTTTCATGCCGTCGATTTCCACCACGGCAAGTTTGACGCCCGGGAGGACATCGACAGTTTTTTTGATGGCTTTTGGACCTGTACCAAAAGCCTTGTTTAGCCGGTCACGATAGCGCGACAGCAGAAAGCCCACACCCACGAGGATGCAGAGCAGAACCGCCATGACAGCGCTATACAGACCGCTGGAACTCACAGGCTACGCACCCGCTTTTCTGGAGAGACGATTTCTGAGAAGCGAATGCCAAGACGCTCGCCCACCAACACGACTTCGCCACGCGCCAGCAAAGTGCCATTGACGAGAATGTCGAGATGTTCGCCTGCAAGGCGGTCGAGTTCGACAACCGAGCCATCATTGAGCTTCAGAAGATCGCCGATTGAAATCTTTGTTCCACCCACTTCGACCGTGAGTTTCACTTCGATATTCTCGAGCCGCTTCAGATTGGCAGAGCTGCCTTCGCCGCTCTCTTGGTCTGTTTCGGTATTTGACATGGGTTTTTCTCTCTTACTCAACCGACGACGCGCAGGGCAAGCTTGCCATCGCGGTCGCCCATCATGCCTTCAAAAAGTTCTTCGCCTTCAACAAAGACGCGGACGGTTTCGAAAGCCGGAATATCGACGATCATGCCCTCTTGCACGTTCATCAAAGTTTTCAGGCTGATGCTGGGCTCAGCAATGCGCGGCACAAAGCTCAATGGCACCTGCATAAGGGCCTCTTCGAGGTGGCGCTCCCAATTCATGTCGCGGGCATCGCCGACGCGCTGAATCTTGCTGCGCAAAATGGTTGCGATCTGCTTCAGCGATTGGCGCGGATAGAGCACATCAATCGTAGTAGGCTCTGCAAAGGGAAGCTGAACAACGAAGGAACTCACGATCACGCTTTCGGAACCTTCAACGAAGGAGGTGAAAGCAGGGTTTGTTTCGCTGTTCATATATTCGAACTGGACAGGATAAACTTCGCGCCAGGCTTCTTCGAGGGTCTTCAATGTCCCATCGACGATGATTTCAAGAATGCGCTCTTCGGTCGGCGTGAATTCGGTTTGGCGTGTCACGCCTGGATCACCGCGGCCACCAAAGAACGTGTTCACCAGAATGCTGATGAGACGCGGGGGGACGGTAATCAGAATGGTGCCTTTGAGCGCATCCGCGCGCGCAATGCTCAAGCTCTCGAATTGGCCCATGCCGCGCATGTGATCTTCGAAACGCTTGGTTTCTGGCGGCAGCGTTGAGATACGCGGCATAAAGCGCAGCATCGGCAGCAAGACATTGCGCAGATTGCGGCCGAAGCGTTCATTGATCAGGCGCAGCGTGTGAAGATCGCCGAGCAAGCCCGCATCTTCAGCGCCGAAAACATAGGGCTTGTATTCGACCGGCGGGCGGGTGCCTGATGCCGTGTCGATTTCGCCACTATTCAAGCCTTCGATCAGCGCAGAGACTTCTTCGTTGCTGAGTTTGCGGTTGTCTGACATGGGTCTCTTACTGCATCACGAGGGCGGTGATGTAGACATTTTCAATGCCGCCGAAATCCGTGCGTTCGGTGAGCACGCGGTTGATCACATCGCGGATCGAATTCTGCAGGCGCTTGCGGTTTTCAACGCCAACGACTTCGACTTCACTCTGTTCGGCAATCAGAGCCAGAATATCAGAGCGAATGGCGACTTCGTGTTTCTGCACGTTTTCAATGACCTTTTTGTCATATTGCGTCGCCAGGCCAATGCTCACCTGAACGAAGCGCTTTGAGCCACGCAAGTTTGTGGTGAAGTTGCCAGGGAATTCGAAATAGGTTGTCGCAAACTGCTCTTTCGAGGGCACAGGCTTGCCGGCTGGGCCAGCGGGTGCTGCGGGTGCACCATGCGCATCTTTGGGAGCATCCTTGCCGCCAGCTGCTGGTGCTCCATGGCCGTCGCCATGCGCGTCGCCATGTGCGTCGCCGCCAGCTTTTTTCTCAATGACAATGGCCAACGGATTGTCTTCCGGCGGTTTCGTCAAAATGAAATAAGCCACCGTGCCACCAGCGCCAACGCCAACGAGCAACAGACCGGCAAGAGCCATGATCAGGATCTTGACGATTGGGAGCTTCTTCTTCTCTACTTGTTCTTCTTCCGGTTCCGCGGCCATTTGGGCGCCCCTTCTTTCAGGCGTTCATATCGAGGGCGAAATCATCAGACTTCGCGCTGCGGGATTGTTGATTGTTATTTTCCGATTCAGATGTGTTCTTGCGGCCTTTGTTGCCACCTTCGCCATCTTCTGAAACGTCAAAACCAGTGAGCTCAAGTCCACCGACGGACAGGGCATCGCGCAAATCACCTTCGATTGAACGCAGGCTATCGGCTGCATCGCTCGAATTGGCGCTGGTCGAGAGCTTCAGCTTCGATCCGTCCATGGTGAGGCGGATGATGATCTGGCCGAGGCCCGGCGGATAGAGCTGCATGCGGATTGTATCGCTGCCATCGCGCACGGCGGCGACGACCTGGCGCTCGATGGCGCGCATGCGGATTTCATGTGCTTGGGCCCGGCGTTCCGCCGTATTGGCTTCATTGCCGGTTGGTGCAAAGGCATCGGCAACCTGCGCACGCGTTGCAGCAGATGCGCCGGTCAGCTCATTCGTTTGCAACTGCGGGCCCACATTCATGGTCTGTGCGCTGCCAGTGCTTTGTACGATCTCAATGTCGCGGACGCCCAATTTCATCAGGTCGCGAATATCGCTGCTGCTCCTTGAAGAAGTCTTAGCAACAGGATTTGCGATTTTTGTTTCTAAAAGCGAAGCGTATTCGCGGGTCTCATCGGCCTGCCGATGCGCGACGCGCGCGAGGTCGGCATCTCGATGAAGTGCCTCAACGACAGCAGCGACATCAAAGGCTGGCACCTCTGTCTGTTTTCCTGGCGTTGCGGCTGCCGATTGGGTCAAAACGGGAGGAGCGGACGGTTTTGAAGTTGTGACTGTCACAGCCTCAGCTCGCACTTGTACTGTACGAAGCACATGGGCATCCGCTTGCGCGGGGCGAGGCGCATTCAACGCATCCGACAGGTTCTCGTCGTCCGTTAGTGTCGGTGTTACGCTCTGGCGATCGGCTGTCACCAGCGGGATCATTTGAGGCCCGATGAAGTCGGATGGCGCGACGATTATCGGCGCGGATAGCATCGTGTCTATAGGCGTGCGGTCTGACGGTTCAGAAGCCGTTGCACTGGCGAGAGTCTGATCCGCTCCGCTCTCGTCGCCATCTGTCGGAGCTTTGGCTTTGACAGACACGTGAATGGTGACAACCGGGATTGGCAAGTTCGTCGGCAAGAGACCCGACATATCACCCATTGCATCTGGAGTGGACACCATCGTGCCATTTGCCAGGGTCGATGCCATATCAGGCGGTGTATTGGCGTCAGGTAGCGGCGACAGAATGGCGATTGCTTCCGGCACTTCAAACACAGGCACATGCACCGGTTGTGTCACCAGCTCACGTTGCGCGTTCAGGACTGGGCCGTGAATTTCAGCACGCCAAGGGCCGTAGGCTTCTTCTACGGGAGCAGAAGAGGGCTGCAGCACAGGCATTTCAAAAGTGGGTGCTGCAGGTTCTGTTGGCTCAATCTGCGTGTTGATCAGTTCGGATTCAACGGTCGACGCCTCTTGGACCTGCGGTTCAGGTGTCGTCGTCTTGGGCAGGGGTGGCAGCAATGCAATGAGTGCTGGGTCCAGATTTTTTGCCGGATCTGCATCAGAAACTTTGAGGGACGGGCCGGGCTCGGTCGGGTTGGGCACCAGAATGCTGAGCGACGGCAGGGTCGCCTGTTCTGACTTTTCGGATGTGGGTGTTTCGACGGTCAGAATAATTTCATGGACGGGTGTCGTGCGAGCTGCCATGCCTTGGGCGACCACTTCAGCGGTGATGGCAAGTGCCTGCACCATTTGTTCCATATCGCTCGCAAGGGCTTGCGTTGCTGGATCAAGTGTTGCCGCCTCTGGAAGGGCAGGAGAGCCATCAACTGGCAGCAAGGCTGCCTCAGGATTGGCCGCTGGATCGGTGGTCGGCTGGCCTGCCGCTGTCATAAGAATTTCGAAAATGGCGCCCGCGCCGGATGACGAGGCAGCAGTCGGCTGCACGGCGCTGTCAGCGCCCGCATCCGTTGCGGCGGTTGTCATTGTCAGTCCAAGCGTTTGCACGTGCTCATTCCCTTGGGTCGCGGGCGTGTCGGAAAGCCGTCACCCCGGGGTCGAGCAGCAAGCTTCATGCCATTACTTGCGTCGCTCCGGCATGAGCATCAGGGCGCGCTCTTCAAGTACATGGCGTTCTTGGATTTTAACCATCTTGGCTTCTTCTTCGAGGCGCTCGATTTTGCGCTTTCTTTCAGCCAGAATTTTACCCACGCGTTCGCGTTCTGTTTCGAGAATCTCACGACGCGCCAGATCGACCGCGATGCGCTCATGCAGACGCGCGATGATCTGGGTGATGTCGCGATATTCGTTTGCTGTAATGCCAGGAACAGCCAATTGCTCGCGATAGCCTTGGTCGAGATCGACGATTTGCGCGCGGCGCTTTTCAAGACGGTCGATTTCTTCATGCAAACGCGCGGCTTCACGCCGATAGGCGTTGAGCTCAATCGTCTGCTTCAAAGCCATGAGTTCATAGACGCGCGCGCGGGCCATTCAGCGGGCCTCAGGGCAGGAGAGATTGCAGACGCGCTTCGCTTTCCACGAAGGTCGAGCGCTCATTCATGCCCTGCTGAATATAACCCACCAGCTGCGGCTGCAGTTGGAACGCCATGTCGAGTTCGGGGTCCTGGCCGGTTTGATAGCCTCCCAGCATCATCAAGTCGCGGTTTTGCTCCCACAGGCTCAGATAGCGTCGGAAGCGTCGCACGCGCAGCATGTGCTGTTGGCTCACGCAATCGGTCATGGTTCGGCTGATCGATGCGTTCACATCAATGGCCGGGAAAATGCCTTGTTCTGCTTGTTTGCGCGACAGCACGACATGGCCATCGAGAATGGCACGCGCTGTATCGACGATCGGGTCATTCGTCGTGTCGTCGCCATCCGCCAGAATGGTGTAGACGCCGGTGATGCTGCCGCCAGTCTTCGCATCCAGACCCGCACGTTCCAGCACGGAACCGATGAGCGAGATCACCGATGGTGGATAGCCTTTGGTGGTGGGATGCTCGCCCAAGGCCAGGCCCAATTCGCGCTGCGCATGGGCGACGCGTGTGAGACTGTCCACCATAAGCAGAACATTCTTGCCCTTGGAGCGGAAATATTCGGCGTAGGCGGTTGCACGATGCAAACCGCGCAGACGTAGCACCGGCGATTGATCAGCTGGCACTGCGACAGTGATCGTGTGTGCAAAAGATGGATGCTGCTGCAGCTCTTCCACAAAGCCCGCCACTTCACGACCACGTTCGCCGATAAGGCCGATGATAACGACTTCGGCTTCCGTATAGCGTGCGATGCAGGAGAGCAGCGAGGATTTACCCACGCCTGAGCCCGCAATAATGCCGATCTTCTGTCCGCGACCGACCGTGAGCAGTCCGTTCAACGCACGCACGCCCACATCGAGCGTCTGGCGAACTGGCTTGCGGCGCAGAGGGTTCACGCGTTCGCCGCGCAATGGCCATTGATGCAGGAGTTGCGGCGCGTCTTGCCCGTCAAGGGGATTGCCTGCGCCATCGAAGACGCGGCCAAGCAGACCCTCGCCGACAGGTACGACATCGGCGCGTGTCTTGGTTTCAACGCGCGCACCCGCCACCAAAGGCGCATTGCCGCTGGTGAGCACCATGACGGTGTAATTATCAAGAAAGCCGATGACTTCAGCATCAGCCCAGCCACCACCATCGCAAGCGATGCGGCATTCGGTACCAACAGCTGCTGGAAAAGAGGAGGCGTGCACAATCTGACCATCGAAGCGGCGCACGCGGCCTGCTGCATTGGTCTGGCGCGTGGCGCTGATTTGCTTCAGGCGGCGTTCAAGAACGATTGAGGGGTCCAGCATTGTTAGCTTCTTTCATCCTCAATCTGCGGCACGTCATCAAACTCCAGATCACGCGAAGCGAGGCGGAAAGAGCCCGAGGGTAATTCATCATCCTCTAGAATACGGATGGATGAAAAAATATCTTCAGCCGACAAAGGCGCACGCAGGGAATGTGCGTCATGGGGGCTGATCGACAAGGTGAAATCGCTGCTGGCTTTCGTAAACATTTCAGCTGCATTTTTAATGCGCTCGACGAAAAGCTCTGGCATCTGGGCAAAAACGGCCCCGAACAAATCTTGAGCCAGGCGGCGAACATGTTGCGCCATCAGTTCGGCATTGCGCTCATAGCTTTCAGCTGCAAGCGGCACGATTTCACCTTCAAGGCGACGCAACACGTTGAGCGCATCGCCCAATTCCTTACGCGCTGCTTCGATCCCTTGCTGGTAGCCCAGCGCACGACCATCTTCGCGGGCCTTTTCAATGGCGGCGACAATCTCGTCAGGCGAGGGCGCGGCTTCGACAGGCTCTGGCGGGGGCGGCGGCGGTGGTGGAGGTGCTGCTGCTTCTGGTTGGGCTATTGGCGCAGCTTCTGCAACGGCATCTGCGAATTCTTCCGCCGACGCTTCCTTTGCTTCGGGCGTTGCCTCGACCAGGTTTGCGGGTTTGAAACGCGCCTTGTTCCATGGGGTGAAAGCCGCTTCGCGATCGGGCGCAAAGCGATTGTCGGCGTTGAATGAACCGCCGCGCTGAACGAAATCTGGAACCTCGGAGAGAGGAACCGTGCGTTGGGCCATCTCAGACATAATCGTCGCCACGTCCCGCTAGGACCATTGTGCCAGCGTCAGAGAGTTTACGGGCCACAGCCACAATGCGCTTCTGCGCTTCTTGAACTTCGGTGACACGCATGGGGCCCTTGGCTTCCATTTCGTCGATGATGGAGGCGGCGGCACGTGCCGACATGGAGCCCATGATTTTGTCGCGCAGGCGCTCGTCGCAACCCTTGAGCGCGATCGCGAGATCGTTCGGGTCGATGCTGCGCATGAGGATACCGAGATTCTTTTCGTCGACGGCCGAGAGATTTTCGAAGACGAACATGTTTTCTTGAATCGTCGTCATCAGGCCCTTGTCGATCTTGGCCAGCGAACCCATGATCCGCTGTTCCATCGTGCCCTTCGTGAAGTTCATGATTTTCGCAGCCGCCTTGATGCCACCGATTTTTGAGGCGCGCAGCGAGGTATTGGCCTGGAACTGGAGCTGCATCACGCGCTCCAGATGTTCGATGGCTTCTGGCTGGACCGAGTCAATCGTTGCAATGCGGTGCAGAACTTCATGCTGGATGTCTTCTGGCAGAAGCACGAGCACGTCGGCGGCAATGGCGTAATCAAGATGCGCAATCACCAGGCCGATGATTTGAGGATGCTCATTCTCAATCATTTCAGCGATGGAACGTGCGTCCATCCATTGCAGAATTTCAATGCCTTTGGCGGAAGAGGAGGGCGTGATGCGCGTGAGCACCGAGCCAGCCTTATCTTCACCGAGCGCTTTCACCAGCATGCGGCGGATATAGGCATCCGCACCCAGGCCGATGGAGGTCTGTGCCTTGATGATTGAAAGAAACTCGTCGAGCACGACGTTAACAGTTTGCTGATCCACATCGGCGACCGAATACATGGCGCTACCGAGCTGCTGCACTTCGCGCGGCGACAGGTTTTTTAGAATTTCAGAGGCTTCATCTTCACCCAAGAGCAGCATCAGGATCGCGCATTTCTGCGTGCCCGAAAGGAGCCTGGCGGCTTCTTCCGGAGAGAGTTCTGGGGTGGTTGTTAGTGCGTCAGCCATCTTATTTGTCCTGTTGCCTCTCGCTTAGCCGACATCTTTGGAGATGAGCGTCTTGAGCACCGCGGTCACGCGGGCTGCGTCATCGCCCACCAGCATCCGGATCAGCGTCACCTTATCATCATAGGTGTTAGCAGTATCCAGCATTTCGGCCGAGATGGCATTCTTCTTCGGTTTGAGGCGTGCCTTGATATCTTCAAGAGATTCGCCTTCACGCACTTCAATCTGTTCGCCTTCGCCAACCACTGGTTCATCGGAAGCCATGGAGCTCGACATCGAGCGATCGAGCAGGCGTTCAAGGAAGGGCTTCAGAGCACCCAACACCACCACGCCCAAGATAAGGACAATGGCAATCTGCTTGATCGCATCTTCGAGCCAAGGCGCGTCATACCATGAGCGGCCTTCGATCTTCTGCTCATCAGCGAAGCTCGATGAAATGAGCGTAATCTTGTCACCGCGGTCTGGCACATAGCCGACAGCTTCTTGCAAGAGCGAAGTCAGGCGATCACGCTCGGAATCGGTGAGCGGCTTTTCAACCGGCTTGCCTTCCGCATCCATCTGCGTGCCAGAGCGCACAACAACGGCGAGCGACAGGCGCTTGATTTCGCCAACCGCACGGCGCGTCGAGCGCACTTCACGGCTCACTTCATAATTGCTGACGGTGGTTGAGGAACGGGCCTTCGAAGAGTCAGCCGAAGCATTGGCCGCGGCACCGCCACTTGGCGGCGTTGCCGTCAGGGCAGGCGTATTTGGCGGCTGGTTGGAGGTTGCACCTGGGACACCACGCGCCTTGCCATCAGCGGATTCCTGCACGGTTTCCTGGCGGCTACGCACGACCTGCTGGGTCGGGTCATAGGTTTCATTCGTCTGTTCGGTGCGGGTGAAGTCGACCTCGACATTCACTTCCGAATTGAAATTACCGAGGCCCACGATGGGGGTGAGCAAATTGGCGATGCGCTCACGCAGCATTTTTTCAATGCGCGTCTTATGTTCGAGCTGCTGAGAAGAAAGGCCGAGCTCATTGTCGCGCTGCGGCGCTGTCAACAAAGCGCCCGTCTGATCCACCACCGTCACATTCGCGACAGGCAGGTAGGGCACGCTGGAACTGACGAGATGCTGAATGGACTGCACCTGGCCGAGCGACAGGCTGCGGCCTTGGGCGAGTTTCAGAAATACTGAGGCCGATGGTGGGTTCTGGTCGCGCACAAAAGCGGAGCGCTCCGGAATGGCGAGATGAACGCGTGCGCCTTCAATATCGCGGATTTCCATAATGGAGCGCGAGAGTTCATTTTCCTGCGCCTGTTTCAGCTTGACGCTTTCAACAGCCCGGCTCGCGCCAAGCGGCATTTGGGTGAGAATATCATAGCCAGTGACGGAGGCTTTCGGCAGACCCGCTGCGGCCAACGACATGCGCGCGCGGTGAAAATCATTGCGGGGCACCATCACAGTGCCGGTCGTCGGATCAAGTTTCGCCTTCACGCCATTGGTTTCGAGATTTTGCAGCACGAGCTGCTTATCTTCGTCACCCAAACGCGGGAAGAGCTGCGTCATGGCCGGTTCGCGCATCATGAAGATGACGCCAAGACCAACCAAAACGATCATGCTGACGACGATAATGGGCAGCGAACGCACAATGGCCGGCTGACGCATGAAATTCTGCGTGGCCGCAAAGGCGTTATAAAGCTGTGCTCCGGCAGGGCCGAGGCCTGCTGGAGCAGGAATGGCGACGCTCTTAATGTCCGACACCGTTTCTTATCTCCGGTCAGAGTGCTTGTTCAATGCGCGGATCAAACCGGCATCGAAATAATATCCTTGTAGGCGCTCAGCAGCTTATTGCGGATCTGCATGGTCGCTTCGAAAGCCAGCGAGGCTTTTTCACGGGCCAGCATCACTTTGGCGACATCGGTCTCATCGCCGCGTTCAAAGGCTTGAGCGACCTGTCCCGATTGCGATTGCGCTTCTGCGACCTGCGACAGCGCCTTCTGCATATGTTCGCCAAAATTCGAGCCGCTCTGTTTGGCGGGGTTGAGTTTGGACTCAGCGTTGGCAATGATTTCGCGGGTCAGGCCGACGGAATTGATCGGGGTCATGATGTGATCCTCAAACAGCCAGAGCCAGACGCGTCGGCATTTCGACAGGCGGCATCATCATGTCTTGCATGTCGATCATCAGATGTTCGGCGAGAATTTCGCCGCCACCCGACATGACCAAAGCGCGCTGCAAGACGTTTTCGAGTTCGCGGACATTGCCGGGCCATTCATGGGCTTCGAGCTTGACGATCGCTTCTTCCGTCAGTTCCGGCATTTTCGCGAAACCGCCTGCATGTTTGGCGAGCAAGGTGACGGCGATCGGCAGAATGTCGCCAGGGCGTTCCGACAAAGCCTTTGTGACGAGGGGGAAGACATTCAAGCGATAGTAGAGATCTTCACGGAAGCGCCCGCCCTTCACTTCGTTGAGCATGTAACGGTTTGATGTGGCGACGACGCGCACATCGACCGGAACAGGCTTTGACGAACCCAGCGGAGTGACTTCCTTCTCCTGCAAAACGCGCAAGAGTTTGGCCTGCAGCGGCAGCGCCATTTCGGAGATTTCATCGAGCAGCAGCGTGCCGGAATCGGCAGCGCGGAAAATGCCCTTGTTGGGATGATGCGCGCCAGTGAAGGCGCCGCGCTCATAACCAAAGAGCAAAGCTTCGAGCATGGTGTCAGGAACAGCCGCGCAATTGACGGCGATGAAGGGATTGCGGGCGCGCGGCGACGCATTGTGAAGGAAGCGGGAGAAAACTTCCTTACCAGTGCCAGTCGGGCCAACCAGCATCACGGTCACGTCGGAGGAGGCGACGCGACGCGCGAGATGCAAGAGATTGAATGTAGCAGGATCGCCAGCAGCCACGCTCTGATCACCGGCCATGAAACGAGCGACGACTTCAGCTGTGAAGCGCCAATTGTTTTCAGTCGGCTTCACTTGCAACGTGGTGCCATTGAACTCGCATTTCAGCGAGAAGGCCTTGCCATATTCATTGAGCACAACAATGCGCTCTGCTTTCAGCTGACGGCACCATTTCTGGAAACCAGTCGCATCGGCTGCCAGCTTCTTGGCAACCGCATAGCTGACGAGCAGACCGCATTGGGCCCAAGACACGTCGACCGAGCCGAGCTTGGCCAGGGTTGTGGTATGGACCTCATTGCCGCGGTTATGCAGATGCGTGACGAGCGCTTCGCAATCGGCCAATTGGTCGGTAACACACAAGACAGAGTTCACGGCGTTCTCCTAAAGTCGCCTCTTCGGAGACAACAAAGGCAACGCGCGTGCCAACCTGAGCGGGATTGCTCGGCCTTATCGCGATCACGGTGTTAATAATTGATTAAGGTGCTGTTTTTTCGAGGCTTTTTGCAAAAACCCAAAATGGCGTTTTCGCATCATTCGGATTGAAGATGCGCCAGACTGGCGGATTTTTGCCATCTTTGGGGAGCGGAGCATCGCCTTCTTCCTTGTGTACGGCTCCGTTTCAGTCAAAAAATCGACAGTCGATCACTTGTGGTCTCAGGGCTTTACCGAATGACTAGTGAAGAGGTGCAACGCTATCTCGATCTGCCGAGTGCTTCCATGCGGGAAGCGCTCGATATGATCACGCGCGTCGCTCCGGCTCTGACTACGGTTTACATTCATGGCCCCTCGGGCAGTGGCAAGGAATTTGTGGCCCGTGCGGTGCACGCTTTCTCGCCGCGTTCGACAGGTCCCTTTATCGCGGTCAATTGCGGCGCCATTCCGCGCGAATTGATTGAGAGCGAATTGTTTGGCTCGGAGAAGGGCGCCTATACGGGCTCGGTGCGGACCCGCTCAGGTCTGATTGAGGCTGCGGAGGGTGGTACGCTCTTCCTCGACGAAATCGGCGATATGCCGATGGATATGCAAGTTAAGCTGCTGCGCGTGTTGGAAGATCGGACTTTCTCGCGCGTCGGCGGCTCGCAGGTGATCAAGTCCGACATTCGTCTCGTCTGTGCGACGCATCGCGACCTCGAAAAGCGTGTCGAGGAAGGTCAGTTCCGCGAGGATTTGTTCTACCGCATCAATGTTTTTCCGGTGACTTTGGCGGGCCTCTCCGAGCGGCGGGAAGATATTCCGCGGCTGACGGAATTGATCCTCAAGCGCCTGCGCAAGACGGGGTTCCCCGATACGCCGAAGTTTGAGGTGGAAGCCGTTGCCGCTTTGAAAAACGCCGAATGGCCGGGAAATATTCGCCAATTGCGCAATGTTTTGGAGCGCGCCAGCGTGCTGTATCCGGGCCAAGCCATTGGTGCGGCGCAGATTGAGCGCATCACGACGCCGCGCAAACAAGTGGATCGTATCGAGGAAACGCAGGCCCTCATGGCCTCGCTCGAGGGCATCCTTCCCATCGGTATCGATGAAGCTGCCACAGAGGCTTTGGTTTCCGCGTCTCAGGCGAGTGACCCGGAAGACGTCGGCGCTTTCCTGCGCGACGCACAGGAGTTCAATTTCCGCGATCACATCGCCCAGATCGAGATGAATTTCATCAAGGGCGCTTTGAACGAGGCGGAAGGCTCGGTGAGTGGGGCCGCGCGCTTGCTCGGTTTGCAGCGCACGACCCTGATTGAAAAAATGCGCAAATATGCGATTCAGCGCGAAGAGGCCTGAATTCAGCGTTTTGGCTTAAGCCGCGCGCGGATCTTTCTGGCCAATCGTGTTCCAGGCATCTGCAATATCGGCAATGGCCTTACGGACTTCTTCGATGGCTGGGAGCTTATTTTCCCGGCTGGCTTCAATCACCCGTCGGCGCGCCCATTCGTAGAGGCGGGACAGAGAGACAGCCACTTCACCGCCCTTCTCGAAGTCCAGACTTGTGGCGAGCACATGCAAGATGCTCAGCACCTTGGTGATGTAGGTGGATTTCGCAGCAAATTCCTTTTGCTCCATAGCCAGATGCGTGCGGTCGAGTGATTGGATGAGCTCGGTGTAAAGGATCTGGACGAGGCAATGTGGATCTGCCCCCTCGACCAGAAAATCCTGTTCGGCTTCCTGATATGCCTTGATCGCGTCGCGATGATACATGGCCTTGCGGCTCCCCCTATGAAACTCCAGCTCTCTAAGAGACGGCCGCAAGGGGCTAAAGTTTAGGTCTTTTATCTATTTGATATAAAAGCATTTTTATCATTCGAATGGGCTGGCACAGGGATTGCTAACTCTCTCGCCAAGACGGCGTGACGAGCGCCAGTGATCCAAATTGTCTCTTCGGATGGAGTAACCCATGCTTTCGGTCATTATGTCGGGCCTCAATGTCGCCCAGAAAGACCTCCAGGTGGCATCGAACAATGTCGCCAATGCCGGTACGGTCGGTTTCAAGCGTTCTGTGTCCTCGTTTCAGGACGTGTTCTCGAACGATCCTTCAGCCAATCCAAAGACTGCGGTCGGTTCGGGTGCCATCACCAGCATGATCAGCCGCAACACCAGCCAAGGCGCAATGACGTCGACCGATAAGGTCACGGATTTGGCCATTGCTGGTCGCGGTTACTTCACTCTCGCGAGCACCGATCCGGAAACAGGCGCGCGCAATGTGGTCTACACACGTGCGGGCAATTTTACGGTCAACGTCCAAGGTGAGATCGTCGACTCCAGCGACAATCAGCTGCAGGTTTTCCCGGTCAATGCCAATGGCAAGGTCGATACGGCGCAGATGATCGGCGCGAAGATTTCGTCGGAAAAAGATCCAGCTGATGTACGTATTCCGCTTTCACAAGATACTGTAGGTGTTGGCGCAAAAGTGACGGTTAATCTTGGTAAAGCGCTTATTGCTGTTTCCGACCCCGTTACACAGGCAGACATTGAGAGAGGCTATATAACGGTTCCGTCGCCAGGTGTTTCATCTGATAACTCCTCTCTTCTCTCAGCGAGCTACCCCGTCAATCAGGTGACAATGAGTTTTGATAAGGCAAAGATCAAAGCTGCAATGGATGAGAGCAAGGATGGAGCTGTACAGGTTCAATTTGCGACCGCGGACTCAAAGTTTGTTGTCACGCATGCAATCTCGAAAGAAGAAGCTGATGCGGGAACTTTGAGTCTGGACCTTCCAGTTACACTTACAAACGCCGATATTGCCGCGGCGACTGCTCGCTTTTTGAACAAGGGAGGCGTCGCGATTACGGGGGCATTATCCGGGACAACGCAGTCGGTTGTTGCCTCACACGTCGCCTCGTCCGAATATCGCGGCGTCTACCTGCAGGGCATCACGATCGACTCGAAGGGCATGGTCCAGGCGACCTATGGCGATGGCTCGAAGAGCGACGTCGGCGCGATTGCGCTGGCCTCTTTCCGCAACGACAGCGCCCTGAAGCCCATCGGCAATACGAAATTCGTGGCCTCGGACCAGTCTGGGACGGCGATCATGACCCGCGCAGGCGCGCCTTTCGCGGGTGATATCCTCTCGGGCACGCTCGAACAGGCCAATGTGGACATTACCCAGGAGCTGATGACCATGCTCAAGGCCCAGCAGCTCTATAACGGCAATGCCCGTATGCTGCAGGCGGCTATGGAAGTCGGTAGTCGCGTCACAGATAAAATCTGATAAAGTTTCTGTCACTTGAGCTCTACGTGATTTGCCTCTAGGTCGAGTCTAGGCAGAGTTTGACATATTCCCCGGCGGTTCTGCCGCCGGGCTTCACCTTGACTGGAGTGGCTCTGTGTTCGGTGCAATTGGCCTCGTGCTTCTTTTCGTCTGCGTGTTCGGCGTCTTCGTCGCGCATGGTGGCGATCTCGGACCTGTGATCCATGCTGCTCCGGCAGAGTTGGCGACCATTTTGGGAGCGGGCATTGCCGCTATGTTGATTGGTAACGACCTTGAGACGATCAAGGGCGTGGCCGGCGGCTTCGGCAAAGTCTTCGCTGGTCCGAAATGGAAGAAGCAAGACTTTCTGGATGTCATCTTCCTTGTGTCGCGTCTGATGAAGATCTTGCGCGTCGATGGTCCGGTGGCTCTTGAATCCCACGTTGAAAGCCCGGAATCCTCGGCCATCTTCGGTGAATATCCGCGCATTCTCGCTGATCACCACGTTCTCCATCTAATCACCGATACGATCCGTCTGATGGTTATTTCATCGGGCAACCTCAACGCCTATGCCGTTGAAGAAGTCATGGATGCGGCGATCAAAGAACACATGAACCATGCGGGTCACCCCGCGCATGCGCTGGCCTCTCTTTCGGGCGCGCTTCCCGCGCTGGGCATCGTGGCCTGCGTGTTGGGCGTCGTGAAAACCATGGGCGCGATCGATCAGCCGCCGACCATTCTCGGTGGCCTCATCGGTTCGGCGCTCGTCGGCACGTTCTTGGGCGTGTTTTTGGCTTACGGCATTGTCGAGCCTATGGCTGGTCGTCTTGCCGCGGTGATTAAGGAAGAGGGACAGATCTATCACGTCGTGAAGCAGATCATCGTCGCCTCCTTGCATGGTCATCCGCAGCCGCTTGTCATTGAGGCGGCGCGCGTGGGCATCTCAGGTCATAACCAGCCGAGTTTCGGCGAAGTCTTCGACGGGCTGCGAGGCAAGTAAGCCATGGCCGCCGCCAAGAAAGACAAAGCCAAGGAAGGCGCCGAGGAGGTTAAAGAAGCCCCGGCGCCAATTATCATCAAAAAAATCCAGGGCGATGAAGCCGCGGGTCACGGTGGCGCTTGGAAGATTGCGCTCGCGGACATGATGACCGCCATGATGGCGTTCTTTTTGCTGATGTGGCTGCTCGGTGCATCAACCGAAGCACAGCGCAAATCGATTGCCGATTATTTCAAACCAACGCCCAAGAGCTTGATCCAATCCGGTCAGCTGGCAGGCTCCAACGGTATTTTGGGTGGTCGCTCCATCATGGATCCGGAAGGCATGCCCAATGCCGCCTCGCAAACGTCTATCCTCGATCTGACGCCGCCATCCCAAAACGAGGGTGAAGATGGCGCCGGTAAAGGGCCCGAAGATTCTGAGAAAGAAGGCAAGGGCGCTGATAATGCGTCAGGGCAGGGCAAGGGGAAAGAGGCCGACACCGAGCAAGGCAAGGGCAAGGCCGCTGATGCGCTGAACGAAGAACAAAAGAAAGCTGCTGCCGAAGCGCTCGATAAACAGAATTTCGAAAAGCTCGAAAAAGAGCTGCGTGAGAAAATTGCCGACAGCTCCATGCTGGCAGGCTTGCAAGGCCAGTTGCAGATTTCGCGCGAGAAGGATGGCTTGCGCATTGAAGTGATCGACAAGGCTGATTTTTCTATGTTCGCTCTTGGCACCACCAAAATGATGCCGCGCGCGCAGGCCTTGATCGATGAGATTGCACGCTCAGTTGCGACCATGCCGAATAAGGTGACGGTGCGCGGACATACAGACAGTGTGCCCTTTGCAAATCCTGATGGCCGCAACAATTGGTCCTTGTCGGCAGAACGCGCTGAGGCCATGCGTCAAATGTTAGAAAAGCGCGGCGTGAAGCCGGATCGCTTCCAATCGATTGAAGGCGTGGCTGATACGGACCCATTTAACGCGGCGGATAAGGCTGATCCTCGCAATCGCCGCATCAGTGTGACTTTGAAATTTAGCCAATAAGGTGAGCTGCCATGCGCGGTCTATTTCGCATCTGCTTGTCTGTGATGATTGTCTCCGTTTCTTGTTTGGCAGCTTTGGCGAATGAGCCGCCGCCACCACCACCGCCGCCGCCACCGAAACCGGCCAAGCCATCTGGTTTGACGGGCAATCAATTGCCCTATTGCGAGAGCGGCACTTACGCGGCCGGAAACATCTGCAAGCCTGCACCACCCGGTTTTTATGCGCCGTCGGGAACCAAATATCCCGTGCGTTGTCCACCGGGAACAAATTCGCCCTATGGAGCGCGTGGACCCGGTGAGTGTAAGCCAGAGTGATGATGGGGCCTAAAACAGAAGGCTCCATCGACTTGACGGGTGGGCCCGTCTGGCACGCCCGTGCCTTGTGGCGGCGCGTGCATCTCTGGAAACCGTTCCGCAAGAATGTCGAAAATTTCCTGGCGTCTTGGCCGGTGCACTCACGCGAATTATTGCTCATAGGCCCGAGTGCTGGCTGGTGTCTCCCAGAGAAATTCCTGCGGGGATTTTCGATTGTTCACGCGATGGACCCTGATCCATTTGCAGCTGTGCTTTTTCGGTTGAACCATCCGCGTGCGCGGATTGGCGCGTGGCAGCGAGCTGATTTCTTTGTCGAGGGTGATGCGTTTCTCAACCGTCATCCGGGTGCAGCGGTTCTCTTCTGCAATGTTCTCGGCCAGCGTCGCTATGTGAATCGTGACATTGAATCCGTTGAAAACGAGATGCGTCAGATCAAGCTGCGTCTGCGTGGGCGCGATTGGGCAAGCTTTCACGATCTTCTCTCGGGTTTCGGCGAAGCGTCATCGGAGATCAAAGTGCTGAAGTCAGCTCTGGATCAAGCCACGCTTTTGTCCTCGCTCGATCTGTCGGGCGAATGGCTTGATCATCTGACGGGTAATGTTTTCGCGCGCAGCCAAACACGCCAGATCATCCCCTGGCGATTTGCACCAGGGCGCGTGCATCTCGTCGAAGCAGGATATGTGAACGCTTAAAAGATTATTTGCCGGCCATCATGACGAGCTGCAAATAGCAGATGCGACGCTTGTAGGAACGTTCTTGGTTCCATTCATAAATGAGCAAGCGCGGACGCCCCGCATTTTTGCGTTCAACCTTGATGTCGATTTCGTCGGGAAGAAGAATGCCCATATGGCGCAAAGCGCGATGGGGGCCCGCTTCAATTCGGTCGAGGAGTTCGGGATCAATCCAGCATCGTGCGAGCACCGCACCGAGATAATCGATGATGCGCTCTTTGAGTTGGCGCGTATCAATGATGATCTCGATCGGCGGTTCTTGGTTGAAATCATGAGCCGAGGAGGGCGGGGGAAGCGCTTGCGTCTGTTGGGACGCAGCTTGTTCCGCTTCTGGTCCGTTGGCAGCCCCACCGTGCGGCACGACAGCGGTCGTTCCGTCGATCACGATGGGAAGGTTTTTGCCATACGCCATGAAACGCGCCCTTGCGAGCCGGCAAAACACACCGGATGCTTGGGAAACTACAAGGCGGGATTATTCCTGACAAGCCGATGATTTGATCGGCTCTTCAGACCTTTGGCTCTTAGTTGAGCACCGTCACGTCGGCATGGGCCTGACGCAGCCAACCGCTGCCGTAGCGCACCATGACAAATTCGACATTGAGCGCGGCTGGCTTGATCATCACCGGAATGGCCTTGCCGACGGCGCCTAAGGAGGCGAGTACGCCATCGCGCACGCGGTCGCCGGTCTCATGATTGAGGCTGTGGATCTCAATGGCCTGGATGTTGCCGAAGAGAAGAGATTTGAGACGGTCCATCATCTTTACTCAAGGTCAATTCACTGACGTTCTCCCCCAATCAGCAATTTCGGGGCCACCCCACCTCAAGGGTTAAGCTTCTGATATAACGTTGGTTCGCCCTGTCAGGACCTTGACGGGCGTAAGAAAAAGCCCGGCGCTGTGGCCGGGCCTTTCCATTTTTGCGTGCGTTCTTTTTAGAAACGCCAGTTCAAGCCCGCACGGACAACATCGAATTTGTTGTTGTGGCTGACGGTGATCGTATTGCCGCCCAATGTGCGGAAGGACTGATCATTATCGCCAAGCTTCACATGGAGATATTCTGCCTTGACCGACCAGGCGTTGTTGAAGGCCCATTCGACGCCTGCGCCCAGGGTCCAGCCGACATTGTCGCTGCTGCCTGTGCCGGAGAGATTGGTCAAAGTAGTCGTGGTGCCGACCGCGACGAAGTCGCGCTGCGTGACGCTTGAGTCACCGCGCTTACCGCCATAGGCCAGGCCGCCGGTGCCGTAGATAAGCGCGCGATCGAAGGCAAAGCCGAGACGACCGCGAACTGTGCCGAACCAATTATCCGCGCTGCCGCGGTTCACACGGAAGTCCGTGTAATCGGTAGTGGTCGGGCGGGTCGCGAAGGTGCCGGACGAACCATTGCCGCGATCGAGATAGTTGATGTCGGCCTCAACGCCGGCGACCATGGAGCCGAATTGCATATTGTAGCCAATCTGCGCGCCTCCGGTGAAGCCGCTGTCATGGCCACCCGAACCCGCATAGATCGGATTGGTGATATTGGCCGACACGCTGCTATCGCCCTGATTGAACCCGGCGCCGGCGTTCAGGCCCATGTAAAATCCGGTCCAGGTGAAGAGCGGGGCGGCCGAAAGATAGGGAGCAGGCGCGGGGGCGCGGGCCGGCAGGTCGGCCGCAAAGGCTGCCCCGGTCGAGACCAGGGCTGCTGAGGCAAGAAGAGCGGAACGAAATGACATTTAATTCTCCTGCTTACTGTTTCTGAAGCAATTCAGTCGCGAAAACCCGAGGTCGGGTTGTTGACGAAAGTAACAAGAGACGTGATGTACGCAACTTAATTAGAGTATTTTGGAGCGCTTCTTAGCCCACCTGTTTCTCAAAAGCCACAAAGAAAGCCAAGGCTTATCAATAGTTTGTGGTTAAGCTTGTGGCTTGGGCGGTCAAGGTTTCGCTTTTTTGCCGCAAGGCGCGCTGATTCCTGCTAGCTTTTCGAAGACCAACAAAAAGTGGCGCCACGAGCGCGCCCGACTGCGGGAGGAAGAATTGACGTTCAGCATTGCTTCGATGGAAACAAAAACCGGTCCGCGCGCGGTCCTCGTGATCGGCGATCAGGTCGTGGATATTGCGAAAGCCACCGGCCATGAAATGGATGCGAACGTGCTGGCTCTGCTGGCGGATTTTGATGCTAATCTGGCTCGCCTCGACAAGCTGGCGGCGACTAAACCTGCTGGTGTCCCGCTGAGCTCGGTCACCTTGTTGTCGCCCATTCCGCTGCCGCCTGTTCTTTACTGCGCCGGTTCGAACTATGCCGACCATGCTGCTGAAATGGCCAAAGCATCCGGTCGTGAGCCACCAAAAGATCCGCATGAGCTGGGTCAGCGCTCGTGGCATTTTCTGAAATCATCGCGCTCGGCCATTGGCCCATATGCGGACATTCCGTTCCCTGAGCATGTCAAAAAGCTCGATTGGGAAGCAGAGCTGGGTGTGGTCATCGGCCGTCCTTGCCGGAATGTGTCAGGGGACAAGGCGCTTGATTATGTGGCTGGTTATCTGGTCGCCAATGATCTTTCGGCGCGCGATCTCTCTCGCCGCAATGGCGTGCCGGATAATTCTATCTTCCGGAACGATTGGACATCGCACAAAAGCTTCGATGGCGCTTGTCCGCTGGGGCCTTGGATCACGCTCGCCCGCGACATACCCGATCCGCATAAGCTGAAAATGCGCCTCGATGTGAATGGGGTTGTGAAGCAGGATTCCAACACCGGCTATATGATTTTCGACATCAAGGAACAGATCGCCGATCTCTCCAGCCGCATGACTTTGCTCCCCGGTGATATCATTCTGACGGGCACGCCTGCGGGTGTCGGAAATGGCCGCGGTGAATATCTGAACAAGGGCGATGTGGTCACAGTCGAGATCGAAGGTCTCGGCAAGATCAGCAATCGTTTTGTTTAAATACCATTAGCTTGCCACTGCTTCTTCAAGCAGGGTGAGAGCAAACTCGAGGGCCGCGCAGCGAATGCTAGCGCGGCCTTTGTCGTCAAAACGCTTCTCGAAAAGTTCGGGCTCCGCACCACGGCGGGCGCGGGCAAATTGCACGAGGCCAACAGGCTTTTCGGGGCTGCCGCCGCCGGGTCCTGCAATGCCTGTGACGGCCACTGACAGATCGGCTTTGGAATGCTGGAGCGCGCCTGAGGCCATGGCACGGGCGACTGGTGCGCTTACGGCACCATGGGTGTCGATGAGCGACACGGGTACGCCGATCATCTCGGCTTTCGCCTCATTGGAATAGGTCATGAAGCCCCGGTCTACGACGGCCGATGAGCCAGGGATTTCGGTCAGCAGCGCCGTGATCAACCCACCCGTGCAGGATTCCGCTGTCGTGATCTTAAGCCCCTTGGTCGTGCAGAGGCGAATGAGCGCCTCGGCGCGCGCCAATAGGCCCGGATCAAACAGCGCACTCATTCTGGCAGTCGGATCGTGGCAAGGGCCATGGCAGCTATACCTTCACGTCGACCAGTGAAGCCAAGTCCTTCCGACGTTGTGGCTTTTACCCCAACGCGGTGAAGAGGCAAATCGCAGATTTCGGCAATGCGTGCGCGGATGGCGTCGCGATGCGGGCCCACTTTTGGAGCCTCGCAAATGAGTGTGCCATCGAGATGGGCGATCTTGCCACCGCGCTTGCCAACTAGGGACACCGCATGGCGCAAGAACTGGTCGGAGGCGGCGCCCTTCCATTGAGGATCGGACGGGGGGAAATGAGAGCCGATATCGCCGTCAGCCAAAGCGCCGAGAATGGCATCGGTCAGTGCATGAAGCAGGACGTCCGCATCGGAGTGACCCACGAGGGCTGCGGTATGGGGGATTTTCACCCCGCCCAGCCAGACATGGTCGCCGGGGCCAAAGGCATGCACGTCATAGCCCTGTCCGGTGCGAATGTCGGTAAGATCGGCGGACATGAGACGCTCCATTGTGGCGAAATCGCTGGCCTCGGTGACTTTCAAATTGGCGGCATCGCCGGGGAAGAGATGGACCTTGTGGCCCGCCCATTCGGCGACCGAACCATCGTCGGTGAGGTTTTGAATATTCTCTTTGGCAGCAAATTGATGTGCTCTGAGGATGAGAGAATAGGTGAAGCTTTGGGGCGTCTGCACAGCGCGCAATGTGGCGCGCTCTGGCGTCTGGGCCACAAAGCCCTGCGCATCGACCTGTTTGATCGTATCGCTGACCACAAGTCCCGGAATGGCCGCGCCATGCGCGCGTGCCGCCTCGATTGCACGGGTCAGGAGTTGGGTGGCCGGATGGCAGCGGGCGCCATCATGGATGAGGACGATTTGCGGCTGATCTCCGCCCAGTGCTTCGAGACCCCTGAGCACCGAGGCTTGTCGTGTGTCGCCACCCGTTACGGGCGCGCGGCAGAGTGCGCGCATCTCAGCTGGCAGTGCATCAAGGACAGTGGCGAAAAGCGGTTCGTCCCCCGGCCCAATCACGGGCTGAATGGGCGCTCGGAGGACTGACAGGGCTTCGATCGTATGTGCGAGCAGCGGGCGACCCAGAAGCGGCGCATATTGCTTCGGTACGGGCCCGCCTGCGCGCAGACCTTTTCCCGCCGCGACCAGCACGATGGCGATCTCTGAAGCGGGGTGTGGGGCAGCTGCCAAGCTTGGTCTCCTTGTCCCGCTCTGTGTGGCGTGATTTGCCGAATGGGTCAATTCGGCTGAAGGCGTGGGGCGTTAACGTCAGATTCACCTAAGGCCATCAAGTTCGCCACATGGTCAAACGTCGCCGACTCCGCGCTATCCTGATCCCGCTCGTGCTCTATGCCGTGTCGGGAGCGGCTGCGTCTTATTTCGTCTGGCACGCCTATAATGGCACCCGAGGCCTCAAGGCCAAGGAAGAATACAAGATGAAGATCGATGAGCTGCAGGCCCGCTTGGATAGCCTGCAGAGCGATCGTAACGGCTGGGAACGGCGCGTGCGGATGATGTCGGCCGATTCTCTGGATCGTGATCTTTTGGAAGAACAGGCCCGTGTCACCCTTGGTCGTGTCCACAAGGACGAGTTGATCTTCTTCTATCGCTGATTTTTGGGCCCCTTGGGTGGTTAACCTGTTTCTTGTTTATATTTTTGCATAACGATAATCGGGTTAATTCATCTAAGCTTCTGTATTTATAGTGTTTATGCCCTATCTGATTTCTGCATCTCCCCCCTCGCATTATCCTTTAGCCTGATCTAACCTCTGTCCTAGCGGGCTCCGGGCGTTGGAGCTTGCGATCAGGTTCAGGAGCCAACATGGCAGCGTCTGCCTCTTCTCGGTCCAAAACGCAGAAAAATGCGGGACCAGCCGAATTCACCCGTGACCAGGAACTTCATGCCTATCGCGAAATGCTGCTCATCCGGCGTTTCGAGGAAAAGGCCGGCCAGATGTATGGCATGGGCCTGATCGGCGGTTTCTGCCATCTCTACATCGGCCAGGAGGCCGTGGTGGTGGGCATGCAAATGGTTGCCAAAGAAGGCGACCAGATCATCACCGGTTATCGTGACCACGGCCATATGCTCGTTTGCGGCATGGACCCGAAGGGCGTGATGGCCGAGCTCACGGGGCGTCGTGGCGGCTTGTCGAAAGGCAAGGGCGGCTCGATGCACATGTTCTCGAAAGAGAAGCATTTTTACGGCGGCCACGGCATCGTTGGCGCGCAGGTGTCGCTGGGCACGGGTCTGGCCTTTGCCAATCATTATCGCGGCAATGGCAATGTCTCGATGGTCTATTTCGGCGACGGTGCGGCCAATCAGGGCCAGGTCTATGAGAGCTTCAATATGGCGGAGCTCTGGAAATTGCCGGCCGTCTACATCATCGAAAATAATCGTTATGCGATGGGCACGGCTGTGACGCGTGCCTCGGCACAGTCTGATTTTTCGAAGCGCGGCCTTTCCTTCAATATTCCTGGTGAGCAGGTCGACGGCATGGATGTGCGCGCTGTGCGCGCGGCTGGCGAGAAGGCTTTGGCTTGGTGCCGTGAAGGCAAGGGCCCCTACATTCTCGAAATGCAGACCTATCGCTATCGCGGTCACTCCATGTCCGATCCGGCGAAATATCGCTCGAAGGAAGAAGTGCAGAAAATGCGCGAAGAGCATGACCCGATTGAACAGGTGCGTGGACGCCTGTTGCGGGAAAAATTTGCGACCGAAGATGAATTGAAAGCAATCGACGCAAAGGTGCGTGCGATTGTGGCGGAAGCTGCCGAATTCGCGACCAACGATCCAGAACCGGATCCGTCCGAATTGTGGACGGATATTTTGGTTTAATCGGAGGATCGACAATGGCTGTGAATATTCTCATGCCCGCTCTGTCTCCGACGATGGAACAGGGCAAGCTTGCTAAATGGGTTAAGAAAGTCGGCGATACGGTAAAATCCGGCGATGTGCTCGCCGAGATCGAAACCGATAAGGCGACGATGGAAGTGGAAGCGGTGGATGAAGGCGTGCTCGCTGCCATCCTTATTCCCGACGGCACGGAAAATGTCGCGGTGAATACGCCGATTGCGATCATCACGGCAGAAGGCGAAAGCGCTGATGCTGTGCCGGCCGCGACTTCAAAGCCAGCGCCGCAGGATGCGGGTGGTGAAAAGCCTGCTGCTGCGTCGATGCAGAGCGATTTGCCGGCGCCGCCAGTTGTGACGGTTGCAGCAGCTCCTGACGTGCCGCCAGGCACGCCGATGGTTGCGATGACCGTGCGCGAAGCTTTGCGCGATGCGATGGCTGAAGAAATGCGCGCAGATGAAGATGTCTTCATCATGGGCGAAGAAGTTGCTGAATATCAGGGCGCCTATAAAATCACCCAAGGCCTGTTGCAGGAATTTGGTGCGCGCCGCGTGATTGATACGCCGATTACAGAGCATGGTTTTGCTGGTATTGGCGTCGGTGCTGCGATGACAGGCTTGAAGCCTATCGTTGAATTCATGACCTTCAACTTCGCCATGCAGGCGATTGACCAGATCATCAATTCTGCTGCCAAAACGCTTTATATGTCCGGCGGCCAGATGGGTTGCCCGATTGTGTTCCGCGGACCCAATGGTGCTGCGGCGCGCGTCGCGGCCCAGCATTCGCAGGATTTTGCGGCTTGGTATTCGCAGATTCCGGGCTTGAAAGTGGTCGCTCCTTATACGGCGGCTGACTACAAGGGCTTGATGAAATCCGCGATCCGCGATCCGAACCCGATCATCTTCCTTGAGAATGAAATTCTCTACGGGCAGACCTTCGATGTGCCCAAGCTGGATGATTACACCGTGCCGATTGGCAAGGCGCGTATTCATCGCACGGGTAAGGATGTGACGCTCGTCTCTTGGTCGATTGGCATGACTTACGCCGTCAAGGCTGCGGAAGAACTCGCCAAGGAAGGCATTGAAGCGGAGATCATCGATCTGCGCACAATCCGTCCGATGGACACGGATACGATCATCGCGTCCGTGCAGAAGACGGGTCGCTGCGTGACGGTGGAGGAAGGCTATCCGCAATCGGGCGTTGGGGCGGAAATCGCCGCACGGGTGATGGAGCGTGCTTTCGACTGGCTCGATGCGCCGGTTCTGCGCGTCACCGGCAAGGATGTGCCGATGCCTTACGCAGCCAATCTCGAAAAGCTCGCGCTGCCAAATGTTGGTGAAGTCATTCAGGCGGCGAAAGCCGTGCTCTATCGCTAAGGGGAGCGCGGACCATGCCGATCAACATTCTAATGCCCGCGCTTTCGCCCACGATGGAAAAGGGCAATCTGGCTCGCTGGTTGAAAAAAGAAGGTGACACGATCAAGGCGGGCGACGTGCTTGCCGAGATTGAGACCGATAAGGCGACGATGGAAGTCGAGGCTGTCGATGAAGGCATTCTCGCCAAAATCATGGTCGCTGATGGCACGGCGGATGTTGCGGTCAATACGCTGATTGGCGTGATCGCGGCTGAAGGTGAAGATGTGAAGGCAGCCGCTTCTTCTGGCGGCGCTCCGGCCTCTGCACCGAAGGCTGCTGCTTCTCCTGCTGCTCCTGCACAGGCTGCTTCTGCTGCACCGGTTGCAGCGGCGCCCGTGGCGGCCGCGCCTGCGTCGGGTGCGCGCGTGTTTGCCTCACCACTCGCGCGTCGCATTGCCAAAGATGCGCGCATTGATCTGACACGCGTGAAGGGCACCGGTCCGCATGGACGTATCGTTGAGCGCGACGTGCGCGCGGCGATGGCCGGTGGCGGTGCTCTCGCGGCGCCTGCTGCTGGTGCATCAGCTCCGTCTGCGCCGATGGGCATGTCGGATGCGACCATCCGCAAATTCTTTGCTGATGGATCCTACGAAGAGATCCCGCATGACTCGATGCGCAAGACCATTGCGCGTCGTCTGGTCGAAGCCAAGCAGACGATCCCGCACTTCTACCTTTCGGTTGATTGCGAACTCGACACGCTGCTGGCTGCGCGCGAAGCGATCAACGCCAATGCGCCCAAGGACAAGGACGGCAAGCCGGCTTACAAGGTCTCGGTGAATGATTTCATCATCAAGGCTCTGGCAGTTGCGCTGCAACGCGTGCCCGATGCGAATGTGACTTGGACCGAAGGCGCGATGCTGAAGCACAAACATTCTGATGTTGGTGTGGCTGTATCGATCCCGGGCGGTCTCATTACGCCGATCGTGCGCATGGCTGAAACCAAGGGCCTCGCGCAAATCTCGAATGAGATGAAAGATTATGCGGCTCGTGCGCGGGCGCGCAAATTGAAGCCGGAAGAATATCAGGGTGGCACATCCGCTGTGTCGAACCTTGGCATGTTCGGCATCAAGAATTTCTCCGCCGTCATCAACCCGCCGCATGCGACTATTCTCGCGGTTGGCGCTGGTGAACAGCGCATCGTGGTGAAGAAGGGCGCACCGGCCGTTGCGACGGTTATCAGCGTCACGCTTTCAACCGATCATCGCGCGGTGGATGGCGCTTTGGGCGCGGAATTGATTTCCGCTTTCAAGACGCTGATCGAAAACCCGATGGGAATGCTGGTGTAACATGACGACCACCTACGACGTTCTCATCATTGGTTCGGGTCCTGGTGGTTATGTCACCGCGATCCGATCTGCGCAGCTTGGTCTGAAAACCGCGATTGTCGAGCGCGAACATTTGGGCGGCATCTGCCTCAACTGGGGCTGCATTCCGACCAAAGCTTTGCTGCGCTCGGCCGAGATCTATCACTATGCGCAGCATGCGCAGGATTACGGTCTGAAGATCGAAGGCAAAGTCACCTTTGATCCGGCCGCTGTTGTGAAGCGCTCGCGTGGCGTGTCGCAGCAGTTGAATGGCGGCGTCGGCTTCTTGCTCAAGAAGAACAAGGTTGATGTGATCTGGGGCGAAGCGGTTATCGACAAGCCGGGACAGGTCACGGTGTCGAAGAGCAAAAAGGCCGCGGTGCAGCCGCAGAACCCTGTGCCGAAGGGCACATTGGGTGAGGGCGTTTATCAGGCCAAGAATATTATTGTTGCGACAGGTGCGCGTCCGCGCGTGCTGCCGGGCATCGAGCCGGATGGCAAACTGATCTGGACTTATTTCGAGGCCATGGTGCCTGCGGAATTCCCCAAATCGCTTATCGTCATGGGTTCGGGCGCGATCGGGATTGAATTCGCCAGCTTCTATCGCACCATGGGTTGCGATGTGACGGTGGTTGAAGTCATGCCGCAAGTTTTGCCGGTGGAAGACGCCGAGATTGCTGGTCTTGCGCGCAAGCGTTTTGAAAAGGCTGGCATCAAGATCATGACCTCAACCAAGGTCAGCAAGGTTGAGAAGAAAGCCAATAGCGTTGTTTGCACGCTCGAAGACGAGAAGGGCAATAAGTCTACGCTTGAGGCTGAACGTCTGATTTCCGCTGTGGGTGTTGTTGGCAATATTGAAAACATCGGCCTTGAGAAAATCGGCGTGAAAACGGATCGCGGTTGCGTTGTGACCGACGGTTTGGGTCGCACGAATATTCCCGGCATCTTTGCGATCGGTGACGTTGCCGGTCCGCCGATGCTCGCGCACAAAGCCGAGCATGAAGGTGTGATCTGCGTTGAAGCGATCAAGGGTCTGCATGTTCATCCCATGGACAAGGCCATGATCCCGGGCTGCACCTATTGCCATCCGCAAGTCGCAAGCGTTGGCCTTACTGAGGCGAAGGCGAAAGAGCAGGGCCTCTCGATCAAGGTTGGTCGCTTCCCCTTCATGGGCAATGGCAAGGCGATTGCGCTTGGCGAACCTGATGGTCTCATCAAGACGATCTTCGATGCCAAAACTGGCAAGTTGCTTGGCGCGCATATGATCGGTGCAGAAGTGACCGAGCTTATCCAAGGTTATGTTGTCGCCATGAATTTGGAGACGACAGAGGAAGAGCTTATCCACGCCGTCTTCCCGCATCCGACTCTCTCAGAAATGATGCATGAGAGCGTGCTGGATGCTTATGGGCGCGTGATCCATACCTAGAGCGTGGCTTTAAAGCGCTTTGAATTGCTTTGAGGAATGCCCCTGTGTGTCACGCAGGGGCATTTTTCGTTTTTGCTATTTTTGACGCCTGTTTCGGTTTTCGTTACAACAATAGCCAGAGTTGCAGCGCCAACTGATTGTCTGAGGGCGTTACTTTCATGCCGGATCAGGTTCTTCCCTTTCGACTGGACGGCCAGAGCGCAACTTCCATGCGCATTGGGCCGGAAGATATGTCGGCTGATCCGGGTTTGCTTTTAGCCTCTCTCACCTCCTTTCGCGCAGCGCTCATGAGCGCGCCCTCGCCCTATATGGTTTTCACCAAAGAGGGTGAGACAGTTTTGGTGAATGAGAGTTTCATTTGCGCCACGGGTTATGGTTTGGCCGAGCTTCCAGACATTCGTGCGTGTCTTGAGAGAATGCGGCGTGTACCTGCGGGAGAAATCGAAGCGGTTTATTTCGGTTGGCTGCGTGCACAATCTCGCGCGTCGTCAAAAGAGATCACGGTTTGGACTGCTTGGGATGAGCGGCTGGTGTGGCTCATTCAAACCAGTGATCCATTGATCTGGCCTGATGGGCGCACTGTGATCATCCAATCCATGTTTGATCTGACCGAGCAGCGCCGGCTTGAAGAGAGCCTGCGACGTAGCCAAGAGCAAATGCGTGTGCGTCTGGCAGAGCTCGAGTCGCTTTATCAATCAGCGCCGCTCGGCTTGGCCATGTTGGACCGCGATCTGAAATTTGTGCGCGTCAATGATGCGCTTGCCGATATCAATGGCGTACCCGCCGCCGAGCATATCGGGCGTTTTGTCTTCGATGTTGTCCCAGATTTGTGCGAACAAGCGGAGCCTCTTTACAAGGCGGTTTTGGCCAGTGGCGAGGCTATTCGTGATGTCGAGTTTCGCGGTGAGACCAAGCGCGCGCCGGGTGTCATGCGCGACTGGATGGAACATACCTATCCATTAAAGACCGCGGCCGGGGAATTGGTTGGGCTGGGTTTGATCGTCGAAGAGATCACCGATCGCAAGCGTGTGCAAAGCGAATTGGCCTCGGCGAACGTCGCACTTCGTCGCACTCTAGATCTTTTGTTCCTGTCACTGCGCGCGGCTGGCGTTTCGGTGTTCACGCAGGATCGCGATCTTCGGTACATCTGGATTGGCGGCGAATATTTTAGTTGCGATGCTGATGCGGCGGTCGGCGCTGAAGAAAAGGACGTTGTCCCGCCAGAGCTTGTCGAACCTTTGTTGCTGATGAAACGTGAAGTTTTGGCAATGGGGCAATCCGCACATCAAGATTTACCCTATCAAAAGAATGGCAAGACGGTTTGGTGCAATGTGCAGATTGAACCGTGGCGCAGCCGTAATGGCGAGGTGCAATCACTGCTGGGTGCTGTGAGCGATATTTCGGAGCGTAAAGCGACCGAACAACATATTCGCACCTTACTTGGGGAGTTGGCGCATCGGTCCAAGAACCTTTTGACCGTCATTCAGGTCATGGCGCGTCGTTCGGTCAGTCCCGAATTGTCGAGTTCAGATTTTGTTGATTCCTTCATTGAGCGGTTGAGTGGTCTGGCCCAATCGCACGATCTTTTGGCGCGCGAGGATTGGCGCGGCATTAGCATGCAGGAATTGGTGACATCGCAAATAGGCCATCTCAATTCGGATTTGAGCGCGCGTCTGTTTACAGATGGACCTGAGATTGTGCTCACCCCTGTTGCTGCACAAAATCTTGGTATGGCGGTGCATGAGCTGTCCACCAATGCCGTGAAATATGGCGCGCTCTCTGTCGATGGCGGCGAGGTTCATATTTCCTGGTCGGTCTTCAAGGATGAGAACGGGCGAGACCGCCTGCGGCTGGCCTGGGTGGAGCGCGGCGGGCCGAAGGTCGTTGAGCCTACGCGACGGGGTTTTGGCCGTTTCGTGATTGAGGCGATTGCCGCGCGCGCCCTGTCTGGGTCGGTGGAATTGCGCTTCGATCCTGAGGGGGTCTCCTGCGCCATCGAGGGGGCGGCTGATTCCACGGTGATTGCCCAAAAACCTTTGGGTGCAGAGACGCCGCAGCTGTGAGTTCGGGCTTGGCCTGAGGGGCGATCGGGGATAGACCTTCCCGACAAACAAGCGAGACGGTCATGGCTGTTGTTTTCGACCTTCTGAACGATGATCCGCGCAAAAAGGGCGAAGCGGCACCGCGCCACCCTGAGAAGGCGCATCGCCCCGATAATCCTGTCCTGCGTAAGCCGGATTGGATTCGTGTGAAGGCACCTGGCTCGCCCAAATGGGCTGAGACCAATCGCATCGTCAAAGAAAATGGTCTGGTCACAGTTTGCGAAGAAGCAGGCTGCCCGAATGTTGGCGAGTGCTGGGAAAAGAAGCACGCGACCTTCATGATCATGGGCGACACATGCACGCGCGCTTGCGCTTTTTGCAATGTGAAGACCGGTCTGCCAGCGCCACTCGACACGAAAGAGCCAGAGCATATCGCGCAAGCGGTCTTTAAGCTTGGGCTTGAACATGTCGTCATCACCTCGGTGGATCGTGATGATTTGGCGGATGGTGGAGCCGAGCATTTTGCGCAAGTGATCCGCGCGATCCGCCAAGCTTCACCGAAGACAACGATTGAGATTTTGACGCCCGATTTCTTGCGCAAGGAAGGCGCTTTGGAAGTCGTGGTGGCGGCGCGTCCAGATGTGTTCAATCATAATCTTGAGACGGTGCCATCCAAATATCTGACGGTGCGCCCCGGTGCGCGCTATTTCCATTCGATCCGCTTGTTGCAGCGGGTCAAGGAATTGGATCCGTCCATCTTCACAAAGTCAGGCATTATGGTTGGCTTGGGTGAGGAAAGGAACGAAGTGCTGCAATTGATGGATGATCTGCGCTCGGCGGATGTCGACTTCATCACCATCGGGCAGTATTTGCAGCCAACCAAAAAGCATCATCCGGTCGTGCGCTTCGTTACGCCTGATGAATTTGCCTCTTATGACAGCGTGGCGCGGGCAAAAGGTTTCTTGCTTGCATCCGCTTCGCCTCTCACGCGTTCCTCTCATCATGCAGGGGAAGATTTCGCTCGGCTCAAGGCAGCTCGGGAGTCGAAATCTAAGGCGTGAGGAGGTTTGGTCATGTACCACGATGCGCGTCGGATTGACCCAGTACCGCCGCGCAGGGTGATGTTGATTGGCTCACCCGGTGCAGGTAAATCCGAGCTGGCCCAAGTGATCGCGGGACGGTTGCGCTTACCCTTCTTTCCGCTTGAGCGTTACTTTTGGCGCCCGGGATGGGAGCGGCCAAGCGTTGAGGATTGGACAGCGGAAGTCCAGGAACTGGCCAGCCGGGATGAATGGGTGATGAGTGGGACCTTTCCGGCCACGCTCGATCTTCGCGTCTGTCGGGCTGATTGGCTCGTCTATATTGATGCGCCCATGCCGGTTTGCTTCTTTCGGGCCCTCAGCAAGATGCTCAGGCCTCCTTCGGGCAAAGAAGATGAGATGGCGCCTGGGTGTCCGCGTCGCTTCGATGGGGCACTTTTGCGGCGGATCTGGAATTTCCCTGCCGATGTTGCGCCCCGCATTTCTGCCCTGATTGCTCGCGAGCGGCGCAACCGCATTATTTTTATCCTGCGGTCGCGTCGGGATATCGACGATTTTCTCAATAAAGTCCCGGTGAGGGGCGGGCTAGGCTGAAGCCTTCGCCTGGGGCTTTTCTGCGCCGAAAGCCATGCTAGAAGGCAATCCGGAAACTGGAACGGACGATGCCTTCTTTCAACACAACGCGGATTGTGCGCCATGGCGCGGCGCAGATGTTCGACCTCGTGGCCGACGTCGAAACCTATCCGCAATTTTTGCCACTTTGTACGGGCCTTCGTATTCGCCGCCGCGTGGAGAGTGGTGAGGGCGTGGAAACTATCGTCGCTGAGATGCAGGTGGGCTACAAAGCCATCCGCGAAAGCTTTACGAGCCGTGTGGCGTTAGATCGTCCGCGCCGCCGGATTCTGGTCGAATATATCGACGGGCCGTTCAGCCATCTTGAGAATAAGTGGACCTTCACTGACCGCGAAGGTGGTGGATGTGAGGTTGGCTTTTCGATCTCTTATGAATTTGCCAGCCGCACTTTGGGCCTGCTCATGGGCGCCATGTTTGACACGGCGTTTCGCAAATTTGCGGAAGCGTTTGAAAAACGGGCCGACGAGATCTACGGCGCATAAAAAAGGCGGGCTCTTTGCCCGCCTTTTTTTTGTCTCTTCTTATTTTCCTGAGCGGAAAATTTCTTTGAATGTGCGGCTCCATTTCTTCTCATCGTCAGGGTCGAGAAGAACGGTGGAGATTTTTGCTTTTTCAATGCCGGCCAGAACGCCCTTGGGATTGGTCTCGACATCAGGGCGTGTGGGCAGGCGTCCAAACTTAGTCAGGAATTGTTGCGCTTCTGCGCTGACGATGAAGTTCTGAGCCAGCTTTGCCGCATTGGGATGGGGCGCCTTGGCGGCAACACCTGATTGACCGAAGAACAGAGTGACAGGTTCCATCACCCAAAAATCTGTCGGCTGACCTGCGAGCTTCACGTTCAAAGTGAGGTTCAGGTAATTGTTGAGCGCGAAGGCATATTCGCCGCTGCCAACCGCGCGAGCAATCGCCAAGTGACCGTCGAGCACAACGGGTTTCATCTTGGTGACAAATTCCTCCAAAATTTCGCGCGCACGCTTTTCGCCATAATGTTCAAAGACGGCGGCGATCCAAGGCGTATCGGTGTCGTCAATGACGATGCGGCCAGCAAATTGCGGGAATTTGACGAAGTCTTCGAGTTTTGCCGGAATCTGGTCGGGCTTTACGAGGTTGGTATTATAGGCTGGCGCATTGTAATTGGCATACATGCCGTACCATTTGTTCTTCGGGCCGCGCGCTGATGGCATCATTTTCTGCGCATCAATCGGCTCATAATCGAGCAAGAATTCCTGCGGAAATTTTTGAACATTCGCCGTCTGGGCAATGTCCCACGTGCGCTGACCTGCACGCGCTTCAATGATCACGCGCGAGAGAATTTGTGCATCGGATGCGCGCACATAGAGAACCTTAATGCCGGTGGCATCTTCAAAGATTTTCCAGAGCGGCAAGCCTTCTTGCTCATTGGTCGTGGAATAGACGACGACCTGTCCCTCGGCTTTGGCAGCGGGAAGGAGCGTCTCATCGAGCCACACAGGCTTCTTGTCTTGGGCGAGAGCAGGACCGAATGTGGCCGCCAGAGCGAGGACGCCTGCGAGCGCCCGACGTGACATGTTCATGTGACCTCCCGAAGCCCATTTCGGGCCTTATTGATTGTCTTTCTTGAGTCCTAGCGGGGGGCTTTGGCCTTGTCCATATCAGGGAGATGTCTTGAACAGGGGGCGTAAGGCCACGACGGACCAGAGGCCCAGCGCGACCATGGGCACAAGCAAATAGGGAATGGCAGGCCAGCCGAAATGGGTGACGAAATAGCCCGCAGCCACCGGCCCCAGAAACTGACCAATATTGCTCGTCTGCTGGATGAGGCCCATGGTTGGGGTGACCAATTCCCCGCGAACCAAACGCGGCACAGCCGCGAAAATGGAGCCGGGCAGGAGGCCCGCAATCCAGAGGTTTACGGCCGCCAGAATGGCAATCACATCGGCTGATATGCTCAGCGAATAGAGCAGGGGTGAGAGCAGCGCGTAGGAGGCCAGAGAAGCCCCCATGCTCACCCAGAGCGGAAAGCCCGCACGTGCCAAAAGTCCGGCGCAGACATTGCCGCCTGCATTGGCAGCCACCACGCCGGCTGTGAACAGAGTGGCGCGTTCCAATGGTAGGTTGAGAGTGGAGACAAGGATGACCGGAAGGAAGCCAGCCAGAATGAAATATTGAAACGTGTAGAGGCCAAACACGGCCGACAGCAGTCGGCTCTCGCGATTGGCGAGCACCCTTTTGGCCATGTCCATCAGCTTGGGGCCGCCGGCCGGTGCGCTTGAGGCTGTATTGGGCAGATAGGCATAGGCGAGGCCCGCATAGGCTAATGCGAGCACGGCCTGGGAAAGCCAGAGCGTACGCCAGCCGATCAGGGGCAGGGCTGGGCCGATCAACAGCATCAAAGCCGTCCCCGTGGGCATGAATGTGCCCCAGAGCCCGAGGAAGAAATTGCGGTCTTTGCCCGTGGCCACATGGCCGAGGACATCGGGAATGGCAATCACGGCGCCCAAAAAGCCGATCCCCTCGATGACACGCGAGACCATCATGGCCTCTGGGCTTTGCGCTTGTGAGCCCGCCAAGCTTGCGAGCGCCATCACGATCATGCCGCCGATCAAGGCTTTCCGGCTGCCGATGCGTTTCACCACAAGCCCCGTGCCCATGCCAAAAAGGGCGCCCAGGGTCGCGAAGGTGGCGATGAGGAAAGAGACCACCGTCAACGGGAGAGCCATTTCAGCTTGGAGCAATGGCATAGCCACAAAGGCTTTGCCGAGTTGGGCGGACGAAATAATGCCACCAAGGAGCAGGAAGAGCGCGCGGCCAATGCTGGTTTGCGTGGGCCCGAGGGCAAGCGGCTGTGCTGGGTTTGCTTCGGTCATCGGCGCTCCGAGGGGCGCGATTCCACTTGCGTCCCACATGCACCGTTTAGCCCTAGAGGCGTCTTTAGGCCAGAGCCTAGCGCAGCCCAAAGAAACTCAGGATCGCCACGATCACGACCACCAAGCCAACAATATAAATGATGTTGTTCATGCGTCTCTCCGCTGAACGTTTGTGTTCAACGAACGCCTCTGCCCTCAGCCAGTTCCTGTGGCGGTGCGTGAGACGTCAGGCGCAAGCTCAGTGTTTCGGAGAGAGGCTGGCCGCGCGCTAGCAAAGTGACGTTGATTTTTGCCTCAGGCGCAAAGGGGCCTGCCGCAAAGAGGCGGGCACGAATGCCATTGAGATGCGTATTCCAATTGAGATCGAGGGAGCGCGCATTCACTCCGTCTGAATGAAGATTGAGGGTCACGTCACTCAAAGCTTCGCGCCAATAAGAAAGATCTCCGCCGGTAAAATCTGCAATGATGAGGCGGCCGGTGTCTGTGTCGTGCGTCAGGATGCGGTGTGTGATGGCAAGGGTGCTTGTCTCATGGGTGATCGTCGAGAGGCGATAATTATACTCGCGGCGTTCTCCAGCCAGCAGTGGTTTTTCCGGACAAAAACTCACAACAATATTGTCATGGATCTCCGTATTGGTGACGAGTTCAGACAGAATAAGGGCACCGCGTCCCCAATCACCGACAGGTTCGATGGAATAGCCGGGGCGCTTTTCATAATTGGCTTCGAGATCCTGATAATCATCGAAAGAGCGGTGTCGCTGAAGCAAAGAGAATTTTTGGAGATCGGTGACCGCGTGATGTGTGACGGTTGATTGGGTTGGATTGCGCAAGGGCAGCCAGACCTTCTTGCCATCAGCGACGATATGCAGTCCATCGGTGTCGTGCACTTCGGGACGGAAATCGTCGGCCATGCGCCGATCTTGTGAGCCGGTCAGAAACATCGACGTGATTGGCGCAATGGCAGGTTGCTCAAGCGTGACGCGCGGGAACAGACTGGATTGAACGTCGACAACGGTTTCTTCGCCGGGAAAAAATTCAAAGCGATAAGCGCCCGTCACCGAGGGTGAATCGAGCAATGCGTGAATGATAAGGCTGGATGTTTCATCCGCTGCTTCCTCAATCCAAAAGCTTCGGAAAAAAGGGAATTCCTCGGTTATGCCAGGGAGGCCCGCATTGATGCCAAGCGCACGTGCAGATTGTCCATAACGTTGCCCGCGCCCTAGAAAGCGGAAGTAGCTCGCCCCGAGGAAGACAGACAATTTATCGGCGACATCTGGCCGATTCAAAGGGTAACGCAATCGCAGGCCGGCAAATCCAATGCTGCGATCAAGCGGGCCGAGGTGTAGGCCGCCAAAGTCAAACATGCGCGATTGATAAAGGATCTCCCGGATCTGTCCTTCATGAAGAAGATGGACGGTCACCTTGTGCGCAAACAGGTGGCCGCGATGAAAAAGGTCAAGCGAGAACTTTTGACCCAGAGAGATGCGCGCCTCCGGTCGCATTCTGATGTTGCGGTAATCATCGTAAGAAAGTTGCGCAAGTTGCGGCGGCTCTTTGTCGACCGAGGCATCAAACGCTTCCGCAGCCAATTGCTGGGCGAGATCGATCACCGTATATTTCGAGAAACCTTTGGCACGCGTTTGCGTGAGGGCAGGGCTTGCCAGAAAGGTGAGCGCCCCCGTCGTGAACGTGCGTCTCGTTACGTCGCCTGTGGAGGTCATTCCCGTCATCCTGCGGCGGGAGAACACAATCTCCAGCGTACCAGTTCCGCTTTTCCTAATGCGGCAAGGGCTTAATTCCCTCTGGATGGTGGATCATCCACAGCTCCCAGGCTGACATGGCAGCCACGATAATGCCGCCGATGAACAAAGTTTGTGTGGCCATATCATTGCCAGTCAGTTTGAAGATGAAGGGCGTCGCGGCGACAGCGAGCCCGAGCAGCATGTTGAGCCATTCTTCCCATTCGGCGAAGCGAATGAGGGCAGCGGCGGCCACGAGGAAGATGAGGATGCCCGAGATCAACCTGATTTGGGTGGCCATGACATCCTGCGAATAGCCCACGACCCATGGATAGACAGCAATACCAAACCCAATGATGAGACTGGTCCAATCTTGGACGCGGCGTTCTGTTTTGCCCATTTTGTCCTCCCGCCCAAAAGGGGTGGATGAGAGGAAACTGTCAGGCGTCAGGCGGGTTCCGCCTTAACCGGTTCTGAACTATCATTCCCGTTATGACGGGGCGCAGCGAAGGACATTCCAAAATGACGAAACTCCCACGTCGGGAGATTATGGTCGCGCTCGTCATGTTGGCGCTTGTCGCGGCGATTGCCATTGGCACAGGCGTCTATTGGTATTTCAACAAGCCTACGAATTTTCGGGTCGCCGTTGGCAATCATGGTTCCAGCGAGCAAATTCTGATCGACGCTTTTGCAGCAAGTTTGCGCGACACAAAGGCTGCGATCTCCATTCAGCCCGTATTTCATGACACGCAGCAAAGCGCTGCTGAAGCTTTTCAAATGGGCAAAGTTCCATTTGCTGTTGTCCGCCCCGATATTGTTCTGCCCAATAATGGGCTGACGGTTGCCATTCTGCGGGAAGAGGCTCTGATCTTTGTGGCGCCTTCTGCGCCGGCCGCGCGTAAAATTTCCGACATTGCCGAGCTTAACGGGAAACGGTTGGCGCTTGTTGATATGGTCGATCCCGATCGCGATCTCCTGAACCGGGTCCTGTCGAGTTATGATCTCAACGAGAAAAATGTACGCTTTGTGACGACAACAGCTTCGCAAGTGCCCAATCTCGTTCAGTCTCGTCAGATCGATGCGATTGTCTTTATTGCTGAGCCCGTCAGCCCGGAGGCTGGACAGATTGTGCGCAATTATGCGCGCGCTGTTGGAAGCGAAATCAATCTTCTGCCGGTCGATAATGCGCAGGCTCTGTCATTGCGCATGCCGGTCTATACGGAGATCAAGATCCCGCAAGGCGCTTTTGGTGGGCGTCCCAAAAAGCCGGTCGAGGAATTGTCGACCATCGGCGTGTCCTATCGCTTGATGGCTTCCTCCAAAGTTGATCGCCAGCCTGTTTCGGATGTCACCGCGCAATTGTTCCGATTGCGCTCGCGCATTGCCAATGCGACGGCCACGATCAATCTGTTGAAGGCCCCCGATACGGACAGTGCGACGAGTGCGGCTTTGCCGGTCCATCCCGGCGCGGTCGATTATCTCAACCGCGAGCAATTGACCTTCATGGATCGCTGGGGAGATTGGCTTTGGCTTGGCTTGTTTGCCGGCGGTGGGTTCACTTCTGTGCTGGCTTGGATCAGCAATCTTTTCGCGCAGCAAAAGCGGAAGGCTGTTGACGATATTTTGGAGGAGCTTTCCGGTCTTCTGTCACATGCGCGTAAATGTCCGTCGCATGAGGAATTGGAAGTGGTGACGATGCGTTTGGATGAGGTCGTGCGCCAATCCATTCGCTATACGCGGAGCGGCCTGACGAATACGCGCACGATGAGCGCAATGATGCTGGCCATCGACAGTACACGCGCGGCCATCAATGATCGCGGCCGGATGATAGATAAGGGGCGCCATCAAGTGCGGCGCCCCATTGATCCTCAGCGCAGCTAAATCTCAATAATATTTTTCGGTGATGACGTGTTTCAATTCACGTAAACGCGCTTCACCGATTGAGCCATCCAGCGCTTTTGTGACCAGGCGTGTCATTTCTTCCGGATCGCCATAAAGTGCCGGTTGGTTGCGCTGCTCGAATTCGGCCAAAGCTTCCTTGTCGTTCAGGACCTTCCTGGACACATCGCGCAGAAAAGCCAGTCGCTCCTTGCTGATGCCTGGTGGCACAACGAGCAGGCGGCCGATTTTGCGGAGATCTTCGCGGAAATCGAGCCACCAAGTGGCTTCAGCATCCAGTTTCAATTCTTCGAAAATCGTCGGCACTTTGGGCATGAGCGGGGCGCGTTCGCGCGACATCACAGCCAGAGCGCGCAATTGGCCATTGTCGGAATAACGCACGGCGGAATCGTCGACGAGAATGGTCCCGTCCACCTCACCACGAATGGCCGCCATCGAAAATTCTTTCGATGAGGGATAGCCAATCATAATCTTGCAAGGAATCTTGAGCGCGTGGCAGACGACGGCTGATGTGTCCGATGCGCCATCTGTCTTGCCATTCGCACCAATGAAAATTGTCTTCGGCGGTTTAGCGAAATCCGCCATCGTTTTGAATGGGCCATCGGGATAGACGATCAGGACACGCGGGGCTGTATTCACGCGCGCAACGATAGGGAATTTCGTCAGATCGAAACGGATGGCGGGATCATCCGTGAGCTTGGCAAAGACAGCGCCTTCGCCGGGGGCCAGCATCAGCGTGAGTCCATCGGGCGCTGCGCCCCAGACATGGTTCATCGCCGTCATCATGCCCGCACCTGGGCGCGATTCCACAATAACTGTGGCGCCCAGATATTTGGCGAGCCAGGGCTGAAGCATGCGCGAATAAAGATCGAAGCCCGATCCTGCCGCGCCGCCATTCACCAGACGTACGGTTTTGCCTTTGTAGAATTCGGCTTCATCCGCTTGCGCCGCGCCACTCAGGCCAAGAGACAGCAAGCCAGCACAAAAGGCAGTCGCAAGACGCGAGATCTTTGGCATCATTTCCTCCCAGGCGGGGTCTGTTGCCCCTTTTTCAAGAGGCTAGACCGCGCCGGGAGTCGCTGCAAGGGGGCGAGGGCGCCCTTAATTGGCTTTGAAGATGACGTCGCGGACGATCTTCTTCTGCTCGGCATTGATGCCGCTCAGCACTTTTTTCGTCATTTCGAGGGCCGTTTCCGGTGGCTGATAGGCGATGAAGCGCTGTGTCTTCTGGCCTTCCGCAAGCAGTTCGGGATTGGTCAAGGCGCGCTTCACCGCGCCACGCAGGAAGGCGATGCGGTCAGCCGGCGTGCCGGGCGTGGTAATGAGGATGCGCCCAAGGTCATTCAAATTGGCGCGGAAATCGAACCACCATTCCTGATCGGCCGAGAGCTTGATCTGTTCGAAGACGGTCGGCGTGTCAGGAAGAAGTTCGGAACGGACGCGGCCCATGGCAGCCACTGCGCGAGCCTGACCGTTTTTGACGAAATTGGCGGCCGAGGAATCCGACAGATAAAGCCCATCCATCTCGCCGCGCTCCATGGCCAGCGCAATGTCGCCGCTGCTCTTGTAGCCAAGCACGATCTGGCAATCGAGTTTTAGGACATGGCAAGTCAGCGCCGCGCCGTCAGCTGGGCCATCGCTCGGGCCTGTGCCACCCCAGCGGATTTTGGTGCCGGGCTTCATGGAATCTGCGACGGTCTTCACATCCGTCTTGGGGCCCATGAGCCAGATCCACGGATAGGCGCTGATAATGCCAAGATGATCGACCTTGGTGAGGTCGTAGCGAATATTATCTTGCTCGAGCAGCTGGCCAAGCGCCGCGGGTGTGCCATTCACGATCAGCACACGCAGACCATCGGGTTGTGCGGTGGAAACTTGGTTCAAAGCGAGCAGACCGCCGGCTCCTGGGAGATTCTCGACGATCACAGTCGTGTCGAGTTCTTTGGAGAGATAGGGCGCAATCATTCGGGCATAGGCGTCAAAGCCCCCGCCCACGCCCAATCCGACAATGAATCGGACGGTTTTGCCCTTATAGAAAGCCGCTCCCGAATCCTGTGCCGCAACGGGTCCCATTGCAGACCCCACCAAAGCGGCGCCCAAAGTCAGGCCAAGAGCTATTTTCTTCAACAAAGACATTTATTTACCTCCCATAGCTCAGGCTGCCCCTATGTGCGCCTGTGCCGTCTTGCTGGCTTGATTGGCGTTAATTTTAGGGTTTTGAGCGCCCCCGGGCAATGGCGCGAAGGACGGGAAGAGATTGTTAAGCTCGGCCTGCTAGGTTTTCTCCAGTCCCGGTTGGAGTATGCGTGCCGTGTTGATTTGGTGGGTTCAGGGAACGGGTGTTCGTCACCCTTGCAATGATCTCGAAGGTGCCCTTTGGATGGTATCCGCTGTGCGTGCCTGGGATCCCGAGGCTTCGATCTGCTGTGCCTACGCGGCGCTCGCAGAGAGTGAGGAAGACTATGGCGACGAGTGACTTGCTCACCATTTATTGATCGGGTGTCGTTGTATCTGCGCGCCCGATTACCTCAGCTCAGCTGAAGAAAAGTGCCTTTTTTCAGGCATTTCTTGTTAAGCTTGCGCGAAATAAGTTTTTTTATGTTCTTGCGCCAAGTCGCACACGTCCATAAGTTCTTTGCATCGACTCTGGCCATTAGGCCTCTCGCCGATAGGCGTTTGCTGACTTCCAGATGAACTCGATATCGCGCGGCGTATCCGTGATGCGCCGATGACTATGCATGTCTTTATAAGGAATATTCCCATGGCTACGGGAACTGTGAAATGGTTCGACGCGACAAAGGGCTACGGCTTCATCCAGCCTGATCAAGGCGGCAAGGACGTGTTCGTCCATGTTAGCGCCGTCGAGCAGGCTGGCCTGCGCGGTCTCAACGAAGGTCAGAAGGTCAACTTCGAGATCGTTGCTGACAAGCGCACCGGCAAGTCGGCCGCTGGCAATCTCAGCGTCGCTGGCTAACAGCCTCGAAGAGCATTCGGTCTTCAGTTCTGACGGCCATGCGAAAGGGCTCCGCGCTAGGCGGGGCCCTTTTCTATTTCGGCACCTATAACGCCGTTTAGGAACCTGTGACCTCTGTCACGAGTTGATGGGATGGACTGCAACGCCTGTCCGTTTTGTGCGAGAGCAATGCCCTTCGGACGCTGCGGAGCAGGCCGAACGCAGCGCCGGGAATGGCGCCTCGCATCTCAAGTGATCTTGGACATGAAAGGGGCCGGGGCATCCGGAGGCATGAACATGCAGAAAAAACTGCTGGACCGCGCAGCGCTGGAGAAAATCTGCCTCGAAACGCTGCGCAGTGCGCCTGGCTATGAAACGCTCGAGCGGATCGAGGTGCGCGCCATCCCGCGTGATCGACACGACCGAACATGGCAATTGGCGCGCGTGCATCCAGACCATTCAGTGGGCCGCAAATGGGCTCCGTTGAAAATGAAACTGACTGAACTGCAGCAGACGTTCGATCTGGCCGACGCTTAAGCGAGAAGCGCTTCAATCCCGGCGGCGAGCGCGAAGAGTTTTGCGTCTTGCCCGCCGGGGCAGGCCAGCATGAGACCCGTCGGTGCTAATGGCAAACGCGTCATGGGAACGGAAATCGCGCAACCGTTTAGAAAATTGATGACGGATGGGTTGCGCAACACGAGCAAATTAAGCCGCGTAAAATCTGCGTCTTCTGTGAAAGCCGATATGGGTGGGGCGACAATTGGGACCGTCGGATAGGCGAGACAATCATATTCCGACATGCGGTTTTCGAATTCGCGGATGATCTGCGCGCGCGTGCGGATAAGGTCAATATAATCATTTGCCGATTGCTCATGACCACGCTGGATGCGGGTGAGCACACGCTTGTCATAAAGATCGGCATGTTTTTCGATGAAAGCGCGATGTGAGGCGAGGCTTTCTGGCGCCGCAAAGCCACCTTTGGCATTGGCGGTTGGGATGGCGTCAATCTCAGGGAAAGCAACTTCACTGATGATGGCGCCGGCATCCGCCAGTTTTTTCAAACTGGCTGAAAAAGCGGCTGCCACATCGGCGTCCATATCATTGAGGACATAGGCTTTTGGAATGGCGATGCGCAGCCCTTTTGGGTCACGAGGCGCAGGTGCTTGCAGCTCCTTTCCTGACAAAGCGGCGTCGAGGATGGCGCAACAGGTGACTGTGCGTGCAAGCGGCCCGATAGAATCCAATGTGGTCGAGAGCGGAAAGGCACCATCCGTGGGTACGCGCTTGGCTGTCGGCTTATATCCTACAATCGCATTGAAGGCCGCCGGAATACGGCAGGAACCGCCTGTATCTGTGCCGAGTGCGCCATGTGCCATTTCATCTGTGATAGAAATAGCGGCACCTGATGAAGAGCCACCCGGCACACGCGCGGTTTTGCGATCAAAGACGTTCTTTGGTGTTCCGTAATGCGGATTGATGCCAATGCCCGAGAAAGCAAACTCGGTCATATTCGTGCGACCGATGACAATGAAACCAGCTGCCTTGAGGCGCGCGACCGCTGAGGCGTCGACTAAAGCGGCTGGGGCATCCTTCAGAACGACAGATCCAGCGCGCGTCTGTTCCCCCGCAATGTCGAACAAATCTTTGATCGACACAGGAATGCCCGCAAAGGCCGATGGCACTGATCCAGCTTTGCGCAATTGATCCATAGCGCGCGCGGCGGCGCGTGCCTGATCTTTTGCGACATGCACAAAACTTGTGGAGCCTTCACCCGACGGATCGGCAATGCGTGCGAGGCAATCTTCCACCAATTGTTCGCTGGTGGTTTTGCCTTGCGCAAGAGCATCTGCCAATTGGTCGAGTGTGGGCGCGCTCATGGATCAGACCGGATCGTAATAGTGGATTTCGAGCAGGATGCAGCCCTTATCTGATCGGAAGGGGCCATGAAAGGCGCCCGGCGGACGGCAGGCATAGGTGAAGGGGGAGAAGCTTTCGCCACCCTTGCCCTGGTCATCATTGCCTACTGTGAGATCGCCAGATACGAGAAAGACTTCTTCCCAATATTCATGGACGAAGGGTTTTGTTGTGTAGACGCCCGCATCAAAACGGAGAAGGCGCGTGCGCGAACCACGCTTGTTGTCTTCATCCAAAGCGCCCGACAGAATCTTCTGCTGGATGCCGGAGGGGTAACCCGCGGGCACTTCCCAGCCGGTGTTCATGTCGAGTGTGTGGAATTCATCGTGTAATTTATTGATCGCCATTTTCTGTCCTCACGCGGTCCAGAATTTCGAGAATTGTGTTGCTACGACGGACTCGTATGACGGGTCGCCCTTTAATATGCCGACTTCCCGACTGAATTGATTCATGCCCGAAACGAACTCCAGCGAGATGCTCGCATCATAGTAAGGGAGATCGCGTTCGATCAGGCGGCCGATCAGGCCTGCTTCCTGCTCAGGGAACAGCACGCGCCCAGCTGTCGTGGCGAGTGAAACGTCCGCTTTCAAAGCCTTTTGCGTGGCGACGATAGCACGCACCGCGGCAGCGGCGATCTCTGGTTCTTTTTCGATGAGCACATCGGACGCCGCAAGGCTTGCCATCGTATAATTGAAGCAGCCTTTGGGACCATCACCGCGACGGATATCCAGAACGACCTTACCGACACCACGCGTGACCGCGACTTCTGTCCCCATACCGTTGGCCCAGAAGCCGTCGATCTTTCCTTCTTCCAAAGCCTTTGCAGCTGTGAGACCGAAATTGACCGGGCCGGTGCCGGGTGCGGCGCCGGGAACCGGTGCAATCTTGATCTGGTCGCGTTCGAGATCATAACCCGCGTTGATCAGCAGACGCTGCAAACCCATATTGACCCAAGGTGCTGCGCCAATATTGCGACCCTTTACAATATCGAGATCGCCCTTTTGTGGATTGAGGTCCGCGCGCATGACCAGAAACCAATACATGCCCTGCGCCTGCGCGCAGAGAAGCTTGGCACCTTTCCATTCCGGAAACGCGGCAAGAGCCGAATGAGCAGAGCCGCCGACAAAATCAATCGTCCCGTCGCGCAATGCCGCATAGCATTTGTCGACGGGGAAGATGAGCTCGAGATCGACATCAAGCCCTTCCTTCTTGAAGAAGCCGAGCTCCACGGCTGCGGCAGCAGGGAAGTAGGAATTTGAGATGAGGTCTGGAACCGCGAGTTTTAGTTTTCTGGACATATCAACCCTCGTCGCGACCAGACAATTCGACCTGCCACGGTGCCACTTTGCGCTCAATCCAGCCGACGAAGGAATTAAGCATGGTGGCAAGCACCATCAAAACAATGACAGGCACGAACATGCGCGCTGTATCGAATGCATTGGCTGCATTGATAATGATGGCGCCTAGGCCGGAAATTGCAGTGAAGAATTCTGCAATCACCATAGCCACCACGCCACGACCGACTGCGAGCTTAATGCCGGCCATAATATAAGGAATGGTGGCAGGCAATACGATGCGGCGCAGAATGGTGAAGTCTGAGGCAACAAAGCTCTTGCCGACTTCAATCAACGTTTTGGGAACTGCGCGCACACCAAGCCAGGTGTTAATGACGATCGGGAAAACCGCCATCAAAAAGACAACGCAAGCCTTCACCGCAAAGCCCAGACCCATCCAAAGGACGAGCAGTGGCACAAGCGCGACAAGCGGCATGGCGTAAGCGCCCGTGATGAACACGCCGATGGCCGCTTCCAAAAAGCGGGAGCGCCCGATGAGTAGACCGAGTGGCACGCCGATGAGAACGGAAAGCCCATAACCGACCACAAAGGCCTTGAGGCTTTGCGTGAGAGCGGCAAGCAATTGCCCGCTGACGAGAAGCTTCCAGAAGGCAACCGAAATGGCAGTGGGGTAAGAGCCGAAGATCGGATTCACATCCCGGCCAAAAAACTCCCATGCCAGAATGACGACACTCACCGACATAGTGGTAATCGCCCATTTGGGCATTTCACGCTTCAGCTTCGGTGCGTCGTCGTTGCCTGTCGGCGCTGAGATTGTTTCAATCTTGCTCATCAATGCACCGCCTCAGCGCCATGCAACGCTTTCCAAACTTTGTACCGCGCTTCGGCAAATTCTGCCGTGCCGCGCAAGGCGCCCAAATTGCCACGTGGGCGCTGCAAGGGAACTTGGATTGTTTCCTGAATCGATCCAGCCCGCATGACGATAATGCGATCAGCGAGAAGCACAGCCTCATCAAGATCATGCGTCACGAAGATAATGGTCTTTTTCGTACGTGCCTGAATGTCGAGCAATTCGCCTTGCAACGTCTCGCGCGTTTGTGCATCGAGCGCGCCGAAAGGTTCATCCATCAGCAGGACTTCCGGATCAATCGCCAAGGCACGGGCAATGCCTACGCGTTGCTTCATGCCGCCAGATAATTGATAGGGACGGCGGTTTGCCGCATCTTTCAATCCAACGAGATCAAGATAACGCAAAGCGGTATCACGCAGTTCTGCGCCGCGCATGCCCTTCATCTCAAGGCCAAACATGACGTTTTGTGCGGCCGTGAGCCATGGCAGCAATTCGGCATGCTGGAAGACGAGGCCGCGGTCGTAACCGCAGCCGTTCACCTGTTTGCCACCAACAGTCACCTTGCCGCGGCTTGCGGTTTCAAGGCCCATGAGGATGCGCAACGCTGTCGTCTTGCCGCAGCCGCTTGGGCCAATCAGCGTGACAATTTCAGCCTGCTTCACGTCGAAATTGACCGACTTCAAAGCCGGCACAATTTGGATCTGTCCATCCACCTTCAATGTGAAGGTCTTCGACACATCGCTCATGCTGACTTGGCCAGTACTTGCATCACTCATTGGGCTTTGCTCCCTTTTTTATTTTTATCAGCCCTTGGGGCCGGCCAGAGCCAGTGCCTTCTCGCGCACGCTGCCATCAACGAACTTGTCGAGATCAACAGGCGAGGTGAGAGTCTCAGTCTTGACGAAGAGATCTTTCATCCAGGAGAGCTTTCTACGATCAATGCTCATTTCCGTATCGACGGCATTGAGTTTGACGACTTCGTCAAAGACGAATTCCGCGCGCGGATCATCATCCTTTGCGCTTGTCATTTCGCGTGTGAGCTTGACAACGGCATCGCGGTTTTTCAGCGCAAAGCGATAGGCTTGGATCGAAGAAGCCAAGAATTTGGCCGCATCATCAGGACGTGACGAAATCGACTTCGAGCTCATGTAAGTGCAGAAGCGAATGTAATCAGGTGTCACGTCATGGGCATGAACGAGAACCTTCAGCCCCATTTTTTCCGTGACGGGCGTGAACTCGCTGGAAGATGCGGCGGCTTGAATGACGCCAGCCATGACAGCGCGGAAGCGATCCGTATCGGAGCCCATCTGTGCATATTGCACATCTTTGCTGTCGACATTGTTCTTTTCGAGCACGGCGCGTGCAAACAGGTCAGGTAAAGCACCGGGGGATGAAATGCCGAATGTTTTCCCCTTCAGCTCAGCAACCGATTTCACATCACCTTTGGTGAAGATGGCATAGGTGAGGCCGGGCCAGTAGCATCCAACGAGGCGCACATCCGCGCCTTTGGAGAAAGCAACCATGGGAGCACCGGGGCTGCCTTCATAGGAATCGATTTCACCGGCGATCAAAGCCTTCAGCGCAATGGCGTCGCCCTTGAACTGCATGGACTCAATTTTGATACCGTTTTTCTCGGCAAAGCCGCCTTTTTCCGCCATGAAGACAAAGCCGGCGTCGCTCTTGGCTTCGACCATGCCGTGTTTCCAGACTTTTTGTGCCTGCGCTTCACCCGTGAGGGCAGTCATGCTGGCCAGTGCGAAAGCCAATGCTGAAAGCTTCTTGATCATTTGCGCCTCCATATCCGGTTCGGCAGCGCCGAATTGCGGAAAAAATCTATGCAATGCGAATGCCACTCATTGATTTGTTACCGCGCGAGCCTGCGTTGCAGTGCGGTCGGAACTCGCTTTTTTTGTCTTTGCTCATGATGGTGTCTCAGGCGACCTCGATGGGGCCGATGGCCGGTTCAATGGCTGCAGCATGAGCAAACAGCGCGGCGTCTTCGTCGAGGAAGCCAAGCAATTGAATGCCCACGGGCAGGCCATGTAGCGTGATCAGGGGTAAGGATAGTGTGGGGACACCCAGTAAAGAGCCTTGCACCGCAAAGATGGGGTTGCCGGTTGAGGCAAGGCCAACAGGTGCAATATCGGGCGCGCTGAGCGTGATGCAGCTCTCTACTTTGTTAGAGAGGCTCGCATAAGCCGCGCGAATTTCCTCGCGGCGCAGAATGTCGCGGCGATATTCATCGACCGTCATACCTTCTGCTTCATGCAGTCGCTCGACCATGCCCTCAGACAATTTGCTCTTGTCCTTGTCAACATAAGTATTGAGTGGCCAGCGCGATTCCCAAGCATTAATGCGACGCGTAAGCGCGAGGGATTCTGGCAAGAGCTTTTCGATGCGCGCAACATCGGCATCATCATCCGCGCTGATGATCACAACGCCGGCGTCCGAAAGACGCGCGAGCGCAGTTTCGAGAGCCTCGCGCGCTTCTGAGACGGCAATATCCCAGCCCGGTGTTTGAAGGAAAGCTAGGGTTGTCGGCATATCTGCATCTGGTGGGAGCGGTGGCCCCATAATCCCTGCATGCCCAGGATCGCCACCCGTGCGTTGCACGATTTCAATGGCAACCTGCCAGCAATCAGCCAGAGACGCACCAATCACGCCTTGCACGGATTGGCTCATATAATCATGGCTGCCGCCGCGATTGATGCCGCCGAGTGACGGCTTGTAGCCATAGGCGCCGCAATAGCTCGCAGGGCGCAGGATGGAGCCGACCACTTGCGTGCCAAGGCCCGCGCTGATCATGCCGCTTCCAACACCTGCTGCAGAGCCGCTGGACGAGCCGCCCGGTGTGCGGGTGTGGTCATAAGGATTGCATGTCGGACCTGGACGCGTCGCCGCAAATTCGGTCGTGACGGTTTTGCCAAGGATGATGGCGCCAGCTTCTCGCAATGCATGAACGGATGCTGAATCGTATCCGGGTGCCCAGCCTTCATAAAGTTCAGAGCCCATTTGGGTGGGCATGTCAGCCGTTTCAATCACGTCCTTGATGCCAATCGGCATGCCGTCAATATAAGAAAGCGGCGCGCCTTTGTGCCAACGCTTGGTGCTTGCATCCGCAGCCTTGCGCGCGGCATCGAGGCGCATTGCAGTAAAAGCTTTTACCTGCGGTTCGCGCGCTTCGATCTCGGCAATGCAACGCTCCAGAAAATCACGCGGCGTATCGGTGCCATTGGCAAAATTGCCGAGTGCTTGCGCGAAGGAGTGGAGGAGGGGCTTTGCCATCAGGCGGCGGCCTCTTCCAGAGTAATGGATGCGGCGCGTTCTTGAAGCGCGATCATGGACGTGCGCAGGAGATAGGCGCGGGCCTTTACAGGATCAGCGGCTGTAGCAGCAAGGTCATCCAAAACCTTTTTGCGTTCTTCCGGCTCGCGCGTCTCCAACTGCTTCTTGTTGGCGATGCTCTGCGCCTGCACATATTCAATCGAGACCGTGCGGCGCTGCAAGGAGTAGAGATCCATCAAGCGATCCGATGCGCCGTTTAGAACCTGCACAAGTTTTTCAGCCAGATTGGCTGCATCTTGAAGCCCGCCATTGAGGCCCATACCACCGATCGAATTATTCACATGGGCGGAATCGCCCGCGAGAAGAATGCGCCCTTTGCGGAATGTGGCGGCGACGCGTTGATGCACCGTGTAGAGATTACGGTGCACGATGTCATAAGGTTTCGGGTTCGGAAAAAACTTTTGGAAGCGCGCATGCACCTGTTCATCTGTGAGGAGGCTTTCTTCCGTGACATTGGCATCCGCCGGGAAGACCAAGCGCCAAAGGCCGGGCGGGCCATCAGCGGCAACTTTGAAGCAATTGCACCACTCATCTGGATCCGCGAAGTAAGAGCGCGGGCAATAGCCGAGTTCTTTGTTGAAGTCGAAGGTTGTGGTGAGGACGAGGAAACGCTCAGCCCAAGTAAAACCTTCAAAGGGAATATCCGCGCCTTTGCGAATGGTGGAGCGCCCGCCATCAGCGCCAATCAACCAAGCGCCATCAAATGTCTTCATGCCATTTTTGGTTTCAACTTGCGCTGTCACGCGGTCCGCTGATTGCTCGAAGGACGCAACCTTGTGGCCGAAGAGCACCTCAACGTTAGGCATGTTGACCAAGCGGTCGAGGAGAATTTTGGCGGTCTTAAATTGCTCGCACTGAATGACATAAGGATATTTCGTATCATTCTTCAAAATGTCGAGATCAAATGTTGCGACAAGATTGCCTGTCGGGCGATCCCAGAACTGGAAGATCGGCGCGGTGAGGCCCACGCGTGCCATATCTTCAACGAGACCAGCTTCGCCCAAAACTTCGAGCGTTGCCGGATGCGTGGTCGCTGCGCGTGGGTCGGCTTGCAATTCATCATTCACGTCAAAGACTGTGACTGGAATGCCCTGACGGCCGAGCAGCAGGGCGCAAAAGAGACCGACAGGGCCACCACCAGCGACGAGAACTCTCTTGTCAGACGTCATCTTGTCCTCTTTTACCAATTAAATGCTGCGTGTCAGATTATTGCGGAATTCTTCAATATGGCTGCGCATGGCCTGTTCAGCGCCATCCGCATCATGATCGCGGATCGCCGCCAGAATGTCTTCATGCTGTTCATGCACATGCGCGTGATGCCCCGGCCGATTGAGCGAGATGAACCAGAAGCGCAGCGAACGGTCATGTAATTTCGAGAGCGTGTCGGCGAGCACGTGGTTCTTCGACGCCAGTGCCAGGACATTATGAAACTCGCGATCAAGCAGCATGAGCTGTTCGCTATTGCGCGCCTCAATCCATTGCGAAGCGCGCGCGAGAATGTCGCTGAGATGGATGATTTCATCTTGCTCGGCGCGTTCCGCGGCCAAGCGGATACCGTAGATCTCGTTGATCATTCGCACATCAACGATCTGCATGATTTCGTCGAGGCTAACGGGTTTTACGATCACGCCCTTGCGCGGCATGACCTCGACCATGCCCTCCAGCATCAGGCGATCAATGGCCTGGTGGACCGGCGTGCGGCCAATCCCAAGCGAAGCTGAGACAAAGGCTTCATTTAGATATTCACCGGGGCGAAACGCACAGGTAATGATGCGGTGTTTGATGGCTTCATAGGCGGCATCACGCAAAGATTGCGCGCCTTTGGCCTCGCGCCTGCGCGGATCGCTCACTGGCTGTCCATTGGCAGGAACGCGCTGCTCGTTCATCCAAGCACCGGCAGTTTGGTGAGCCGGTATCCGTGGCGGATCGTCCGGTTCAAAACATGGTCATGGATTTCATATTCGAAGACATCTGCCGGACGAATGCCGCCCCTGGCCGCAAATGTGCCGCAAAACATGAGTGCATGATCATCAAGCGCTGCCTTGCCCTCGTAGCCTTTGATCAGCGCCAACGGGTCCTGCATGGCGGTGACCGAACCTTCTTGGTACAGAACGCGTTCGCCCTTCTCTTCAATATAGGAGCGCATGACCAGCTGGTCCCAATGCGGGGCGACATCCGCATAAGCCCAGAATTCTCCTGCAATCGGCTTCTCGCACATCTGCTTTGAGACGGTGACGTTATAGGTCTCGGCCTTGCGGTCCGTGTGGTCGGAGCCAACGCCAACCCAAAGCTCGCCATCAAATTGCGCGAGGACGAACTCTACTTCGCCCGAGGAATCGCCCCCAATGGTCTCGATTTCTCGGTCAGTTGTGATGCGACTGGCACTCACACGGTAATAGACGGGGGTCGATACGGGGCGCGGAACTCCGAGCTCTTCAAGCTCCTTGATATGCTTCTCAAGGGCGGTTTTATCGCGCCCGGTCCAGCCGGCGACAATTGCTTTCGTGATCGAAAGCTCTTTCGTCTCAGCCGTTTGGCCTTTGTAAACCGTTACCAGCATGTGATCTGCCTGTGCCGAAACTGTGAAATATCACAGTAATCGGCAGGGAGAGTCTGTCAACCGGTCTCTCGCAAAAAGTGTGGATCGCAAGCCACTCAGGCCAGTTCGATGCGGATCGGCACGTGATCTGACGGCTTCTCGCGGGCCCGCATGTCTTTGTCGATATCGACTGACTTCAATCGATCCGCAGCCTGCGGCGAGAGAAGCAGGTGATCGATGCGGATCCCATTGTTCCGTTGCCAAGCACCGGCTTGGTAATCCCAAAATGTATACAGCCCCGCATCATCGCGCACCGCTCGCAGGGCATCGGTGAGGCCTAGGTTGAGAAGCGTGCGGAATTTTTCGCGCGTTTGGGGCAGGAACAATGCGTCATTGGCCCAGACAGCGGGATCGTGACAATCACGCGGTGTTGGGATGACATTATAATCTCCTGCAAGCACCAGCGGTTCTTCAAGGCGCAGAAGATCGCGCGTATGCGCAATCAAACGATCCATCCATGCCAGTTTATAGGTATATTTCTCCGTGCCGACCGGATTGCCATTAGGCAGATAGATGGAGGCCACGCGTACGACGCGATTGCCATCAGGGACCGTTGCTTCGATATAGCGGGCATGCGCATCATTCTCGTCGCCCGGCAATCCCGTGCGCACTTCAATTGGGCGCTTCGATAGAATGGCGACGCCATTAAAAGTCTTCTGACCATGGACGGCGACATTATAGCCAGCAGATTCCACCTCAAGACGCGGAAATGCGTCATCCATGCATTTCAATTCTTGAAGACATAAAACATCTGGCTCGACTTCCTTGAGATAGGAAAGCAAATGCTCTAGCCGCTGACGAACAGAATTGACGTTCCAGGTTGAAATGATCATGGCAGTCGTCCCTTTCGTCAGATCCAGCGACCGAGTGACCACATCCACTCACCTGGACGCGTGCGAATGTTGGTTTCGAGTGCGGCCTGTATTCGCGCTGTCGTTTCGAGAATATCGGCATCCCGATCACCGCTGCGCGCCACATCAATTTCCGTGACCTTGATCTTAAAGCGCACACCCGGCTCGCGCATAACATGAGCGATGAAGACCGGCTTGTTCAACGTGACCGCAATCATGGCTGGAAAAGGATTGGAGGGTGCTGGTTGCCCGAAGAATGGAACTTTGGGCCCGCGGCGCTCACGCAGATCCGCCATGATAGAAAGCGCGCCACCCCCTTTGACATATTTGGTGGCTGACAAGGCGGTGCTGTGCTGCTTCTGGAACAAGCCATCGGGATAGAGCACGGTGCGTTGCGAACGCAGAAGGTCATCGACAAATGGGTTTTTCAACCGCTGGTAAATTCCGGCTGTCTTGATGCCCATTTTCGCCAGCGAGATGGCCGCGATTTCCCAATTGCCTTGATGGGCTGTACAGGCGACAAAGCCATTACATGAAGCCACGCGGGCGTAAACGGCATCGAAGTCTTCGACGATCACGCGATCTGAGTTGAGGATGTCATTGATGCGGAAGCTTTCGGCAAAAATGCGTCCCATTGTCTCCCAGCTTTGCTGGGCGATCATCGCATGTTCCTGCTCGGACATGTTTGTATAGGCGAGTTTGAGCTGCTCCATCACGCGCTTATGGCGTTTTGAAAAAGGCGCAAACCATCGGAAGAGGGCCCCAGTGAATGCTGAGGCTGCTTCCAGTGGGAGGAGGTGCATCAGGCCAGCAAAGAGCCGATACAGCGCATATTCGAGGCGATAGCGCACAGGCGGGCCCGGTCTCAGAGGGGGCGGCACCCGTGCCGCCAATTCCGCCTTTTTGGAGGGAGCCCTGAGATTGTCAAGTCTGGGCGCGGGACCTCAATTTGGCAGAAAGCTCAGGATCTGGCTCACATCGAGCGCCACCTCGACAGCGTCGCCCGGTGCGAGCTCTGTATCCTCCTGCGCGGTCAGGCGTTGGCGTCCCCTTTCGCTCTGCCGAATAATGACAATTTCTGCATTGCTGTCGCCACCAAAACCCAATTGGGACCGCATTTTATTGGAATAGAGGAGTTGTTCCTGTGCTGACGCCAATTTGGCCTTGGCCTGTTCCAGTTTGATTTCGGCCTCATGGAGATCCTTGAACGCCTCGAGGCGGCGCTTGTCGTCGAGATTGGCGAGCAGTTTTTTGAACTCCTCTCGCTCCCGCTCCACCTGAGCCATAGCCGCACTGGTTTGGAGAATTCGTGTCGCGGAAAGGAGCATGGATCGACGCGAATCAGAAAAGCGGGTGATGGAGGCGTTGCCCTTTTCAAAGAGTTTTGAGACACGCTCGAAATCATCGACATCCTGCTTGGAGCCTTCCTCCTCATTCTTTTGCTGTTCGGCCAGGAGAGAGATGCGATGATCGCTCTGGGCGATGACAGATTGATAGTAGGACACGTCCCGCTGGCGCTCGGCTCGGCGCGCCGCAAGCTGGTCCGCTTGGGTTTTATAGGCCGCTTCGATCTGCGCTTTCTGCAAAGGTGATTTTTCGAAGATGGATTGATCGGCTGCAGTTTCCTTGCCGCTGGTCTCAACTTGGAGCCGCCAGACGGCGGCTTGCTGAAGAAGAATTTCAGCCCAATAAGTCATGGCTTCACCGCGCAGTTTGGCCGATTCTTGAATTGGGTTGGTTGCACGCATGCGCACCAGATCATAGCCCCCAGCCACGGCGACCGCTTGGCGGGCCGTCATGCCAGGGCGGAAGAATTGCTCACCAGGCTTGGCAACATCGCCGCGCACATAAATGGGACGATATTCCAATATGTCGATCGTCACTTCATCAGGCGCGACAACAATGGTTGCTGTTCGCCCATCCGGGGAGCGTTGCTGGAGCACTTTATTAGCAAAGCGTCCTTTCACGACAGATGATAGCTCGTTCACTGTTTGACCAGAGGCACGCAAATTGCCGATGAGCGGAAGCATAACCTCGCCGTCAACATTGATAGGGGTGCGCTGCTTCATATCTGGAAAGCCAACCACGCTGAGCTGCAACACGTCTCCGGGCGCGAGGCGGTAATTTGAGCTTTGCGCCGAGGCCGGGTTGGCGAGGCTGAGAAACAAGGCAGAAAAAGCCGCCAGCGTTTTTCTCAAAATAGGAACCTGGAAAACGGGCATATTGGGTCCTTCAACAGTCAGAAAGAAACCGAAAGTCGCGACGACGTTTTATTCATGTGCGCGTTGATCCCGCTCATCCGGAGGGAGAGACGCATGAAACTTAAACGTTACATGATCCTCATCGTTCCGCTGATGAGCTTTGCCTTCAGTACACAATCGTCAGCGCAATGGATTAACGAATTCATCGGCGGGGGCAAAAAAGAACTGGTGACAAAAAAGTCGCTGGTCAAAAATTCGCGTCAAGTAACAGGCGTAAGAAAAGGGGAGGGGGAAAAAGGGGCAAAGTCATCTTTTATCTTGAGAGCTCAAGATAGAGCTACAAAATTGCAAACACATCGCATCAGCACAGCAAAGCAGCCGCTTGCTTTTGTGCCCGTTCCCAAACCCCGCCCCTGGGGATCGGAAGATGCACCTGATGAGGTGAATGCGTCCATCGTCGCGCAGCCTGAAATGAAGCCAATCAAAATAGAGAGGCAATTTCTGTTCATTGCCCGTCATGAATTCAAGGATGACGATATCGAGAGGATGCGCATTGCCATCCGCCCAAATGCAGAGGGCCTAGTTTCGGAGTTCATCAAAAGGCTTAAAACAGCGCCAGTTCAAATTGAGTGGTCGCAGGGATTGGTCGAGCTCGCACATGGTGGTGTCGATGCGGTGCTCATCACAACACTTTCGGTAGATACGCCAGCCTTAGAAGATTCGATCGAGCCATATCGTCTAGTAGCGATCCCGGCAAATTCTGTGCCTTAGCGTCTCAATTTAATCAGTTCGCGGAACGACTCAGATAAAAAACCAAATCCCCATGACATGTGCATGACAAGGGCCGCGCATCCGGCCAGCAGAGCGGACGATTGTCTAAGCCTAAGTGTGAGACCGATAGCATATGCCTGACACAAGAATAGATAGCCAAGCGGCAATAAAACTAGAAATGGCTCAATGCCGGAGCCAATAAAGGCCATAGTGATCGTCGACGCAATGAGCACTGGGGCAATTTGGCGAATGCGAGGCCAGATGCGATGAAGAATGCACGTGCGCGCCCGACCTTCACCATAACGGAAATATTGCCGCGCAAGGGCTGCAAATGTTTTTCTTGGAAAGTATGTGATTTGGGCTTCCTGACACAGCCAGATTTTTTGCCCGATTTTCTTGAGGCGCAGGTCAAACTCCGCATCTTCATTGGCAATCATATCTTCTCGATACCCACCAATCTGCGAATATGCCGATTTGAGAATGGCTGCGTGATGGCCGTGGTCGACGAAATGTGACGTTCGCGCGCTACGATGAGGGGCGCCGCCATTTCCCAATCTGGCGTTTTGCGCGATGGCAATGCCAGATTGAATAAATGTTTGACCTCGCGATACCATAGGCACGACCACCGAAGCCGCCCGACCTTCAAGAATTGGCCTGCAGACAAGGTCAACAAAATGGACCGGATATTCAGCATGGCAGTCAGCGCGAATGAGTATTTCGCTTATCGGATTTGCCTGTTTGGCTGCGTGGTTTACACCGGCTGCCTGAAGCCTTCTTGGATTGTGGATCAGGCGGATACGAGGATCTTTTCTGGCTAAAGCCTCAATGATCAAACACGTCGCATCGGTGCTACCGCCATCGACGACAATGAGCTCACATGGGTAATGCTCAGGTGACGGTAGAAGTGATTTGATGGCCCGCCTGATATGCGCTTCCTCATTCAGCGCTGGCATGATGATGGTCACGAAGGGCGTCACTTCTCTAGTTGAGCAAGCGATGATCCACTCGTCAAAGAAAATCGACACCACCCGTGAGGGCGGCGTCGATGATGATGTGGTGTTTAGGCGAAGAAGTGATCTTGATGGTGAGCGGGCATTTCAAGGTGGGGGAGGTGATCGAATGCTACATCTGAAATGTGAATATTTGCCATGGCGGGCACGTCAGGTTTCACGAATTCATGCTGCGCGTGCCAATTAGCCATGGTCTCACCTTTGTCTGAGGCATGGTAGATCCCATCCTTGATTCCGGAAAAATCGATTTTTTGATCTATCGCCGGCGTCGTTGGTTGGGGAGAGGCCGCAACGGATTGCGTTGACTTGGAAGGCACATCTGGGCTTGCGGGAAGGGCGGGGACAGGTGGCGTCACCTGAACCGATGGCGTGCTATCCGTGTTTGTTGCATCTGTCGGTGCCGTTGTCGGCGTAACCTGAGCATCAATAATTGCTGGTGTGTCATTTGTTGATGGGCTGGTTGTTGGTATTGCGGCCGTGTCGGTTGGTGCTACGACTTGCGCATTGGGGTCATCCGAATAGGCACGGATATAATCAATCTTCATGGTTGCGGGGAAAGCAGTCGATCCGTCTGGGTAGCCCGGCCAATAGCCGCCAACGGCAAGATTGGCGACCATATACATAGGATTGTGCATGTCGGCAGGCGTATCTGTTTGGAAGACCTGCTTTCCATCCAAGAAGAAAGTTGTCTTATCGGCTTCCCAATCCACGCCATAATTATGGTAGCCCGCCGACAGGTCTGGCGTAGTTATATTGGTTGTCGACATTGTGTGCGAGCCGGTCTCATTTGTATGAACGGTCGTGTAATATTTGTTCATATTGTCGCCGAGGTTTTCGATCACGTCGATTTCTGGCGGCCAACTATTATTTTCCGGGAGGAGCCAGAAAGCGGGCCACATGCCCTTTCCCTCAGGCAATTGGGCGCGCATTTCGAAATAGCCATATTGTTGTGAAAATGAATTGAACGTGTTGATTTGCCCAGATGTATAGGGGTGATCACCGATAATGGCTTTGGTCGCATCATCCGTCGGTTGGGCCGTCAGGTTCAAAACACCGTCCGATACGCTCCATGGTTTGATATTCTGCGTCGGTGCATAAGTGGAGTTGATATACCATTCCTGTTCGCCATTGCCGGCGAGAGTAAACCCTTTTTCGTTGCCCCATGAATCCCCGGTGGTCCAGGTTCCACTTTTTCCATCCCACAGATTGAGGGTATTAAACTCATCTGCGAAGGTTAACTTGGCCGTGCCTGAGAGATTATTTGGATCAATCGTCATTGCGGTTCCGTCCTGTTGCGTCTGCGTTGCGGAACCTATCTCAGCCATTGCAATGTGTTTCGATCTTGGCCGGAAAGAGCTTATTCTAGGCCTTGTGGAAAACTCTTCGCGCTGCAATGGCCAAGCTTTTCTCACCTAGACGCAAAGCTGCTGATCACGACGGTGGCGAGAATGAATTGCATCGGGAGAACCCCGTAGATTGGATTCTCTGTCATGGATAAAGCGGCTATCCAAACCAAGAAGACGAAGGGATAGGCCGACAGATAATCATCACGCTCAATGAAGTAGAGAATAGATCTCAATATTTGCTGGACTAATGTGAGTGTGAAAAGCATCGCGCCGATAAATCCAAGGGCCACGGCGACTTCAATATAGACGTTATGAAACATACGCAGATCTTGCTGCATCTCATTCTGTAAGCCCGCCGCTGTCGTGAACGGCGAGTCCCAATAGGCAAGAAAGCCGATCCCAAACCATTGATTTTTCGGGATCGCCAACATGGCATAGTCCCAAAGCACACTTCGGCCGGTGAGTGAGGAATCCTTGCCGAGGAGATTGAGGATCCCATCGACAATTTCAATTCGCACACCGCTGACGAGATAAAACCCAACCAGCGAAAATAGTATTCCGAGAGAACCTATCGTCATGAATGTTTTGGTCATTCCCTTTTGGATTGTGCGCGCGAAAGGGAATAGGGCCCAAATAGCAACTGACAAAACTAATGATGTGCCGGACGCTGATAGGATCAGAAGAAGCACAGCGAGGACAATTGAAAGCAAGCAAAGGATCCGATTCCAGCCGTTCACAAAAAGGACAAAGGCCGTGATGATTTGTAGCGTTGAAAACATTCCCAATAGGTTTTTGTGCAAATAGGCGCCGGGAAAACCCTCCGGCCAATATCCGCCGCTGAAATAAACATAGAGTGACCCGAATTGGATGATGAAGTTATATAGAAATATGCATTTCAAAAGATCAAATAATCCGAATTTAGGAAAAAGCGCAATTGCGACGAGAATGACAAAAACAAACTGGACCGCGTGATAGGCCGTCGAGATAGGCGTCAGAGACCATAATGATGATAGCAAGGAGAGGACGGGAACGCTTAGCAAGAGCTTGTTGCGGTCGAGCGTTTTAATGAACTCTTCTTGTCTTTTGAGTGCGATCAGGAACGCCAATCCATCAGCGGCAAGCCAAGCTGGAAAATTGATATCGGGTAAAAGATTTACACGCGTGATCGAAATGAGGAATGCGATCAGGACTAATGATCGCCATGGCTTATATTCTAATTTGCTGTCTGAGAAAGATTGCTCGAAACTTATACTTTGCATTGGCAATAGCAACTTGATGTAGAGAACCCATGGGCTCGTTGCGGCGTTTCGCTCAGTGAAACTCTATCATCGGGTTTAGAATGATCAATCGCCGCAATTTTTTACTCTTCACTTCGCAATTTTGGTTGAGTTCAAGCTTCATAGGGCAACCGCGAGGTTCTTCGGTCGATTTAGATTTAGACCAATATGATTTGACCTTTGAAGATGAATTCGACAGCTTGGGATTAAATCCAGATCCGAAGCTGGATAAGATAGCCCCATTAGGCTGGGTTCCTGAAGCCGGAGATGGTCCTAATCCTAATATTGAGCTGCAGCGCTTTATCGATCCGCGCGACACAGAAACAGCTTCGTTCAAGCCATTTCATATTGCGAACTCCGTGTTGCAGATTAAAGCTGATCTCATCCCCGCCGAAAAATCCGGAGCGCATATAAATCACCGGCGGATTAGTTCTGGACTTTTGATGACGAAAGGTTGGTTTCGCCAGCAATATGGGTATTTCGAAGCCCGATTAAAAATGCCAAAGGGGCAAAGGGGTAATTGGCCCTGTTTTTGGTTGTTGCCCGATAATGGAGCTTGGCCACCAGAAATTGATATTCTCGAACAAATTGGTGACCAGACAGGCTCTGCCTATGTGACTATTCATGCGGCCCCTTATAAAGGCGTGGGCAAAACGCAGTTGGGGCTGCGCCTCAACACGCCAAGCTTGAGTGATGAATTTCATCTTTTCGGTGTGGATTGGCAGCCCGAGTCTATCCGATATTTCATCGATCGGAAGCTCGTGTGGGAGGTGCCGCCGCTAAACGGTCTACTGTCCGTGATAATTGACGCTGGTGGCGAGGGTTATGAGCGGGATACGAAAATTAAAATAACGGGAGGAGGGCCGAAGGCGATTGGGGCAATCGCAACCCCAGTTATTCAAGATGGTCATATAAAATCAGTGCGGGTCGAAAACAGTGGGACTGGATATATCGATACTCCTAAGATCGAGGTGATCGGTCGGGGGAACGGGGCGGCTCTTGTTTCTGTCATCTCCCGTGACCCACGAGTACCAATGAATTTCCACATTCCAATGTATATTATTCTTAATTTATCAATCGGCGGAAAAGGATCTTGGACTGGTGAATCGTCCCTCGAACCTCACACTTTTCCGAGGATTTTTGCGATTGATTATGTCCGAGCATACCGCCGAAAATTGCAGAAATCTCCACCGAGCGTTGTCTTGGCTGATGCGGAAGACATCTACGATGAATTGGAACCATTTGGGGACCAGATCGTCAGTCGGCGACGCGAACAAATCAAAGAGTTGATATCAAGCCTGAGCGCTTTTGAAGGGCGGTTCGATCAACCACATGAGATGACTTGGGATGGTAGGTCAAAAACCTTATTGGATGCCTTCGATCGTTTCTTCATTAGTCTTAACTCAGAACGTGCCCCCATTTTTTTCGATCTGAAGAACATCGCTCTGGGTCCATTCAAATCAGAAGAATTAGAAACGTGCATTACTTTCCCAACACATGCGCGCTATCGAGATTTAGATAATCATTTAGGTTTCTGGGCAAATGATGATGAGGAAGATCCAAATTGGTTTATTGGGTTTGATGATCACAACGGGATATATGGTTCTCCGGATCGGATTGACTATCGTCCCGCTGCGGGACCTTTCCAGCAAGGGGCGCCTTGCCGAGGCGTTCGTTCTGGTCATTTGGTGGCGAGCCGTGGTCCTGTTCATAATTCAGTTCTGTTTCTTGACGGACAGATTTGGCATACATCGGCAGTTTCAGAGGGCCGGTCAGTCCCAGCTGTAAATACCGAGATTCGATTCCAATCGGTTAAAACCAAAAATATCCGGACAGTTCATTTCGGCCGTCGGCTCGTGCCTGATGAGGCAGAGTTTCTTTTCGCTTGCCTCAAGAATTATTTTTCTTAAATTTTGTTGAATGTTCGTAAAAAGCACACAGAAGAAAGGCGAAGAGAAAAAGGAAACTCATGCGTGTATGATAGCGAGGATATGGTCCAGATAGTACAGCGCAGATAATATCATTGATGAAAACGGCGCCTACAAGGCAGAACGCAAATTGATGTATTTGATGGCGCAAGCCATTTTTGAAAATGCTGTACAGCACATACGCAAGCGAAAGATAGCTCACCCAAGCAAAGATGAGGCCGGCGGTTATGAGGTCGAGCTTCGGTGCACAAGCGGATGGATCGATTCTGCATTGGCTTGAGAATGAATCATACTTCGAGAGAGATCGGAAAAACGGATCTCTGTAGACCGCACTCCCATCCCCAACATCATCCAATCTGGATTGAACGAAAAGAATCCAGATATTTTTTAAGCTCGTATTTATTACCGCAATAGGCTCATGACGAAAAACTTTTACAGCAAAGGCCACATCCTGTTTTGCTAGGGACAGACGAACCTCTGATGAGGCGTCAGCAAAGACAGATTTACTGGTCTCACGCTCCCAAAGAAAAGCTTGCGAGTCAGTGAGGTCCTTGCCAGCGAATTTGCAGATCGCGAAATCGGCATCTTCAGAACAGACTGATGTGAGAGCCAGTCGACCCGGTCCATCTTCGAGTAAGCGCGCGGTAAGGAATGGAGGCCGATATATTGAACCGCCGACCATCCTATGAGCGATGTCACTATAGATTTGTTGGGAGCCAACCGATAGCACGAAAATTGCTAGAGGGATGAACAGAAAATATTTCGTTTCGTATGAACCTTCGATCCATTTTTTCAAGCTAATTGCGATTAGCGAAATACTCAGGAGAATGAGTGTATGTGTGGAATGGAATAGAATTGCTGCTAGGCTTGTCAATATGGTAAGCAGTAATCCTACGGAGCCTAAACGTCGCGCGAAAAAAATAATCATTAAAGTTGCGATTGTGCCGCTTGAGGTAAAAATATCGGGCATCATCAACGCAGAGAAAATCGGAAGGGTCGACGCGATCGACAGGCAACTTATGATGATGATCGATGCGAGAGAAGACCTTGGGAAAAATATATTTACGCATAAACAAATAAGCCAAGAACTCAGAATTGCTTGCAGAACTGCGAGCGACCAAATCGTGCCGATCGAAGATATGCTCGTAAAGAAAAAACCATAGTAGGGCGAACGGGCGGCTGCTCCTGCTTGAGCTCGTTCATTTCTCTCGCGCGTGTTGGACCCTTCTTCTGTCGAAATATTTTTATCATTGAGCGGTGACTTTAATAAATCGAAGATTTTCTCCCCTAAATCAGCATAGGCTTTAGTGTCAGCGAACATCGTTGGCCCGCCATTAAGGAATGGGACTATCAATAACAGGAATGCCCCGAGTAGAATTATCAGAAGTTGATGCCTCGGATTCCGATTATTCACCGGTCAAAACTCTCGGGAAGGGCAGGGGGCGAGTGTTCTCCTCTATATAATTCCGAGTTTGCGCAGATCCTGTTCCCGAATTCATGACTGCTGGATGTGCTTTATTGAGAATGACGCCAATGACTTTCCCGGGCTCCGTATTGCAGGCGTCGACGCAGGATATAAAGGCCTCGGCAGGCGTCGCTTCCCATTCAGTGATGATAATGATGGCATCGAGAAGCGGAATTGCATATCTCGCTTCAGCAACGACCCCAGCTGGGGGAAGATCAATGAACACCTTTTCATATTTGGCAGACGCATCAGATATGAGAGTTTCGAACTCCGCTGTCTCGAACCACGCTGCATGTTCGTTTTTGTGCGGTTTGGGACATATGAAGTCCAGATCTCTACAGCCGAAGATTGGCGTATTCAGATCGGTCTTATCGGGTTTGATGATTTTTGTGATCTGTGGGTTTCTTTGATCTGCATCGATTAAGAGTGTTTTACCGGAGGTAGAATAGAGCTGCGCGAGATTTGCAGCCACGCTGCTTTTCCCTTCGGAAGCTTGAGCCGAAGTGAGTCCGATTGTTCGGATAGGACGGGTCCGCTCTAGCAGACTAATTTCGGCGCGCACCAATCGGAGATTCTCGGCGAATTGTGAGCGTGGCGCACGCATAATTGTGCGCATCACTTTTTCCGGATCTTTTGAGATGACCCTCGGGAGACGAGGAAGCGTTGTTAAACAGCGATATCCATAACGATTGATTTGTGCCGGGCTCCTGATGGCGCGGTCCATGCTCCAGCTTACAAATGCAATTGTAGTTCCTAGGCTTGACCCGAGGATTGCTGCCAATGCCAAAATGACGAGACTTCGAGGATGGCTTGGAACCTGCGGCCGCGTGGCCTCTGTTATGACGCGAGCTTGTGAAATGGGGAAGGTCTGCTGCTGGACGGAATCAGTATAACGTTTGAGAAAAGCTGAGTAGAGCGCATCGTATGCCTCAGCGGTTCTGTCGAGTTCACGAGCTTTTGGCCAGGTGTCCGCATTGTTACCATTCTGCGCTTTGAAATCTTGTGCGGCGCGTGCTGCTTCCTCAGATTTTTGTCGAAGTTCGTCGACGCGATTTTGAAGCCATAGGCTTGCTCGCCGCCAAATCTCGGCTTTTGTCTCAACTTCGTCCTGCACATAGGAGTTTGCAAATAGGTTTGCGGTTTTAGCTGACTGATTTGGGTCTGGAGATGTGTAAGCGATTTCGAGCACATAGGAAGATCCAACACGCCGTACAGAAAGCCCGTTCATTAATTTTTCTAGTCTTACCCGTTGTGGGTCAAAATCGTTTGGTGTCCCGGAGATGAAAGCAATCAGTTTGCTCGGGAATGACGATATCAAAGACAAGGTTATCTCAAACCCGCTCCTCTTATCCGTTAGGTTATCGGCACTGTCGCTGCTTAATTTATTGAACACAATCAAAGCGAGCCGTTCAGAAACGAGAACTTGCAATGAACTCTCGACTTCCGGGATGGCAAGTCCACTCGAGGACGGAGAGGGCCCACCTTCTAACATGGTGATTGGGTTTCGTGGTGTATCAATCAGCAATCGTGCATAGGCGGTATATTGCCGTGTTGTGAATGTAACATAAATAATCGCCAGAAGGATTACGACTGAAGTGGATACCGAGATCATCCGACCATGTTTCCGGAGGACCACTCGAAGTTCTTGAAAGGACCATTTCATATCATCGTCATTGAAGCGATGATGCCCCCGTTTCGAGTGATCCGCTGCTGTCATCTTATCACTCCGATCTGTGAGGCCGTATCTTGGCTTTCAATAATTCAGCAAGGATGTGTCGGGCGCTTCCATGATTCCATAGGAACTCCCTGAGCATCCCATCATATCGATCATTTGCTTTTTCAAAGAGGAATCGTCTCAGCCGGAGACGTTTTTTGGTATCGAGCAAGTGTTGATGAAAGGCAGCTCTTTCAGGTTGGCTCAATTTGCGCTTAAGATTCAGATGGTCGAATTCGCATAAATATTCTAAGTCGGAAATCTCATGGCGAGCGCTCAATGAATCCGTCCGCTCAATGGAGACATAGCCGCAAGCATCTATTATTTTGAAACGAGCCCCAGCAAAAAGGGCGTCGACATAAAATGCGAAATCTTCGCCAAGTCTTAGATTCTCTCGATATCTGATATGATAGCGGTTCAGAAAATCCATCGATATGAGGGGTTTGAGGAAGCCTAGCTCGGTACGCTGTTTCCTCGTTGTAGTAATGTTATTTTTAACAAAAAATTCTAGATCAATGAATCCTGCGCGCTCAACCATTCCCCTCATTTTTATTTTGCCTGTATCATTGGTGCAATAATACAAATCATCTGCAATAAAGTCAGCGTCTGTGCTGCAAGAAGTCAACTTCTTTAGGCGATCCGGCAGGAAGTAATCATCGGCATCGAGTACCGCGACCCATGGAAAAGCAACTTTGGCCAGACCAATATTTCTCGCTGCGCCTGGCCCTAGATTGATTCCCGTTTGAAAGATTTTCAGTTTGTCATCCGCGATATTACTTTTCAGTACATCAATCGTTTCGTCCTGAGAGCCATCGTCAACAACAATGATCTCACCTATAAGCGGCTCTTGTCTGATGGATCGGACGGCTCTCTCTATGGTCCCAGCCGCATTATAGCAGGCTATAAGCAAGGAGATCTGCGACATCTCGAGCATGTATTTTATACGGCTCCGCTTGGAGTTTCGATCTTACCAATCCAGAATACAGGCTCTGAAGCGAATGAATAGCTGATAAATTTGACAATCGAAATTCTCTATCTCGTACATGATCTCAACGACGCGGCGGTCAAACGCCGACTGGCTTTCTTAAAGCAAAGCTTCCATGTTAAATTCATTGGATTCCGACGCGATACCAGAGATTGCTCCCAGCCCGAGGAAGAAGGTTCTATTTGTTTAGGGATCACACGAGATGCTCAATTATTGCACCGTCTAAGATCAGTTTTCGGTTCCCTTTTGGTCATTATTCCGCATCTCAGTATTCTTAGGCGATCTCAAATTATCATTTGCCGAAATCTTGAGAACGCAATTCTTGCGATCTTATGGCAATCGCTATTTGGTTTGAACGCAAAGGTCTTGTTTGAATGCCTGGACATTCAACGTCACCTAACGGGCTTTGGGCCACTTGGTATTGTTTTGCGTGTTGTAGAAAGATTTGTTTTGAAGCGTGTTGACGCTGTGCTGACCAGCTCACCTGCATTTGCAGAAAAATATTTTTTACCCAGCCAAAAGGCCAAGGTTCCGTTTTTAATTGTCGAGAATAAGCTTAGCATTGAGACTCAAGAACAAAGTATTCCGTTGGTGCAGCGACCCGTCAAAATCGGGTTTTTTGGGATTCTTCGTTGCCGTAAAAGTTTTGATTATTTGCTTGATGTATCCCGTCGGCGTCCGGATCTCCTAAAGATCCAGATTGCCGGCAGGCCTTTTCGGGATGTCTTTCCTGATCTTGAGAGTGAGTTGCATTCAGGGACGCGGTACCTAGGCCCATTTAAACCAGAGGGAATTGCTTCCTTGTATGAAACGATACAATTTTCTTGGGCCATAGATTATTTTGAATCTGGCTTCAATTCATGTTGGCTCCTACCAAACCGGCTCTACGAGAGTTTAGCTTTTGGCAGAGTGCCAATCGCAGTTGAGGGCACAGAGACAGCTTATTTTCTGAGACAGCGCGGGGTTGGGCTTATTCTTGAGGATATTGCAGAGCTTGAGCGTGTTCTGAGCGGCCTAACTTCAGACGAATTCGCAGACATTTGTCGACGTATTAAAAATCTTGATCAACAGGATTTACTCTTCGTTGCTGAAGATCAGAGGAACCTTGTAGAAAAAATACGCGTTCTTTCTTCATCAACAGCCTAAGCAGGATTCCTTGCGTGCTAAAAGTTTCATCTGTTACGAGCAGCGAAATTGCTGGGAAGTCAATTGCAGTCTTGCTCCCTTGCTTTAACGAGAGCGTGACCATTGCCCAGGTGATTGATGATTTCCGGGAGGCCCTGCCAACAGCCCGTATTTTTGTTTATGATAACAATTCGACTGATATGACAGCGGAGATCGCAGAAGATCGGGATGCTATCGTTCGACATGAGCTTCGGCAGGGGAAGGGGAATGTCGTCCGAAGAATGTTTTCCGATATTGATGCGGATGTTTATGTTCTCGTCGATGGTGACGATACCTATCAGGCGGATATAGCGCCACACTTGGTTCAAGTCTTGATTTCGGACGATTTGGATATGATCAACGCAGCCCGGGTGACGGCATTACCGGGTGCCTATCGTCCGGGGCATCGTTTCGGGAATTTCTTGCTATCGACAATCGTTCAAATTATTTTCGGTCGAAATTTCGAAGATATGCTATCTGGCTATAAAGTTTTGTCGCGTCGCTTCGTTAAAAGTTTTCCAGCTATGTCGAGTGGATTCGAAATAGAGACTGAAATAGCGGTCCATGCACTTGAATTGCGGATTCCCTGTGCAGAGATAAAAACAGATTATTCAGATCGTCCGCCGGGCTCAGCGAGCAAACTGAGGACATTCCGTGATGGTTTTAGGATACTTCTTTTGATTTTAAGGCTCGTTCGCGATGAGCGGCCCTTCCCGTTTTTTGGATCCATCGGTGTTTTTCTTTGTCTTGCAGCATTAGTTGCAGGTATTCCCCTTATTGGGACTTATATACAAACCGGTTTGGTGCCGCGGGTGCCGACAGCTATATTGAGCGTCGGCCTTGTCATGCTCGGTGTTCTTTTCATCTTCACTGGTCTTATTTTGGATTTGACCACGCGTACACGACGCGAAATGAAAAGGCTTATTTATTTGTCGACGTCGAAAAATGTATCCAATGTTTGATTTCTTAAGATTATCTCTGAGGCACCGTTTTCTTATTTTTTGCTGCGTTGGTTTCGTTGGCCTAGTAGTAGATGTCTCTATTACGACTCTCTTAAATAACACCCTTCATCTTGGTCCCGCTGTCTCTCGTTGTCTTGCCATCCTATTGGCCATAATTGTTACTTTTTCGATCAATTATTCTGTTACTTTCTCGGATCGAGAGAGAAACCTGTTTTCGTCATTTTCAGCCTATCTTGTCACCCAATCGGTAGGGGCGACCCTCAATTTTTTTGCATACACGTGGTTCGTGCTCGTGAATCCAACGGTGCCTTTGTGGGTTGCAATCGCATTTGGTTCGACGATTGCTTTGATCGTGAATTATTTTTCTGCTGACCGTCTGGTTTTCATTGTTGATTGGGGGTATCGCAGGCGCTTTCAGTCGGTCGGTCTGGTTATATCAGGGGGTATTTTCATACTCTGGCCTGCGTTGATCAATGCTGGACCATTTATCTTCTTTGATACGTCACACTATATTGGCTTAGGGCAGTCTATTTTTAAATATGCAGAAGGGTTTCTTCTTGCGGACCCAATCAGGTCGCAAATTATCGAGCCTGCTAGTTCAAGCCAACATGCATCGCTTACCTATGCCGGTGGGCGGTCACCATTTTACAGTATTCCCGCTTATCTATCAGTATTTCTCGGGCTCTGGCCACTTATCATCGTTCAAGCGCTCATCGTTTCCGTCACGTTATTTATTTTTTCGGTTGCGCTTACTAGGTCTTGTTTATTTTTTACGATAGCCTTGCTTTTATGCATATCAATCACGCCCCTGCCATTTTTTGCCTCGTTCGTTATGCCAGATATATTTGCGGGCGTCCTCTTACTCGGGATGATTAGTCTTTTCTATTTCGATCATAGGCTTTCGACCGTATCGCGATGGGGACTTGTCGGTATCGCAACCTACGCAGCCGCAGTACATGTTTCAAATTTAGTATTGGGTTCTCTTCTATGGATCCTATTTGGCTTCATTCGGAATAACGCATCGATTGGAATTTGGCGGATTGCGACATTCCGCGCCCTACCACTTTTAATAGCTGCGCTAGCTTTATCGGCGTTCAACCAAATCGTGTTCTGGCGGTTAGGCTCGGAGATAAAATCGGCACCTTATGTCACGGCGCGGCTACTCGCAGATGGACCAGGGAGGCTATATTTAGAGTCGACGTGTGATGTCTCCCAAATCACCTTGTGCAAATACAAGGATCGGGGCTTCAAAACACAGGACGATTTTCTTTGGTCTGGGGATCCCCACATAGGCGTTTTCTCGGTCGCTCCCTTAGCAGACAGAGAAGCCATTAAACGCGAGGAATATGGATTCGCTATCAAGGTTTTTCTCGATCACCCCGGGGATGTGATTGGAGCGGTTTTGACAAATTCATTCAATCAATTTTTTTCATTTGGTGTCTTATCGGATTTTTCAATGCAAAAAGAATCATTTGTTAAAATGAACTTCGACCAGATCCTGGGTCCCCATTCTAAAGTAATTATGGAATCGCGCCTTTACAATGGGGACATTTTCTTTCTTGGATTTGATAACATTATCTATGTGACTGCTATATTCGGAATAATAGTCCTACTTGGTTCTATTTTCATCCTTGGATCGCGCGCGGCGTTACCGTCTTTGTTCCTGCTTTCTGCGCTCATCTTAAATGCGCTGATTTGCGGAGGGATCTCAGGTGTCAATGATCGTTATCAAGCCCGGATTATCTGGCTTGTGCCTCTTCTTGCAGCTGTAAATGTCTCTCAGATACGCAAGAAATTACTTATAAATTTTCAGGTCACGGACGCCGATAAGGCTCAGCATAACTCCGAGGTGGAGCGCGCCACGAATTGTTGATAGCCGGCTCTTACTTGGCCACGGACTCATAAGGACGGCAGTCCCGAAGCAATATACCGCCTTAATCATCGCGGATATCAATGCGTAGGAAAATGAGTGCTGGTCCTTGACTAGGCGCGCGTAGGTTTGTCCGGACCGGAATGATCGTTTGAATAGCCATTTTATGGTCAGACGGGTAGGGGCAATGCGTTCAATTACGGTGGCATCTTGGGCAAACGCGTAGTGCGCACCCTTTTTCCAAATTCGGTAGAAGTAATCAGTGTCCTCGCCACCTGATACGCCAAAGCGTTGGTCGAAGGCATGCTCGCGTGCGAGACCTCCTTTGATCATTACGTTGCAACTATATCCAGTTTTGAGAACTCCGTTATTGAATGAAGGTTTTATAGAATGCGGTTTGGTCTGTTGAAGCCAATGTGGTGCGCTTTCCGGATATATGGCTTGAACTGGACCGAAAATGGCGTCGGCACCTGTCTGAGAGCGAGCTTTCTCAAGGCTTGAAATCCATGTTGGTGCAGCAATCAGATCATCATCAATAAACACTATAAAACGCGCCGTTGAGGCCGATAGGCAAGCATTCCGCGCAATCGAGATGTTTTTCGAGGGGGCATGGCAATAGGTAATATGAAAGGGAAAGCCAATCGCAATTTGTTCAACAAGGCTTCTAGCTGAGGGGCTTCCATCATTGTCTGCGATAATCACCCGGAGATCAGCCTGCATCCCGCTCTGTCGCGCAATTGATCTTAGTGTGTCTTCTAGGGAGGTGCGACGATAGGTACAAATGCAAATGTCTATGGTTGACATTCTACTGCTCTGCTTGTTCCGCGACGTTTAAAAAATAACATACAATCAGTCGACAAGTCGAGGATCAATCCTGTGGATGTCAGCATCATCATTCCAGCGTTCAACGCAGAGGCCACGATTATCGCGGCTATTCAAAGTGCTTTTGTTCAAAATGTCCGCCTTGAGGTGGTTGTCGTTGATGATGGTTCATCGGATTCGACGTTCAGCCGTTGCAAGAGCTTGGCCGATCCCAGAATATTGATTCAAAGGATTGAGCATCGTGGCCCCGGAGCTGCTCGGAATATTGGGTTGCAGATAGCGCGGGGAAAATGGGTGGCTTTGCTTGACGCAGACGATGTGATGCTGCCAGGACGGCTATCGCGTCTATTAGAGATCGGAGATAACGCGGACATTATCGCTGACAATTTATGGCTTCGTCAGGAGACAACCCATCAGCTTACGCTTTTTATTGATGAACCGCTAAGCGGAGAGGTAAGCGAGATCGATCTCGCTTATTTCCTGAACAACAATCAAATGTTTGGAATTCAACCTTCGCTTGGCTATCTCAAGCCGATCATCAGGAAAAGTGTTCTGGAGCGATACGACCTCAAATATCGCGAGGATTTGCGAATTGGTGAGGATTTTGCGTTGGTCGCTTTGTTGCTTGCTGAAAATACTCGGTACATTCGGCATCATTCCGCCGGATATATTTACCAGAAACATTCGAAATCCACGTCACACCGCCTCCAAGCGCAAGATATTAGGGGTTTGATTGATTTTGATCGTGAGATTGGCCGGCGATTTCCGCTTTCAATTGCGGAGCGTTTGGCGCTGGAGGGACATTTCGCTTCACTCAAGATGGCATATGATTTTTCCTGCGCTCTAGATGACATGGCTAGCGGCAAAATATTGCGTGGCGTGAAGAGACTTCTCCGAAACCCTGACGCTGTGCCGCTTCTCAAATATCCAATCAAAAGTCGCATGAACCGTATTCGCTCCCATTTCTCAAAGAAAGATTTCGCCTCATTGGATTAGCTGGTCGCGTTGGTCGTCACCCCTCATCCCGATTGCATTCAAGAGATATTCTTGAATTTCGGTAATTGGTATTCTTCCCCCTTCAATTCTTTGTTTAATGCCAGGTCCGGATAGCCAAAAAATGCCATCTGGGTGATGCATCCCACTCTTTATGCAATCTACAGGATAAAAGAGCGCTGAGAACGGGAGCTGCTCGTTTGTGAATTTGCTTGATATTGCGGTCTCTTTGATCGGCTCTTGAATGAGAGCACAACCACCGAAGATCGTATGACCTTCAACCCTCAAATCCATGAGTTTTTCGCTACCTATTTCCAAGCAATCAATCCGCTCAAAAGCTCGTTCTGCTTCCTCTCGATTTTCGAAGACCAGATGAAACTGCTCCGCCATGACAGGCTTATACTGATACGGGCCTCGATACCCTGCGAAACAAAGGAGATTGTCGACATTTCGTATTTTGAAAACAAGTTTCCCGCCTTGATCATCGTATTTTGACATTGGTTGCTGACCAAGTGCTGTGACCAAAGCCACAGATGTGTTCTTATCAATCATGGCGAGACATTCGCCGACGATTTTGTCCATCGATTTATAGCCAAAAAGAATGGCGTTTGAAGCACCTGTTGTTTGATCCGATTTAAGTGAGAATTTTTCCGGTTCAAAATCGCGCCAATAGTAATGTTGCAGATGCGCCGTGCTGTTTAAAAAGAGGCTTGCATAATCAGGTTGCGTTTTGCGCCACTCATGTCTGAAGACGTCCCAAAGCAGCCGGTCAAGAATTGCAGCTCGTTGCCATTTTGGTGAACCGGTCTTCTCGGAAATAAGCTGCACGAAAGTTTTTTTTATAGTCTCGCCCGACAGTCCGCTCGCAGCCATGAAAGTAAAAAAATTTATATAGTCCCGGGTGTGAAGGGGCGTCGACTTGTTGGTGTATTCTTGAACATAGGATCTAATGAAGTTGAAAAATGCTTTATATTTATCAATAGGATTGGGAGTGAGATTTAGGGCCCATGGATCAGGAATGAGAGCTATTTGGTCTTTATACTTGCTGTTAAAATGCGCATTCATACTGGCAAGGACAAAGCAACGCCCTCCATTTTCGGCGACGCGGTCCCATATCCGGGGAGCCTTAAAGTTTTCACCCTGACCGAGGTTAAATACAGCATGCTCTGCGAATGGGAGACCTGTGTGAATTGAGACCCATTGAATCCAAGGTTCAAGGGCCGGTGGATTTTCCTGCGCGTCTGAGATGAAGCAGAGGGAACGATCTTTCAATGTCTTGAAATTTGGCAAGTGGCCCAATTCAATGAATCGGTCCATCAATGACGGGGTCAATTCGTTCAATTCGAGAACGATAAGTTTTCGGTTCATGCCTTGCTCCTCGGCCACCCCCATCCGAAAGATTATTCGCCTTGCAGGCGATGATAAAGATCATTTGACCTTTAATTTTTTGTTTTTTCCTTGATCGGCTTAAGCTTGCAGTTTCATCTCCGCGCATTGATGATGAAGACGCAGCGGAGACTATCTTTGCATGAGTTTACGTAAATTGGCTGTCGATGGCATGTTTTGGTCCATGTCATCCCAATTCATTCGAATGATATTGCAATTTATGACGACCATTTTTCTGGCGCGGCTGCTGGATGCTGATCAGTTCGGTATTTATGCGATGGCTTTACCGGTGATCGCACTTGCGAATCTCTTGCAAGATATTGGTCTCAATCAGTCGATCATACAGAAAGAAAAACTTGAGCCTGAGCAGGCGAGCCTTTTGTTCTGGATCAATCTTGGGCTTTCAACGGGCCTTGTGATTGTCTTGTTCGTGTGCGCCCCACTTATAGCCGATTTTTATGAAGAGCCCCGACTTGTGCGCCTTTTGGAGGCCTGGGCCTTTGTGTTGCTCGTTGGTGCCTTGAGTTTCGGGCAATATGCAATGCTCGCCCGCAAGCTACGTTTTCGCTTACTCGCAATTATTGATATTATTTGTGCAATCACATCTTTCGGTGTCGTCATGCTCATGGCGCGGGTATGGCCGAGCTATTGGGCCCTCTGGTTTTCCGGTCTCGCCTCCGTTTGTGTCTGGGTTGCCCTAACTTGGTGTGTGAGTGGTTGGCGACCGCAAATACCGAAATGGAGGCTGAGCCTCGATGGCATGTTCTCCTTCGGGGCTTGGATTGCGGGGCATAATATCGCCAATTATTTGGTGAGAAATTTAGATAATATTTTGATTGGACGTAGCTTCGGGGCTGTCGCACTAGGTTTTTATGATCGTGCCTATAAGCTTCTTTTGTATCCGGTCGAAAATCTTGGCAACCCGATCAGTCGTGTGATGGTGCCCATTCTTAGCCGTCTACAAACAGAGCCTCAATCTTATCGACGCGCTTATCTTCATGCCTCGGGCTTGCTTTCTCTGTTAATGATGCCTGGCATGTGTGTCGCGATTGCTTGTGCACCAGAGCTTGTTTTTATTTTACTTGGCGATGAATGGAGCTCTGTCGCTGATATTTTTTTCTGGCTCGGATTCGCAGGCTTGGTGCAGCCGTTGTTGATGTGCTCTACATGGCTTTTTCTGGCAGAGGGGCGCGGGCAAGACCTCATGTGGGTGAGCCTGAGTTCGTCCCTCGTTATTTCAGGCGCCTTCTTTATTAGTCTGCGGTGGGGCGCCGTTGGCGTTGCTACCGCCTATGCCTTCGCAGAAATCTTTTTCCACTTGCCGATTCAATTTTTTTTCGCTGGCAGGAAAATCGTTTCACATATCGATTTAGCGCTCGACACCTTGCCAAATATCGTTGCCTCGATGATCACTTTCGCTGTGATCGCCGGCTTGCGTCACTTTGACGTCACTGGTGGCTATTTAATCGGCTTGAGTTTCGTTTGCGCCTACGTTTCAGGCTTAGGCTCGATGGCGGCATTTCCACGCGGCCGATTGATTATTATCTCAGCGAGGGACTTCCTGCGCGAGGCGTGCTCGCAATTCAATAAACGCCACGTGCTTTAATGACGGCTGGCAAAGTCCGCAGGATGATGATCACGTCCGTTTTTAAAGACCAATTGGTGAGATAATCCGAGTCGAGAGCAACGCGTTTTTGATATTCGATATCGCTACGGCCATTCACTTGCCACGCGCCCGTTAATCCAGGGCGTGCCTGCAGGTAAAGCCGAACCGCGGATCCATATTTGGGGATTTCGTCTTCAACAATTGGGCGGGGCCCGACGAGGCTCATATCCCCATTGAGAATATTGAGAAGCTGGGGCAGCTCATCAAGGCTTGTTTTCCGTAAGATCGAGCCAATCTTTGTTACGCGCGGATCTTTGCAAAGTTTACGTTGCTTTTCCCATTCTTCGGCCGCTTTTGGGTCCTCGCGCAAGTGACGTGCGAGAACATCTTCTGCGTTTTTCACCATCGTTCTAAATTTTAAACAACCAAAGCTTTCGCCTGCGTGCCCGATACGGCGGTGTCGGATGATGACCGGACCACCATTTAAGCTAAAGATGATTGCGCTAATGCTCAGGATCAATGGGAGTAGCAGCACGAGCGCTATTATTGCTGCGCAGACATCAAAGCTACGTTTGAGCCGCCCGCCAATGGGCCGGAGTTGGTGCCGAGGAGGGGTTGTTGTGCGGTCAGCCGAATTTTGGATCGCCAAGGCAAGTTCCACAAAATTCGACAGATCCAGCCTGGTTGAGAACAGGGGCTAGTCCTTCACGCATGTCTGCGTGGGTGTTCCCTCATGGCCCGAACAGAGTGGCACGGGGGCAGGTGCGGTTCAATATTTGTTTTTATATTTTGTTTAGAAACCGGCGCGGTTTAACGCAAAGAATGATCACGAATTTCGATGCTCTCTGAGGGGTTTGTTTGCATCGTGATGGCGAGGCTCGGGAACTTTTTTGACGGGTTTTCGCACTGCAATATGTCTCATGCGAAAGTCGTTTCCGACTTCTCAAAAATCTCTGTTATGCTGGTGTTTCAGCTCGGCTCTTGTCGGCCGTTTGGACGGAGAGAAAAATCGGAGGAAAGCCTATGACATTGACGCGCCGCCATGTGCTCGCGGGTTCGATTGCTGCTCCCGCATTGTTGAAATTTTCCTCCGCTCAAGCGGCGACGACTTTAAAAATCTCGCATCAATTTCCCGGATCAAATGGCAAGGACGGAGATTTCCGCGATATTCTGTGCCATCGTTTTGCGCAAGAACTGGCCGCGAAAAGTTCGGGCGAAATGGCCGCGCAAGTTTACGCGGGCTCATCGCTCATGAAAGTGAATTCGCAAGTGTCTTCGCTGCGTAAGGGCGCGCTTGATATGTCGCTTGTGCCAATCTCATATGCAGGCGGTGAAATGCCCGAGGTGAATATTGGGCTCATGCCCGCGCTTGTGAGTTCTTACAAGCAGGGTCTGGCGTGGAAACAAGCGGCCGTCGGGAAAGAATTTTCAAAATTCTTAAATGACAAGGGCATCATGATTGTTACATGGATTTGGCAGGCTGGTGGTGTGGCGAGCCGTTCCGCGCCACTGGTAAATCCAGAGGACGCCAAGGGAATGAAAATCCGTGGCGGCTCGCGTGAAATGGATTTGATGCTGCAAGCGGCTGGGGCGGCTGTTTTATCATTGCCCTCCAATGAACTTTATGCCGCCATGCAAACGGGCGCCTGTGATGCAGGTCTGACGTCCTCAACAAGTCTGATTTCATTCAAGCTGGAAGAGATTGCCAAACACCTCACGACAGGGCGCGGGAAATCTTATTGGTATATGCTTGAGCCACTGATCATTTCGAAATCGGTTTTTGATGCTTTGCCGAAAAAGCAGCAAGACTTGATTATGGAAGTGGGCGAGGGGCTTGAAGCCTATGGTCGCGATGCGGCTATGGCTGATGACGAGGCGGTCGCTAAAATTTACGAAAAAGCTGGCGCGAAAATTCACGATCTTGATGAAACAATTGTCGAGAAATGGCGCAAGATTGCCCGCGAGACGGCCTGGAATGACTATGCCGGGAAGAATTCCGGGAGTGCTAAATTGCTTCAGCTTGCAGAGGCTGTCCCTGCATGAGCGCGCATGGTTTTGAATTACCGGGCGCTGCTCCACAAGCGGGCAAGATCGGCGGTCCTGTTGGGGCCGCCGAAAGTGCGTTGGGCGTCGTGAACAAAATCATCATGGTCCTCGCTTCAGTAGCTTTGATCGCGGCCAGCTTGATCCTCAGCTATAGCGTTGTCGTGCGATATTATTTCAAAGCGCCGACCTATTGGCAGGATGAGGCTTCGGTTTTTCTGCTGGTGGGCGCGACCTTTTTGACCGCTGCCCATGTGCAATCTAAACGTGGGCATGTTGGCATTGATGCGCTTGTAGGGTTTCTCTCGCCCGCAGCTAATCGGGTGCGTGTGTTGCTTGTCGACGTCGCAAGCCTTGCCTTTTGCGCATTCTTCTCTTGGAAATCATGGACCTTGTTTCATGAGGCTTGGGAAGACGGGCAGGTGACATCCTCAACCTGGGCGCCACCGCTTTGGATTCCCTATTCGGTCATGGCCGCTGGCATGACACTTCTCTGCATTCAAATCGCACTTCAGATTGCAGTCGGGCTACATAAAGGGCAGCGCTCGTGACGACTTTGACAGTTGGCCTCCTTTATGGTGGCGCGACACTCTTTGCCATGTTCGCCGGAATGCCCATCGCTTTTGCGCTTGGTGCTGTCGCTATCGTTTCTATGTATTTTTTTATGCCGGCCGCCTCGCTTGATACGGTGACGCAGAATGTGTTTGAGGAAATGGCCTCCATCACCCTGCTGTCGATCCCGCTTTTCATTTTGAAAGGCGCGGCGATTGGCAAATCGCGGGCAGGGCAAGACCTTTATTCCGCGCTTCACGCCTGGATGCATCGCGTTCCGGGCGGACTTGGCATTGCGAATGTCTTTGCTTGTGCTCTGTTCGCGGCCATGGCGGGGTCATCTCCGGCCACTTGTTCAGCGATTGGTTCCGCTGGCATCCCGGAGATGCGCAAGCGCGGCTATTCAGGTGGCTTTGCAGCAGGTCTCATTGCTGCTGGTGGGACGCTTGGCATTTTGCTGCCCCCCTCGATCACCATGATCCTTTATGCCGTGGCAGCCGAGCAATCCCTCGGGCGGCTCTTTCTGGCTGGGATTGGTCCAGGGATCTTCTTGGTTTTGCTTTTTGCGGCCTATGCGGTTGTTCGCTTCCAGCAGGAATATCGCGCCGCACGTGCCGAATATGAGCGCTCAGGCACCGCCCATAATATTCTCGAGAAGCATCAATATACGATGGCTGAGAAGATCAGCTCCTTGCCCCGCGTCATTCCGTTTGTGGCTTTGCTGACGGGTGTCATGTTTGCGCTCTATGGCGGCTATGCCACGCCATCCGAGACTGCGGGACTTGGCGGACTGTTGGCTCTCGCCCTGATCGCAATCATTTATAGCGTGTGGCGGCCAGCCGACCTCGAACCCATTTTGTCGTCGACTTTGCGGGAATCCACGATGCTGATGATGATCATCGGCATGTCGCTGCTTTATTCCTACGTCATGAGCTATCTGCATATCTCCCAAGGCGCAGCCCAGGCCATTGTCGCGCTGAATTTGGACAAGTGGTTCTTGCTGGCCACCATTCTCCTCTTGGTTGTGGTTCTCGGCTTCTTCCTGCCCCCGGTCTCGATCATCCTGATGACTGCGCCGATCATCCTGCCCCCCATCAAGGCGGCAGGATTTGATCTGATCTGGTTTGGTGTGGTGATGACGATTGTCATGGAATTGGGGCTGATCCACCCCCCTGTGGGATTGAATATTTTCGTCATTCGCAATATTGCGCCTGATATCCCTCTGAAGGAGGTCATTTACGGAACATTGCCCTTTGTCGTCCTGATGATCGGCGCTGTGATCGTATTGTGTCTCTTTCCGTCTATCTCGACCTCTTTGCCGGATCTCGTCATGGGGCCGGCCACCAGCCGCTGAAGGCTTTTCTGATGAGCAACCTGTTCGACCGCCTGTCCCGTAACACGCCGAACTTGGCCGCTCGGGCCATCGAAAATATCGACGGAACGATTTATTCCTACGGCGATCTTTTCGCGCTTTCGGCGCAGATTGCGCATGTGCTTGTAGCGCAAGGTGTGAAGTCTGGTGATCGCGTCGCAGCGCAGGTCGAAAAATCCGTTCCGGCTCTTGTCCTCTATTTGGCAACTGTCCGCGCCGGGGCTGTCTATTTGCCGCTCAATACAGCCTATACGTTGGCTGAGCTCGATTATTTCATAAGTGACTCCGAACCAAGCCTGATTGTCTGCGACCCAGCGTCGGAACCGGGCATTCAGCAACTTGCCGCCAAAGTGGGCGCAAAGGTCCTCACAATTGATCCGGTCGGCAAAGGAAGTCTTGTCTCCGCCGCAGCTGAGCAATCGCCTGAGTTCAACACAGTTGCGCGTCAAGGCGATGATCTCGCGGCCATTCTTTACACATCAGGGACGACGGGTCGTTCCAAGGGCGCGATGCTCACCCATGACAATCTTCATTCCAATGCCACAACGCTAGTTGAATATTGGCGCTTCAGCTCGAAAGATGTGTTGATCCATGCTTTGCCGATCTATCACACGCATGGTCTTTTCGTTGCCTCGAATGTGACGTTTTTCTCCGGCGCATCGATGATCTTTTTACCGAAGTTCGATCCGGAAAAAATCATGGAGCTTATGGTACGCGCGACTTGTTTGATGGGCGTGCCAACATTCTATGTCCGTCTGTTGCAGCATCCCAAACTGAACAAAGAGAACGTCAAGAACATGCGTCTTTTCGTGTCTGGCTCAGCACCGCTGTTGGCCGATACGCATCGCGAATGGAGCGCCAAGACGGGGCATGCGATTCTTGAACGCTATGGCATGACGGAAACCAATATGAATACGTCAAATCCTTATGATGGGGATCGGGTGCCGGGTGCGGTCGGGTACCCTTTGCCGGGTGTGTCAGTGCGGATCGCTGATCCCGAGAGCGGCAAGCTTTTGGCGGCCGATGAAATCGGCATGATCGAAGTGAAGGGGCCAAATGTCTTTAAGGGCTATTGGCGCATGCCCGAAAAGACCGAGGCCGAATTCAAGCCGGATGGGTTTTTTATCACCGGGGATCTGGGAAAAATTGATGCGCGTGGGTATGTGCATATTGTCGGACGCGGCAAAGATTTGATCATTACGGGTGGCTTTAATGTCTATCCGAAGGAAATCGAGTCCGAGATCGATGCCATGCCGGGCGTCTTTGAAAGCGCTGTCATTGGTGTCCCTCATCCCGACTTTGGCGAAGGCGTGACCGCTGTTGTTGTGCGTACCAAGCCCGACCAGATCGATGAAAAAGCGATCATCAATGCGCTGCAAGATCGTTTGGCCAAATTTAAACAGCCCAAGAAAATCATTTTCTTGGATGATCTGCCGCGCAATACGATGGGCAAAGTCCAAAAAAATGTTCTGCGCGATCAATATGCGAATCTTTATACGGGCTGACGCTTGTCGCAGACACACACCATTCTTGGAAAAATCTGGTCTGCTCTGCGCGGGTCAGACGAGCTTTTAGGCCAGGTTCAAGAAACGGGGCAGGGAGCGATTCCATCTGTTTTTGCGGTGACGGATTTTGCTGCGGCCTCTATCGCATCCGCCGGGATCGCACTAGCCGAATTTGTTGAGCGGCGCGGCGGGGCTAAAGCTGGCGTGATCGTTGATCGTCGCTTGTCGTCGTTTTGGTTTGCCAAATCGATCAGACCCACCGGCTGGTCACTGCCCCCACAATGGGACCCGATTGCGGGAAACTACCAAACCAAAGATGGCTTTATTCGCCTCCATACCAATGCCGCGCATCATCGCGCGGCTTGTCTGCGTGTTCTAGCCTGTCATGAAAATTCTCATTCTGTCGCTAACGCTGTCCGCTCGTGGGATGCGGAGACATTGCAAGAAGCAATTGTCGCAGAGGGGGGCGTTGCCGCGAAAATGCTGAGCGCGGATGAATGGTCCACGCAACCGCAGGGCCAAGCTGTTGGGCGTGAGCCTTTCATCCATTGGGAAACAACGTCTGCCCGTCGCTTGCGCAGCTTTGGTCGTCCAGATCGGCCGCTAGAAGGGTTGCGCGTATTAGACCTGACGCGCATTCTGGCTGGACCGATTGCGACACGTTTCTTGGCAGCCTATGGCGCAGATGTCTTGCGCATCGATCCACCTGATTGGGATGAGCCGGCTGTGTTGCCGGAAGTAACACCCGGCAAAAGCCGAGCGCGGCTTGATCTCACCAATACAGAAGATCGTCGCATATTCACGCAGCTTATCGCTGAAGCGGACGTCATCGTGCACGGCTATCGTGGCGATGCTCTAGAGAAGCTTGGTTTTGGAGAAAGCGCTCGCCTAAAAATCAATTCTAATCTCATCGACGTCGCATTGAATGCCTACGGATGGACAGGTCCATGGGCCAAACGTCGTGGCTTTGACACGGTCGTGCAAATGAGCACCGGCCTTGCTAAGGAAGAGATGCGTTACGCAAAGGCGAGTTCACCTCAACAATTGCCAGTTCAAGCTTTGGATTACGGCACAGGCCACATGATGGCCGCTGCTGTGCTGCGCGCTTTATGCGAAGCCCAGAATGGGACGGGTTCGACCATTCGCTTCTCACTGGCGCGGACGGCGGCTGAAGTAGCTAGCCTTTCTAGCCAAGCGCAGGGGCCGCTTGCGGCCGAAAGCACCGCCGATTTGCAGGAGGTGGTTGAACACACACATTGGGGGCCAGCCCGGCGTTTGAAACCGCCGCTCAGGGTTGGCGATCTTGCCTTTGAATTCTCGCGTTTGGCGGGCCCATTGGGGTCTGATCGGCCAGCGTTTTCTACCAGATAAAGATCAACGGCCGCGGCTTCCAAAAAGGAGCGCGATGAACGCGTAATTCTCAATACGCTTTTTCACGACAAATTCCTTTGTGAGAACGTCCCTCATTTGCTCGACATCCTGCCGCATACGCGCCCCATTTTCATAATAGGGCATACGACCGATGATCCAGACGTCATGACCTGATGTGAGGGCGTCACGCATTTTATCTATTTCAATCATCGGCGGTTGATTACAGAAAAGATCGACGCGTTGTGTCCGTTGGAAGTGAGCTTTGCCTTGAAGATCCGCAAGCCGGAGTTGTGCGTAAAGCGCAGGCGCGACGTAATGGAATTCGCAAGCCAATTCGCCATCGACGGTCACGATCAGAATATTCGGGTCAGAATGTTCGACGACTTCCTGAATTCCCCGCCAATCCCCGCGTTGATCAGCCCTGATGTCGAGACTCGTTTTCGATGCCACTGCATTTGCGCTCAGCAAGACAATCGAAAGGAGAGCGAAGGGTAGGCGCGGAAAACGTGCAAGACCCATGCTGAGAAAGAGAAGCGCAGGGATCATCATCCAGAGGGTCGTCCGGTTCAGCAGGACAGCCTGAAAGCGTGAAAAGGCAACAAAGATAATCAGACCGAGAAATGATACACCCAGAGTTGTTGCAACCAGCACACCATCCTTACGGCGCAGACGTGATAGGCCAAGCACGCCGGCGCAAAACCAGATCGCCAAAATGAGCCGAGCTGAGTGATCGCCCCATGGCATGTTGCCAACCATCAACGCCCGCATCAGCGCGATAACATCCATCACCCCCGGTGTGACGAGCCAAGCAAGTGTTGGCGCATTGCCTGTCATCACCTGCGCACTGGCGTAGATCTGTGGGGTCAGGGCTAAACAATAGGCGAAGCCGCCGATGCAAAACGGGGCCAATAAATCGCGGCGATTGATCCAAAGGACGGCCAGTCCAATGCTGCAATAAGAGGCAAAAGCTAAGATGCCTGTGACATGCGTGTAGCTCAGAATAAGTCCAGTCGAAAAGAACGCTGCGATTTTGGCCCTGAGGGCGGGCAGTTTCTTATCTTGCAATAGGGCGTCTTGAATAAAACAAATGAATAAATAGGTGAGCACGGATATTTCGAGAAACACGAGCGCATAGGCGCGGATCTCCAGCCCGTAATCAATTGATAGCGGCAGAGACGACCACAGGAGAGCTGCGAGTATGCCCGCACCTTCGCCAGCCAAGCGGCGTCCGGATAAATAGATGAAACCTGCTGCAATGCTTGAGGTGACAAGTGAAAGAAAGCGCAGAACAGGTTCAGCTTGTCCGAACGCTGTCGTCCAAAGCGCGAGCAGGCTGTAATATAAAGGTGGCGTCGGCTCTAGGAGCCAATCCGCGCCCCAAATGGCGCCAAAGCCTTTTTGGACGTAATAAATCGAGAACACTTCGTCGAACCACAGGGCATGCACATGAAGAGGCCACAATCGCGCAAGCGCTGCTGTTAGGACAAGAAGTGTAAAGATTAGTGGGGGCGTCAGCCAAAGACGGGTTGTTTTTTTGAGGAATGGCGACAAAAATCCTGCCCTCTCAAGACACGAACATCCCAACCCCAAAAATTAGTTTGCTCGAAAACTCTTCCCGCGTCACGCATTTTCACGCGGCGGTAAGCCGGACTGCGAAGCTTAAGAGGAAGTTAACGAGCGTGGGATTTAAAAGGCTCATCCTCATGTTGGGTGCCATGCAGAAGATTCGCTCATACTTATTTGCCGGCCTTTGGACGCTTTGGACGGCTATCTTTGGCCTCGTCCTCATTGTCGTCATAGCACTTGGGTCGCGCCCAAAAATGGTGCGCGCATGCACGCGTGTTTGGGCGCGCGGTGTCATCAGCTTGCTCAAATGGGTCGTTGGCATCACGCATCATATTGATGGTTTGGAAAATCTTCCGGCCGAGCCGTGCCTCATTGTGTCGAACCACCAGTCCGCGTGGGAGACCATCACCTATCTGCTCTTCTTTCCCGAAGTGGCGATCATTACGAAGATCGAGCTCTTAAAAATTCCGGTTTTCGGCGCTTACTTGAAACGCTCTCCGATGATCCCGATTGATCGCGATGCAGGGACCAAGGCGCTGCGCCAAATGGTGGATGAGGGGCAGCGCGCTTTGGAGCATGGACGCAGTGTTCTGATTTTTCCAGAAGGTACACGCCAGGCGCCAGATGCAAATGTTGAGTTCAAACGTGGCGTTGAATTGCTCTACAGCAAACTCAACGCGCCTTTGCTGCCGGTCGCCATGAATTCAGGTCGGTTCTGGCTCCCGGGCAATCAAACCAAGCGCGCCGGCGTGATCCGCGTCGCCATTTTACCCTCTATTCCCGCGGGACAAAAACCGCAGGAGGCTATCAAGGCCGCTGAACAGCATGTTCAAACGGCCTTGAACCAGATTGGTTAGACGAGTTTGAATTTCGGGATCGAAATATCTTCGTCATAATCATCAAAGACAACTTCGACACGCATCTCGCATTTCACCTGATCATGAGTAACACCCATAATATTGCTCAACAGGCGTGGACCTTCATCGAGCTCGATCAGCGCAACGACATAGGGCACATCATTGGCGAAGGCCGGGCGATAGACACGGTGGAATGTGACGAAGGAAAAGATCTTTCCTTTGCCTGAGACATTCTCGAACGAAAATTTCGTCGACAAACAATGCGGACAGGTGCGCGACGGCGGAAACCAGAATTTCTGGCAATCCTCGCATTTGGGCAAAGCCAAACGATGTTCGCGCGCCGCTTGCCAATAAGGCAAGGATTCCGGAGCAGGGCGGGGCTTTGGTTTTGGAACAAGATCGCTCATCATGCGCGCCCCAGAATGAGAGTGGAATGACAGACCTGATTGCCGCCGTGACCGGAAATCAGTGCAATATCGGCATCTTTGACCTGCCGATTTTCAGGATAGAGGTGACGCAATTGGCGCACACCCTCAACGATCTGCAACATGCCTTCGCAATGAGCTTCAGACAGCTGACCGCCGGACGTGTTGCACGGCAGAGCACCACCCAAGCGCAAGGCGCCTGACGAAACGAAAGCCCCGCCTTCGCCCTTTTTGCAGAAGCCGTAATCTTCCAATTGTGTGAGCACCATATAAGTGAAGCAATCGTAGATCTGCGCTGTGTCGACATCTTTGGGGCCAAGGCCCGCCATGGCATAAGCGGCTTCACCCGCCTGCTTGGCGGCTGTGACAACCATATTGTCATCGGCAAACCAACCGCGCGTATTATTTTGGAAGCCAAAGCCCTTGATCATGACGGGCGGCTTTTTCAAATCTTTGGCGCGTGCGGCACTGGTCACAATCACAGCGCCCGCCGCATCTGAGCGCAAGCTGCAATCGTAAATGCCGAAAGGCGCCACGATCAGCCGGCCGGCATGATAATCTTCAATGCTTAGTGGCTTCTTCATTGAAGCATCGGGATTGCGCAACGCATGTTCGCGGAAGGCGACAGCGATTTCACCGAAGTCATCACGTGTCGTGCCGTAAAGATGCATGTGGCGCGTGGCGCCAAAGGCATGGGCAGCAGTGGCACCAAAATAGCCATATTCAGGACCAAACTCGCGTGCGAGCATGGATTCGGGACGCGTCTCATTGCGCACACGCGCTTCTTCGCTCGCATGCGTACGCGACCAAGTATCGCGGCCAAAGCCACAGACAATCGTATTGGCCAAGCCAAACCGGATCGCCATAACGGCAAGCGCAACAGACATAATCTGGCTGGCGCCACCATTGGTGAGCGTGGTGGAGAAGCGTGCATTGATGCCGAGGCGCTCGGCCAGCAATTGATGGTGCGAATAGGATTCATCCGGTCCGCGACACAAGACACCGTCGATGTCACTGGCTTTTAAGCCGGCATCATCGAGTGCGTTACGGATGGCATCCATCAGAAGATCGAGGCTGGAGACGCCCGGAACTTTGCCGAGTTTACTCGTCGCAGTGCCGACAATGGCGCATGTGTCACGCAATTCACGTGAGGGTGTGATGGCATTGATCATAAAAAACCTTATTGCACGAGATCGCGGACGCGCTGGGCAAGTGCCGGCGGAGCGGTATAAACTTTGTCGAGCAATTCATTGATGCGCGCACCTGTTACAGGATCAATCTCTGCACCCTGTTTGGCGGCTTCTTCAATGAATTCTTTATCGACCATGGTTTTGTCGAAAGCAGCACGCAAAACTTCTACGCGATCTTTGGGGACGTCCGGCGGCAGGACAAATGGGCGGCCCATCACCTGTTCGACGAATGCGATTTCAAAAATTGCGCGAGTGGTTTCATCGGGCGCAAGCTCAAGAGCTGTGGGCACGTTGGGATATTCTTTATCCCGCTCCATGCCGAGCTGCATGATCATGGCGACCTGACCAGATTTTTCCCAAGGACGATAACGCGCACGGAAATTGGCTGAGGTGCCACCGGATACGTGCCCGTCCACTTCGGCCCGCTCAATGGCCATGAGCGATGTCTGCGACCCGTCATAGCCTTCGATCACGCGGATTTTCGTTCCATAGAGCGCGTTCAACAGACGCGGATAGATGGAGCTGGGCGAATTGCGCGACGTCGAAGAGACCGTGGTCTCGCGCTGTTTCAGACCATTGAGATCGAGCGCGCCTGTCGCTGTCCGCATCAGGAAGAAGCCAATCTCCTGCTGCGTCGAGCCCAGCCAGATGAATTTCCGCGCATCAAATTGCGCATTCGAACTATCGGGGTGATAGAATTTGGCCAGACCCGTATTGCGCTGCAAGCCACCCACGACAGAGCCGTCGCGTGGTGCGACTGAATAGAGATAATTGGCCGCCTTAATTCCTTCGGCGCCTGGCATGTTTTGCACGATCATGCTCGGCCCACCCGGTAGATATTTTGGCATGTGGCGTGACAAGAGACGCGCATATTGATCATAACCACCACCGACCGAAGCCGAGGTGATCAAAGTCATTTTGCGGGCTCTGAAAAAGTCAGCAGCGGACTGAGCTTGTGCCTGCGCGAGGGAGAGGCACAAAGAGAGAATTGCGAGACCTGCTCTTTTCATCATGTCAGGCCCCTTTCGCACGCAGAGGTATGAGGATTTCGTCATTATGTTCGCCCAACTCCGGCGAACAGGTGCGCACCGAGGTCGGCGTATCCGACAGCCGAACGCCATTGCGCACATAACCGACCTGACCGAGTTTGGGGTGGGGTACGTCGACACGCATTTTCAGATGCTGCACTTGCGGATCGGCAAACACATCATCCAGCGTATTGAGAGGCGCTGATGGCACGTCGCGGTCGAGAAGCTTTTGCAACCAGAAGGCCCGCGTATTGCCCTTGAAGACATTGGCCAAGAGCTCGTTCAACGCATCATAATTTTTCGCACGCGTCTCTTTCGTCTTGAAACGCGGGTCGTCGGCCCATTCGGGATGGCCAGCGACTTCAGTCAATCCGATCCAGAATTTCGATGGCGATGAGAGATGGACAATGAAAGCTTTTCCGTCGCTCGCGGTGAAAGCATAGACTTGGGCTTGGTGCGTCCGGGTCGCACGACCTGGCACTTTGCCATTTTCGAAAAAGCGAGCTGCATTTTCGCCGCAGAAAGACAGCGTTGATTCCAGCAGAGAGGTTTCGACGCGCTGACCACGACCGGTGCGGCCGCGAGCAATGATGGCAGCTAAAATACCATTGGCCGCATTCATCCCGCCCAAATGGTCAGACAAGGAAATTCCCATTGGCTTGGGATTAGCCACATCCGTCAGGAGGCTCAGCAATCCGCTCGAGGCTTGTCCGACTGTGTCGTAGCCCGGTCGCATGGCATAGGGTCCATCCGATCCAAAGCCGGTGATCGAGCACCAGATGAGGCCCGGATTTTTTTCGGTGAACAGATCATAGCCAAGGCCCAGGCGATCCATCGTGCCAACACGGAAATTTTCAATCACGACATCAGCCGAGAGGATAAGCGCGCGCGCATCCGCCTTGCCTTGCTCGCTCTTCAAATCCAGCGTGACGCTCTTCTTGTTGCGATTGACCGAACCGAACGTCGGCGAATATTCGACGCGGCCCCAGCCGCGGAAAGGATCGCCCTTTGTGGGTTCTTCAACTTTAATGATATCCGCGCCCATATCGCCCAGCAGCATGCCGGCATAGGGGCCAGAAACGTAATTGGCGAATTCGACCACGCGAATTCCGTCCAGCGCTCCCGTCATTTCTCCTCCCATGGCGCCTCGTGAAGCGGGCCGCCTTTGGGCTCTATTCTAGTCACCTGCGGCTTTGCCGCAAGCGATTCGCACACCCATAAAAAGGCCGCCGCATTACTGCGGCGGCTTCAAGTCAAAAAACGTACGGCCTACGGGAGGTCAGACCGACGTTTGCGGAACTCCCGGCCGAGCCTGCAATGCTTCCTTGGCGCCATCCTTGAAGTGGACGTCGCGTTTGAGAAGCAAGGCAGTCGCACGGACGCTCTGCTGTTCCGGGGATCGAGCGGGGGGAAGAGTGCCTTTCTCCCGGAGAGCTTTCGCAGCGCGCATGATCTTGTGGCGCGCCATAATGATGCCGTTGTCACAACCGACGAGGTTTTCCTTCGTGCGGTCAACAATCGGGCCCATGGATTCTTGCAAAGAGGAATCTTGGATGGCGATGCCTTCCACGCCGCTATAGGTGGTGCCCGCCCTCTGGGCATCACGGCTCATGAGATAATCATTGTCCTTATTGGCGAGCGGCCGATAGGTGCCCGGCACATATTTGCAATGCACCCCTTTGCCGGACTTCATATGTCCAACTTCTTCCGGCGTCAGTGCGCGGACGGGGTGATAGTCGAAGCTCCAGGCCCAGCAATTTTCATCATCAATCGGCACCCAGAAGTGGCCATGCATCGGATAATCGCCGCGCGGGGGAACTGCCGTGAAGCAAGGCATTAGCCAAGGCGTGATGCGCCAGTAATATTGGTTATCCTCGGCCATGCGGCGCGCGCCGATATAGAGGCCGCCTTCGCTGTCGATGACTTCGAACACAGGCGCCAGATCATTCAGATTATATTTGTTGCCACCCGCATCTTTGAACAAGGGATCGGCCTTCACGTCGCCACGATGCAGCCAAGAGACGTGACTTGAATCGATGCCGCCTTCGAGCGCCTGCAACCAATTGCATTCCTGCAAACGCTTAGAGGTAAAGCTCTGTTTGCGTGGGACCGAGCAGAATTCATATGAGGGTTCGGGGGGCATGTTTTCGGCCTTGCCCATATAGGTCCAGATCACGCCGCCTTTTTCGATCACGGGGTAAGATGTGAGCTTGATCTTTTTCGCGTAGCCCGATTCCGCAGGCTCTGAAGGCACGTCGATGCATTGGCCGTTCACATCGAATTTCCAGCCGTGATACGGGCAACGCAAACCGCATTCTTCATTGCGGCCGAACCAAAGCGATGCGCCGCGATGCGGGCAGAATTCGTCGATCAAGCCGAGTTTGCCCTCTGAATCGCGAAACGCGATCAACCGCTCAGAGAGAATCTTCACACGGACCGGCGGGCAATCATTCTCCGGCAGCTCATCGGAGAGCAAAACGGGCAGCCAATAGCAGCGGAACAAATCACCCATCATCGTGCCGGGACCGGTTTGGGTGACGAGATCATTTTGGTCTTTGTTCAGCATGGCTGCCCCTCAAAAAGGGTCGACGTTGCGACCCGATTGTTCCTCTATGCGGAAAGATGTTCCGCATAAGAGAAATTAGCGGGCTGGAGGATGCGTGCCTTGCGCTGGATCAAGGTGCAGCGCAGCAAAGCACAAAAATAGTCAAGCCGTTCGGAACGCGCACAAAAAAGGCCCGAAAACCGAGGTTGCCGGGCCTTTTGATAGGGGGAGGGATTTCAGCCCAAGGCCGCGCGGACCTCGGGTCGCTCTTGGTCACGGGGGATGATTGCAGCCCCCGAGGCGTAGACCGACGCATCGCCATAGGTCGAGCGGCGGCTGCGGAACATGGGCGAGGAGGGTGATCCCAGTTCGACGGCAACAAAACGGGCAGGGGCGCCGCCAGCATTAAAATGCTGGTGGAAATGCATGCCCTTGAGACCGAACAGCATGCCGTGGCGCCAATCCATGCGGCGGATGTCACTTGTTTGGTTGGAGAAGGAGAGGCTGAAGCCTTGTCCATCAACGCCCAGAAGATGACGCCCCTGCATCTGACGCCGCGCGAGCGTCGATGATTTCGCCCCAATTGTCGTGAGATCAACACCAACAGATAGATCAGCCAGAGCCAACGGCGCTAGCTCATCAGCTGAAACAGGTGCCGTCATGGGATTGACAACAAGGCCGGCATCAATCGCACGTTTCTGGCGTCCATGAAGCGGTGATGTATTGCCAAATAGAAAGGCCTCGTTGCGATACAGGCCCATCAAATAGCGGAAGTCGCTGAGTGCCACGAAGCGCGCACCTGATGATCCGGCTTTATGGCGGGCAGTCGCATTGATCGGCACAGCAAATAGTTTCTTCTCGCTCCATTCGATCGTGATCTCATGTCCGTCTGAGAGGGTGATCTGTGTTTCGCCGTTGCCGGAGAGCACATAGAAGACATCTTCATAAGTGTGACGGATCGCCGCTGACGCCTGTCCAGCCTCCAGCCCGAAGAGAAAGGCCGTGAGGTAATCGCAGCGTCCATCAATATGGCAGACGGCGCCTTTCATACCAAAGCGCGCCCAGGGCTTCACATCGAGTGCCATGAGATCGAGTGCGGCACCTTCATAGATGGGTGCGCCTTCGGCCTTCACCCAATTCAAATAGGGATCGACCATAAATTTCGTGTCGAGGTCGGGGTGCATGGTCTCGCTCATTTCTTTGCCCCCGGAAATTGGGTCTCATCGATAAAAGGCCCCATGCGCGATTCAACGCCATGCTTCGCGATTTCATCAAGCCAAATGCCATGCACGCGTGGATCTTGATCCTGATATTCCACCTGAGCGCCGCCTTCTTTCACGTCTTTGTCGACGCCAACCGTCCAGATATCGCGCTTCATCTGCAGAAGAGGATAACGCACAGTGCCGATTTGGAGTGCCAGATAGCGGGAAGGGTGGTTTGAAATGTTGAAATGCTGGTGGAACATGGAATCGGGCGGGCAATAGACGCAGCCATGCTCCCAATCGACCCGGGTGAATTCTTGGTCATCTTCATGCCAGAGTAGCGAATAGCCCTGACCCGTGACCGCGAAAACGCAAACGCCATCAAAGTGACGATGGCCCTTCTTGTAAGTCCCGACGGGCATTTCTGACGAATGTGCGCCAATCGTGTTTTCTGTCAGCATGAAACGCAGATTGGAGCCGCCGGCACCACGTTGCGACCATTGCTTCAATTCGAAGGCCGAGAGATCGGGAACAAAGTTCGTTTCCCATTGATGGCGGCCGGGTGAAATGGAAATGAATTCACCGTCACCGACAAAATAGTCCGGCTTTCCCGCGCGTTCGGTAAAGGGCACCGGGCAATTGAAGATAAAATCCTCATCCCGGAAACAGTTCATGGTGAAAACCATGTTGTTCACGGACGCAAAGCGCGCAGGTTCACGACCGGAACTGTTGAAATGCTGATGCGTCGCGTTCAGCGGAATCGAGAACAGGCTTTTTGGGCCCCATTCGAAGAAATGTTTGCGACCGTCTTCGAGTGTCACCGATGTCGATCCATGACCTGAGATGACATAGATGACTTCTTCGCAAATATGTTTCAGCGGCGCGGATTTGGAACCGGGTGGCAGCTCAAAGGCAAAGATCGAAATATAATCATCACGGCCTTTGAGATGGCAGAAGGCGCCATTCATGCCATAGCGAGCCCATGGGGCGACGGGCACTTTGCGAATGTCGATGCCGAAATCTTCAATGACCGGCACACCTTGTTTGTGCACCCAATCAAGATAGGCGTCGGGCAGTGGGGCTCTTGCGGCCATATTCTCCTCCCGGTGGGCGATTTTCTTCTCTGGCGCCCGGTTTACCCCATTGCATCAGCGCCTTGGGCTTTGGTCAAGCATCGCGGCCGAATTGACCCCATGCAAAGACCCCCTTAACTTAAGCACCAACAAATACATCTGGAGAAACGCCTATGTCCGTCCTGCCGCGCCTTGCTGGTCTGTCGCTTGCCGCTCTTTTGCTGGCCTCACCCGCGCTCGCCCAGAATGCCAAAGTGCTCGAGGCCGCAAATCTGAAAGGCGCCGACCGGACGGCTAAACTCTACGAAAATGCCAAGAAAGAGGGCGTGATCAACCTGTATACGTCGCAGACGGTGCAGGACATGACGCTGCTGAAAAATGCTTTCGAAGGCAAATATCCGGGCGTGAAGATTAACATTTGGCGCTCGAGCTCTGAAGACATTGTTCATCGCGCAGTCACCGAATATGGCGCCAAGCGCTTTGAGGTGGACGCTTTTGAGACCGATCAATCGGGCCTTGAAGCTTTGCATCGTGAAAAGCTATTGCAGGCGGTGGACTCACCCGTGATTGCTGAACTCGTTCCGCAAGCCGCAGCACCCAAGGAATGGCTCGGCACGCGCCTGCAGATCATTACTGCCGCGATCAACACCAAGGCCTTCCCAGAAGGTGAATATCCCAAGCGGTATGAAGATCTGCTCGATCCGAAATGGAAGGGTAAGATCGCTGTTGAGGCGGGGGATGCGGATTGGTTTGCAACCACGGTTGAAGCCATGGGCGAGGAAAAGGGTCTGAAACTTTTCCGCGAGATTGCTGATAAGAACGGCTTCCAGATTCGCAAAGGCCATACGCTGCTCGCCAATCTGATTGCGGCTGGCGAAGTGCCCTTCGCTGTCACGACCTATATGTTCCGCGTTCGCCAGCTAAACAAATCAGGCGCACCCATTGCGCCGCTCTACCTCGAACCTGCCGTCGCGCGCGTGAATGGCATGGGCCTGGCTGCCAATGCCCCCCATCCCAATGCGACAGTTCTTTTCATGGATTGGCTGCTGACCGATGGTCAGGAGATCCTCTCGAACCATGAATTCTTCTCTACCAACAAGCGCTTCTCGACGACGCCGCCGGAAATGAAGATCATCTATGTCAATGCGGCGGATCAGATGGACAATGGCGAGAAGTGGGAAAAGCTCTTCAATGAGATTTTCGTCCGCAAGAAGCGCTGACACGTAAAATTCGACCACTCTTTGGCGCGTATGATTGAGATGTAAAAAGGCTCTCCTCAATCATTGCCGCCATATTGGCCTTCCGAGATAAATTGTTCGCTTGGTCGTGAGGCCGCCTGCGGCCGCTCCCACAACACCACCCACAACAGCGCCTGTGCCGGGGTTGCCACCAACAACTGCGCCCGCCACCGCGCCAACGCCAGCGCCAATGGCGCCGCCGCTCATCGCGCGGTCAACGGGCCGTCGCCCACAAGCACTCAGCAGGACTAGGCTGGCGGCAATCAGAATGATTTGTTTCAAGTAAAGCATGTCTGAGGACCTTAGAGTTTGTGGGGCATTTTTGTGTGCCTCAAATTAATTCTCAGTCGAAGTCGAGCTCTTCTTTGTGGTCGTTTTGTTCATGAGACCACGCGGATCACGGCTCGTTTCCGAGGTGACACTTTGCTTGCGACGACCGCGGCTATCGACGCTGACGTCTGTATTCGTTTTATTTGACGTCGTTGTGCCTTGTGAATCTGTGTAGGATTCCGAACTTTCATATGAGCCAGGCGCACGGATCATCGACCGATGTCCTGTCGCACATCCCGCGAGTGTCAGGCCTGTTGTCGCAACAATTGTTGCGATCCAAAGGGGTCGTGAAATTTGCAGGTGAGGAAATCGGTTCATGGGAAATTCCTTTCTCGACGTTAAATGCGTCCGTTCAAAATCAGCAAAATGATGACAATCAAAAGAATTCCTGTTCCGCCGCTGGGGTAATACCCCCAAGCCCGACTATGGGGCCATGTCGGCAAGACGCCGATCAAAACAAGGAAGAGAAATATAAGAAGCAGTGTTGAAACTGACATGTGATCCTCATCACCAGAGCCATCAGCATCCTGTCGCCTCACAAATAAGGAAGCGATATGAAATTCACCGGATCTGTCGAATTGGAAACCAACCCGGGCGCATGAGCCGGAGGAGGGGACAGGATTAAAAATCGCCCGCACACATGAATTGTGGGGCGACTTTCTTGGCTAGAAAATCAGGAAGCCGTCTTGGTGAAGCTACCACTTGCAGCTTCTTCTATGGCCTTGATTTGCTTGTCAGCATCTTCCTTGGAAAGCCCGTAATGTTCCTTGAGCTTGCCGAGGAATATCTCACGCTTGCCATTAAAAAGCGCGATATCATCGCCTGTGAGCTTGCCCCATTTCTCTTTGAGCTTGCCGGCAATCTGCTCCGCCTTGCCGTGAATCTGTTCCGTATTCATTGGAAAACTCCATCCGGTATGCACTGCCAATTGCAGCCTAAGCCGATATAGGCGTTCTCAAATAAGGAAACGATGTGGGAATCCTTGAAGAGGATAAGGCGCCAATCAATTCCTAACGAGCACACGGGTTTGATGATGTTATTTTCATGAAATGATAGCACAAACGTGCTACTCTATTTTTATTCTGAGTGTTGCTGCTCAAAACAGCCGCTCTATTTTCTCAATTGCATTGTTCGCTTCAAATATCTTTTTTCAAAGTATTTTGGAACATCAAATCAATGAAACCTGTGATCGACAAGATCTCACATATTACATCGCGACACACCGCAATCGATCTTTTGGGTGTGTTGCCTTTGTTTTCGGGATTGGCTTCCAAAGAAATAGAAGTATTTGCGGCCGCGTCGCATTCGCGCGCCTTTACAAAGGGGCAGTATCTCTTTCTAGAAGGTGAAGTGGCGCAGTGTTTTTATGTCATCATCGCGGGCTGGGTTAAACTGATCCATGTAACGGAATCCGGTGACGAGGTAATACTCGCCATGATTACCAAACAAGCGGTGACGGGAGAGGCTTCTCTTTTTGAAAACGGAAATCACGCGGCAACGGCCCAGATTGTTGAGGATGCTTTAATCCTGAGCATGCCAATTCCATTGCTCAAATCTCAAATGATCGAAAATCCGCAACTATCGATGAATATGATGACGTCAATGATTCAATATCAGCGACGTCACGAAATGCAGGTTGAGCAATTTCTGCTTTATAGCGCGCCTCAGCGCGTTGGATGTTTTATTCTGGATCTGTGTCTTGTTCAAAATCAACGGGACGGACTCGAACTGGAATTACCCTATGACAAGCGGCTCATCGCCAACTTGCTCGGAATGAAGGGCCCGACATTTTCAAGAGCCCTCAATATCCTGCGCGATGCAACGGGAACCCGCATCGAGGGCACGCATGTCACAATCGCGTCCATTAAAAAACTGCTACAATTTGTCGATGGGTGCTATCTGTCACACCATGTTAAAAAACCTAAAAATTGAATTGGGATAGGAGTACAGGTTGCTGCCTATTGTGGGTCAAGAAGATGCTGCAGCCATCCCCACTGCAACCGTGCGGGATTGGCGATATATTTATCCGGATGGGTGATGACACGTTTCATATATTGATAAGGGAACGGCCAGGGCTCATCGGTTTGTAATGCCTTTTTTTCAGATATTTCGATCTTCATCTCCGGTGTGAGATGAAGCAAATATGCAATTTTCGGTCGGTCATCGAAGACAACAGCGTGAATGCGCGCTAATTGGTCGGTCCCTTTGAGGCGCGCGTTCCAAATTTCGGTGTAGGGAAATTTGTCTTTGTTGGCCGCGATCGCCTGATTGCAGACATTCAGATATTGTCTAAAGACGTTTTCATACTCACTCTCGTCTGTGGTTCGATTGGCTATTGGCATGTCCGTTCCTCCACACCACCCAAGTCTATTTTTTGATACGAGAGATTTTAGTCCCCTCAATGCTGAGCGAGGCCATGAGACCCTGCTGATCAAAGATAAAGGCGTAGGCATCGTGTTTTAATGTTGAAGAAGTCAGGTTCTTGGCGCTGCCTTCATCAACCATAACAACAGTTGGTCCGACGCCAATTTCAAGACCATGGGTATCGCGAACATATTGGATCGCTTTTTCAGACATAAGGAAGACGACATATCCATAGGATTGTGCGCCGGCTTGCCATCCAAACGAGACCGTGACGGAATTGAAATATCCATCAAATTGAGCGCCTTTAAGCAAGACACCCTCGCCATATGCGCCGCCGAAAATCAGGCCGGCCTTTACAACGTTTGGAAAGATGAGCGTCGCTTTTGCTTTCTTGGACATAACAGCAGCAATCGGGTTTGCCTTGACCAAGATCGCCAGCGCCTGTTTGGAGTCGACGTTGAGATCTTCCGGCGTGCCCGCATTGGCTTGCCCGGGCAGGACCACAAAAGTGGCCAAAACACATGCCGTTAGGAAGGATCGCACTGACTTGAACATGACTGGCTCCTGTAAGGATAGGCTTTCGAGATCTCGAGACCCGTCATTTCTTGTGCTTTATTGCCAAGCGTTGCTTTTCCTTCCGACAAGTCGGGGTCGTTAATTCTTGCCTATTGTTGCAAGAACACGGAGATCCCCGATGCAAAGACGAACAACCATCGTAAATATCAGCGATGACCCAGGGGCCGAGAAGATGCTCGCTCGGGTGCTCACGGCCGCTGGCTATCGCATATTTTCAAATAAGCCGGGGCCGCAAGCCTTGCGCATGTGCATGACCCTTCAGCCAGGTCTGATCTTCGTCGCGCATGATTTGCCATCCTGTGATGCCCATACGATTGCGCCGGCGATCCGGGTCATGTGCCAGACACCCATTATTGTGATCTCCGCCTGCGCCACAGATACGGAGCTGGTCGCGTTTTTATCGCTTGGCGCGAATGATTATTTGGGGCGCCCCTTTCGATCTGACGTGCTGATGGCGCGGACGGAAGCAGCTTTACGTTCGCGAGCCGTGCAGGTGGCGGGTTCTCCTGAATTGAGAAATGGCCCTTTGCGGTTAAATCTTGTCAAACACATCGTGTTTGTTCGTGATGAACCCGTCTCGTTCACGCCCAAGGAATTTGATCTGCTGCGGTACTTTTTGATGAACCGCGGCAAAATGCAGAGCCACCGCGACATATTGCGTGCCGTCTGGGGGCCTGCGCATTGTGATGATGCGGCCTATTTGCGAGTCTATGTTGGACAAATTCGACGGAAAATCGAAACCTGCGCAACGCATCACAGCATCATCAAGTCAGAATGCGGCATTGGTTACCGGATGGACGTTATCGACGACGATCGACGCCCGCTAGAACCATCCACCCCAATCATTGGAGACAATCTGCTCCGCAGAACATGGGGACGTACGATTGAGGCTTCACAATCCCCAAACATGCGCGTTTCTTGAATAGCTGTCGGGTTTCGACTAGTTTTGAACTGGATTTAGAACCTCATCTCGCTTTCGTGCATTTCGATATGGATCTAGCAGCTATCGTTACCCGTCCCAAACGTGTCTTTCTCCTTGGCGCGACCGGCACAATCGGTCGTGCGACGGCGCGTGCGTTGCAGACACGTGGGTTTCATGTCGTTTGCTTCGTGCGGGATCGTGCAAAAGCGCGCCCGCATCTGCCTGGCATTGAGCTGAGGGAAGGGCAGGTGACTGATCCGACCTCTCTGGAGCGGGATGGTTTCCGTGGCGAGGCATTTGATGTGCTCGTTTCCTGCCTCGCCTCACGCACGGGGGTGAAGCGGGATGCTTGGGCGATTGATCACCGCGCCCATCTCGCGGCTTTGCGCGCCGCGCAACAGGTTGGTGTGAAGCAGATGGTTCTGCTCTCAGCCATCTGCGTGCAGAAGCCCTTGCTTGCCTTCCAGAAAGCGAAGCTCGCTTTTGAGGCTGAGCTGATGGCTTCTGGCATCACATATTCCATCGTGCGACCGACGGCCTTTTTCAAATCGCTGTCGGGGCAGGTGTCGCGGGTGAAGGCCGGAAAGCCCTACATCCATTTTGGGGATGGCACGCTCACGGCGTGCAAGCCGATCAGCGATGATGACCTCGCCGCCTACATGGCCGATTGCCTGACGCAAGAAGATCGCTGGAACAAAATTCTGCCTATTGGCGGTCCTGGTCCAGCACTCACACCACGCGAGCAGGGCGCACTCATCTTTGCAGCGCTTGGTCGGGAACCGAAATATCAGACCATGCCCATCGGCATCCTAGCGTTTATCCGTGGCTGTCTCGCGTTGTTCGGGCTCTTCAGCCGCAAATTGGCGGATAAAGCAGAGTTGGCGAGCATCGGCCTTTATTATGCTCGAGAATCCATGCTGGTCCTTGATCCGGTCGCAGGGCGTTACGATGCGCAAGCCACACCGAGCTTTGGCTCGCAGACTCTTGCCGATCACTATGCACGCATGATCCGCGGTGACGCGCGCGATGATCGCGGCGATCATGCGGTATTTTGAGGTTTGTGATGAGCGACGGGCAGACAGTTTATGAGGCGATTGGGGGCGAGACAGGTGTTCGCAAACTGGTCGATCGTTTTTATGAATTGATGGATACATTGCCCGAAGGCCAATCGGCGCGTGCCATCCACCCGGCTGACCTGTCGGACAGCAACCAAAAACTCTTCGAATATTTTTCAGGCTGGCTCGGTGGCCCTCAACTCTTCGTCGAGCGACGCGGCCCGCCCATGCTGCGTGCCCGTCATTTGCACGCGCCCATTGCTGCGCCCGAGATCGAAAGTTGGCTGGTCTGTTTCATGCGCGCTTGGCGCGAGGTGGTCGGAAATCGCCCCGAGATTGACGAACTCGTTCTGCCGCAAATCCACTCGCTCGCGCAGCACATGCGCAATCGGGAGGATGCTAAACCAGCGGATTAGGGGAATGGCGGAAGAGGTGAGATTCGAACTCACGGTAGGCTTTCACCTACGGCGGTTTTCAAGACCGCTGCCTTAAACCACTCGGCCACCCTTCCGTGCACGTCTCTCTATGGGGGGCGGCGCCTCTGGTCAACCGCTCGCGGGTTTTTGAAGGGTCCATCCGGCTGCTTTCTGCGTAAATAGGGCATGAACCGCCTCGCCGCTCTCCTTCTTGTTTCCCTGACCAGTCCCGCAGCTGCGGATACGCCCCCGCTGGCGGGCTCCGCTTTGGATCGCGCTGTCTCGGGCCGCCGCATCTACCTGGCTACGCCCTTGGGCGGCGAATTTCCGATGAATTATTACCGGGATGGCCGTCTCGACGCGCAAGGTGAGGCCTCTGGACTCGGTCGCTTTGCCAGGCCGCAGGATTCCGGTCGCTGGTGGGTCGATGGCAGCCGCCTCTGCCAGAAATGGACGAGCTGGTACGAGGGCCGCATCTTCTGTTTCGTCTTGCGCCCCGTGGACGAAAAGCGACTGGCTTGGGAGCGTGATGACGGCCTCTCGGGCATTGCCCGCATCGGCGATGAGCGCCCCTAAACCTTCACTCGACCCTATTTTTGTCTCATTTTGAGACTGAAACGTGGCTGTCAGGGGGTGGTTGGTCATCCGGAACGCTTCGTTAACCCCCGACAGCCAAAGGTGACTTCGCTGGGTGGTTTGATTCTCCCCAAGAGCTTGTTCCTGGTCTTGATCCAAGACATGGCCAAGCTTTCGGAATTGAGGCAGACTTGTCTGGCGTTGTGCAGTGGAGTGTCGTTCCGCGTCTTGCCTCATGCGTCTTGATCGTACCGGTTGCGCCGGTTTCCCCCAATCCATTCGGCTTTGTCTGACTGCGCTCGTCGCGCTGGCTCTGGCTGGCTGTTCGCAAGCTCCAGGCAAGAAGAGCAAAGAATTTTTCCCGTCCTCGGTCTATGGCGCCGCCAGCCCGAAGGTCGTTGGAGATGGCGAGTCTGTGCCGAAAGGTGGCGGGCGCTATCTCGTCGGCAAGCCTTATACGGTTGCTGGGCGCACCTACACGCCGAAAGAAGTTGCAGCCAATACTTCGCAAACGGGCAAGGCCAGCTGGTATGGGTCTGCTTTCCATGGTCGTCGCACATCGAATGGCGAAGTCTATGACATGCGCTCGGTAACAGCGGCCCATCCAACTTGGCCGTTACCGAGCTATGTGCGCGTCACCAATGTTGCGAACGGACGGTCGATGATTGTGCGCTTGAATGATCGCGGCCCATTCCATTCCGACCGCATCATGGATGTGTCCTCGCGTGTGGCTGATGCTCTTGATTTCAAGCGCATGGGGACAGCCAATATCCGTGTTGATTACGTGAAGCCCGCAGGGCTTGGCGGATCCGACGACCAGATTTTGATGGCCACCTTGCGAGATGACGGCAGGCCCGCAACGCTTGATGGCACGCCGCAGGGCTCGCCGGTCATGGTTGCCGAAGCCGAAGAAAAGCCAGCGCGCGAAGAAAAGACGAGCACCGTCGCGTCGCTCTTCTCGCGCACAGAAGAGCCTAAGCCAACAGCGCAGCGTGCAAGCACGACGTCGCAAAATGCCTCTGACGTTTTGGAAGAAATTGACGAGGAAGATTTGATCCCGGTTTTGCCTGTCCGTCGTCCTATCGCGATTGGGTTGCTGCCGGGGGCTCGTCCGGCGCCACTTGTTGCGCCAGTCCAGTTGGCGCAAGCCACAACTCTCGCGCCACCCGCTTTGGAAATGACAACCATTGCGAAGACCGCGCCTGTAGCAGCGGGCGGATCCATGCCGCTGCCCCCACCGCGTCCAGTCTCTCTCGGCCTCGTTCGCTAGGCTGTACCGCCCAAAAAGACGGTTTCAGGCGGTGTTTTCTATCCTAGGGCTTGGATAGGTGAGGGGAACCTTCCTTTGAATCGCGTCATTGCTGGTTCCGGCCTTGGCCTTCGGCTCTTTGGGACCTAGGTTCTGCGGGCATGATTCCGAGGGGCTTCTTTGGCTAAGTTAGGGCGTTTCATCACGTTTGAAGGCGGCGAGGGTGCTGGGAAATCGACGCAGGTCGCCCGGCTCGTTGAGCGCTTGCGCGTGCTTGGGCTTGAGGCCATTGCCACCCGCGAACCTGGCGGCACACCCAATGCTGAAGCCTTGCGCAAAGTTTTGCTGGAAGGGCTCGTCGAAAAACTGTCACCGGCCTCGGAAGCGATGATTTTCTCTGCCGCACGCGTCGATCATCTCGATAAGCTTATCCGTCCGGCACTTGCGCGTGGCGCATATGTGATTTGCGACCGCTTTGCCGATTCCACCCGCGCCTATCAGGGCGGGGCCTTGCCTGAGAATTTTATCGACCAACTTGAGAAGCTCACGGTCGGCGAGACGGTGCCAGACCTGACCTTTATCCTCGATCTTCCAGCGGAAGAGGGGATTGCGCGTGCCGATGCGCGCCGTGGCAATGGCAAGGCCGACCGGTTTGAATCAGAAGCCATCGAATTTCATCGCGGCTTGCGCGCGGCCTTTCTGACAATTGCTGAGAAAAATCCGCAGCGTTGTGTCGTGGTTGATGCGCGCCGTTCCGTCGATGAGATCGCCAGTGATATTTGGACTTGCGTCCATGCCCGCTTCATCGGAGCGCAGAACTGATGGCGCGGGCAAAGGATATTGAAGCACCACCCGAAAGCGATCGCTTTCTCGACGCGCCCCATCCGCGCGAAACGCTCAATCTGTTTGGGCATGATCGCGCGCAGACGCAAATTCTCGATGCTTATCGGGCCGGACGCTTGCCGCAGGCTTGGATCATTGGGGGACGGGAAGGCATTGGCAAAGCGACGCTCGCATGGCAATTCGCACGCTTTATTCTGGCAAATCCTGATCCCAGCCAACCTGCCGTGCAGAATGCGACGGATCTCTCCGTCGATCCCGAACATCCCGCTGCCAAACGCATTGCTGCTCTCTCGCATGGCGACTTGTTGCTGACGCGGCGCGAATGGGACCCAAAAACTAAAAAGCATTTCACCCGCATCCGCGCAGATGACGTGCGCCGTTTGATTGACCTCTTTCGTCAGGCCTCGGGTGAAGGTGGCTGGCGGGTGGCTATTCTCGATTCTGCAGACGATCTGAACAAAGAGAGCGCCAATGCGCTTTTGAAGCTTATCGAGGAACCGCCAACACGGTCGCTCTTCCTGCTCATTGCCCACCGTCCGGCCGATATTCTCCCGACCATTCGCTCGCGCGCCCGCATGCTCACGCTAGAGCCGCTCAAGGATGGAGATGTCGTACGAGCCCTGAAGGCGGCCGGCGAGCCGTGGGAGCGGATGAAAATTGTAGATTTGGAAGCGGCTGCGCTTCGAGCGCAAGGCTCGGTGCGCGAGGCCATGAAGCTTCTGGATGGCGCAGGGCTCGCCCTTGCACACCGCCTCGATGGCCTTCTGGCGCACCTGCCAGAGGTTGACTGGCTGGCTGTCCATGATCTCGCCGACACGCTGACGGGGCGCGACGGGCAAGAGGATTTCGAGACAACATTGACGGCCGTATTCGACTGGATTGATGCGACGGTGCGGGCCTCAGCGGGGGCGGGGGCGGCCCGCCTTGCGCCCTATGCCGAGGTATGGGAGAAGATCGCCGCGTCCGCGCGGGAAACCGAAGCGTTCAATCTCGACAGACGTCCGCTGATCCTGTCGATCTTCGCCGATCTCGCCGCCGCCACGCGCGCCGCTCGCTCCTGAGTCGCGCTAACTGGGTTCGACAGGGATTTTGAGATGGCCGCGCGCCAGACGTTTTACATCACGACCGCGATTCCCTACGCCAATGGTGCGCCCCATATCGGACACGCCTATGAGCGTATCGCGACCGATGCTATTGCCCGCTTTCATCGTCTTGATGGAAAAGACGTGCTCTTCGTCACCGGCATGGATGAGCATGGTTTGAAGATGCAGCAGACCGCGGCGCGTGAAGGCATCACGCCGCAGGCTTTGGCAGATCGCACAGCCGCGCAATTTGAAGCCATGGGCGAAAAGCTTAATGCGCGCGCCGACGATATCGTGCGCACAACACAAGAGCGGCACAAAAAGTCGGTCCAGGAAATCTGGAACCGCATGCTCGCCAAGGGCGATATTTATCTCGACAAATATGAAGGCTGGTATTCAGTTCGCGATGAAGCCTATTACGATGAAAGCGAACTGACCGAGCGCGATGGCCAGCGTTTTGCGCCAACCGGCACACCCGTCGAATGGGTCAAAGAAGAAAGCTATTTCTTCAAACTCTCAGCCTATGGCGACAAGCTTCTTGCTCATTACGAAGCCAATCCGCATTTCATTACGCCGGACAAATACAAGAACGAGATCGTCGCCTTTGTGAAGCGCGGACTGAATGATCTTTCCATCAGCCGCACGACATTTGATTGGGGTATTCAGGTTCCCAATGATCCCAAACATGTCATGTATGTCTGGGTCGACGCGCTGACCAATTACATCACAGCGACGGGTTTCCCGGATCTCTCCGGATCGCGCAGCAAATATTGGCCTTGCGATGCGCATGTAATTGGCAAAGACATTACGCGCTTCCACGCGATCTTTTGGCCAGCTTTCTTGATGTCAGCCGATCTTCCGCTGCCCAAGCAAATCGTCGTCCATGGTTTTCTCTTCAATCGTGGAGAGAAAATGTCGAAGTCGGTCGGCAATGTGATCGACCCTTTCACGATGGCCGATCATTATGGCGTTGACCAGATGCGCTATTTCTTCTTGCGCGAAGTGCCCTTTGGTCAGGACGGCAATTATTCGCATGAAGCCATCGTCAATCGCATCAATGCCGACCTTGCAAATGACATTGGCAATTTGGCGCAGCGTTCGTTGTCGATGATCAATAAGAATTGCGAGGCGAAAGTTTCATCCCATGGTGACTTCACCGATGCGGACAGAGCCATTCTCGCACAAGCCGACGCCTTAGTTGAGAAGGCGCGTGCGGCCATGCAGGATTACGCGCTGCATACAATGCTCGCGGAGATCTGGTCTGTCGTGGCGGAAGCCAATCGCTATTTTGCGAGCGAAGAGCCTTGGATCAAGCGCAAGTCTGATCCTGCACGCATGGAGACTATTCTCTACGTTACGGCTGAAGTTTTGCGCAATCTTGCTCTGATGGCTCAGCCTGTTATTCCGGTAGCATCAGAGAAACTGCTTGATCTCCTGGGTGTCGGCGCAGATGCACGCACTTTCACTTTTGTAGGTGCACAAAATCGTCTTGTGTCAGGCGCAGCCCTTCCTGCACCTGCTCCAATCTTCCCCCGTTATGTCGAAGCTGAAGGCGAGGCCAAAGCCTGATGCTGATCGACACACATTGCCATTTGGATTTTCCAGATTTCGCTGAAGAACGCGATGCTGTTGTGGCGCGTGCCAAAGCGGCTGGCATTGGTCGGATGATCACCATCTCGACCTTTGTCTCGCGCTATGATCGTTATCGCGAGATTGCGGAAGCTTATGACAATGTCTGGTTCACCATCGGCACGCATCCGCATCAGGCCCATGAAGAGCCGGAAGCATCTGTCGAGCAACTCGTGCAATTGAGTTCGCATCCGCGTTGCATTGGCATTGGTGAAGCTGGTCTCGATTACCATTACGATAAAGCCCCGCGTGCGACCGCCGCACGGGTGTTTCGCACGCATATTGCCGCCGCGCGCGAAACTGGTCTTCCGCTTATCATTCATGCGCGGGATGCAGATGAAGATGTCGCTCGAATTCTGCGTGAAGAAATGGGGAAGGGTGCCTTCAAAGCCCTTCTGCATTGCTTTACCGCCTCACGCATGTTGGCTGAAACAGGCCTAGAGCTCGGCCTCTATGTGTCCTTCTCCGGCGTCGTTACTTTCAAAAATTCGGAAGATCTGCGCGCCATTGCCAAGGATGTCCCCTTGGATCGCATTTTGACCGAGACCGATGCACCATTCCTCGCGCCGGTACCATATCGGGGCAAGCGGAATGAGCCCGCTTATGTCGCCGCGACCGCCGCCGTTTTAGCGGACGTTAAAGGCATCAGCGCAGATGACATGGCGGCCGCGACAACGCAGAATGCGCTTCGTCTCTTTTCGAAAATGCCGCCGCTCAACTCATGACGTTTCAGATCACCATTCTCGGCTGTGGCTCCTCCGGCGGCGTTCCGCGGGTGGGGGGCGACTGGGGCGCCTGTGATCCCAAAAATCCCAAAAATCGACGCCGTCGCTGCTCCATTCTAGTGGAGCGTTTTACAGGCGAAGAGCGCACGGTTGTCTTGGTCGATACGTCGCCAGATTTGCGCGAGCAATTGCTGGCAAAAGGATCCACTCGGCTCGATGGCATTCTGCTGACCCATGCTCATGCTGACCATGTTCATGGCATTGATGATGTTCGCCCGCTGGTGATCAAGATGAAACGCCGGATCGGCGTCTATATGGACCAGCCGACGGACGATCTTGTGCGCAGCCGTTTCGATTATATTTTCGAGACGCCCGTCGGCAGCAATTATCCGCCCCTGCTCGACCCCTATCCCCTGGTGGCCGGACAGACATGCCAAATTGAAGGGCCGGGCGGGGCAGTGGAGGCGCTGCCGTTCCGGCTGGAACATGGCGAGATGGACGCGCTGGGCTTCCGTTTCGGCAATGTCGCTTATACGCCCGATCTCAATGCTGTACCGGAAGAAAGCTATGACGCCCTACGGGAGCTGGATATCTGGATCGTCGATGCTCTGCGCTATACGAGCCATCCCAGCCATCTGACGGTCGACGAAGCTCTGGCTTTGATCCGCGAGCTCAAGCCGAAACGCGCCATCCTGACCAATCTCCACACGGATCTAGATTTCGAGCGCCTACGCTCTGAATTGCCACCCGGCGTCGAGCCAGCCTTCGACGGGATGCAGATTAGGTTCTGAGGAGCTTCGTGCGGATTGAAACGCGGCGTGGTTCACGTTGCCATATGTGGTCGAAAGCGAACTTTCGGACTTGGGCTCTTGATCCGCTCGCATTTGCGACGCAGACCGCCTAATATGGCCATGCTTCACAGAGGGAACCCCGTCGAGGGGTCGCTGATTCCTGCTTGTTAGAATTGTTGGTGGCTGCGCTCCTGATTGCGCTCAACGGAGTTTTCGCTCTTTCCGAACTCGCCCTTGTGTCTTCTCGGCCGGCTCGTCTCAAGACGATGGCCGAGGCGGGGCAGCGCGGTGCCCGGACAGCCCTCGATCTGGCTGAAAATCCCGGCAAATTCCTCTCAACCGTTCAAATTGGCATCACACTCATCGGCATTCTGGCCGGTGCCTTTTCCGGCGCTGCCTTAGGCGCTGATCTGTCGATCGCGTTGAAAGACACCCGCATCCCGCCAGCCTTGGTTGAGCCTCTCGCCTATGGTCTGGTGATCGGCATGATCACCTACTTGTCGGTCGTCGTCGGCGAGCTGGTTCCCAAGCAATTAGCCTTGCGTAACCCCGAGGCCATTGCCTGCGTGGTTGCGCCGATCATGCTGTGGCTGTCACGTTTGGCAGCTCCTGTTGTTTGGCTTTTGGATCGCTCCTCACACTTGATTTTCCTCATTTTTGGCCTGAAACAACCGCCTCAAAGCGCTGTCACTGAAGAAGAAATTAAAACCATGGTTGAGGAAGCCACCTCGGCCGGAATTATTGAGGTTGATGAGCGTCGTATGATCTCAGGCGTGCTGCGCCTTGGGGATCGGGCTGTGCGCGCCGTCATGACGCCGCGTACGGACGTGGACTGGATTGACCTCGGAGATGAGCCAGACGCCATCCGGCAGCGGATTTCTGAAAGCACGCATTCGCGCCTACCAGTTGGCGAAGGGTCGGCCGATAATATCTTGGGCATCATCCACCTGCGCGAATTGCTGCCAGCCACCATGGCTGGAGAGTCTGTGGATTTGCGCCGCTACATTCGGCATGCGCCGGTCATTCCAGACCAAATCGACGCTTTGGAGGCTCTGGGCGTCCTGCGTGAGGCGGCCATACCGATGGCGCTCGTCCATGACGAGTATGGCCATTTCGAAGGTCTGGTGACACCAGCTGACATTCTGGATGCCATTGCCGGTGCCTTTAAGTCGGATGAGGGCGCCACAGAGCCTGAGGCCATTCAGCGTGAAGACGGCTCATGGTTGCTGGCTGGCTGGATGCCGGTCGATGAAATGTCTGATCAGCTTGGCATCAATCTGCCGCGATCGCGCGACTATGAGACGGTCGCAGGATTGATCATCGACAAGCTGCATCATCTGCCAGCCACAGGCGAATATATAGAGACGCTCGGCTGGCGCTTTGAAGTCGTGGATTTGGATGGGCGACGCATCGACAAAGTCCTAGCGCGCAAACTTGCGGAAGAAGATCAGGACGGCTGATCTATAACAACGCCATAGATTTAGCTTTCACTACTCAATCTACTTATTAGTTCCATAATACATCTTATGCGATTCATGCATGGGCGTTTCTTGGCATCCTCTCCCGCGGGGAAATGTTGCCGAGAGCGTTTGAAAACGTGCGTCGAAAGCGCTGCCGTGAACCTGCGCTCGCTCTGCACTCAACCTCAATTGCGTGGCGCTTTGATCGTGGTTCTCTTGATCGGCGAGCAAGCTGCAGCGCAGCAAATCGTGAACTGGGGCTCGACAACCACGAATTGGCGATTCACGCCCGCCGAACAGCCACAACCCACGTCAAGTCTTTTTTACTGCCCCTGTTGAAAAGCCATAGCCTAGACGCATCAATACTGCTACAGTCATGCACGGTGCGAGCATCCCATGTGAGAAAGCGAGCGTTCGGCGCATGCCAAATGTTCGAAACCGGTCCGGGGCACCTCCTGACCGGGTTGTTGCGTTTGATTGATCAGGCGGACACTGGACTGGTAGCCATTTGGCGGAGACGAGCAGGTAGACATGAGCAAAGGTAAAGATTTCCGAGGCCCAAGAAAGCGTGGCTTCGATGATGATGGCCCGATGGGTTACGAGCCGCGCAATAACCGCCCGTCCCGCTCCTACGGTGCTCCGCAATTTGATGCTCAGCCTATGGGCGATTTTGGCGGCGGCGGTGGCTTTGCCCAACGTGGCGGCGCCCCCTCTTCTGGCCCCGCTCCGTCTGGCGACCCCGTGGACGCCACGGTGAAGTGGTTCAAGGGCGACAAGGGCTTCGGCTTTGTCGAACTCGGCAACGGCACGGGCGATGCGTTCTTGCACATTGGTGCTCTTCAATCAGCTGGCTATGAGACGGTTCCTCCGGGCGCCAAGCTCAAGGTGCTCGTTGGTTCGGGCATGAAGGGTGCGCAGGTCACGCGCGTTCTCGAAGTCGACACGTCAACAGCCGTCGAACAGCGTCCGCGCTCTTTCGATGCACCTCGTGGCCCGGCTCCCCGCCGCATGCCTGATCCGTCCACTGCGACGGAAATGGGTGGCACGGTGAAGTGGTTCGATGACACCAAGGGCTTCGGCTTTGTGGCGTCGAGCGACGGCGGAAAAGATGTGTTCGTCCACATTTCTATTCTGCGCCCGAGCGGCATTGCCCACCTGCCAGAAGGCCAGGCGGTTGTGATGCGCGTTGTCGAGACGCCGAAGGGCCGTGAAGCCGTTTCGATCGACCTCGCTTAATTGCAGACAAGATTCAGAGCCGGATCGAAAGATCCGGCTTTTAAGGCGCTTCATTTGAAGCGCCTTTTTCATTTCAGGACATCACATGAAACCCGCTCGCGATATTTCGCGCCTCATCGAAATCATGGCCGCGCTGCGCACGCCTGTGTCTGGCTGCCCCTGGGATCTCGAACAGAATTTTGCATCCATTGCGCCCTATACGATTGAAGAGGCCTATGAGGTCGCTGACGCGATTGAACGCGCAGATTTTGCTGATCTGACGGATGAGCTGGGCGATCTTCTTCTGCAAGTCGTCTTTCACGCGCGCATGGCCGAAGAGCAAGGCCTGTTTGCCTTCCCCGACGTGGTGGAAGCGATTACGCGCAAAATGATCCGCCGCCACCCGCATGTGTTTGGCGACACAACTGATCTCACACCAGATGAAGTCAAAGGCATTTGGGCCAAAATCAAGGCCGAAGAAAAAGCCGAACGCGCAGCGCGCCGCGGCGGCGCCGAACAACACAAGGGCCTGCTGGCCGATGTCCCACGTGCACTCCCTGCTCTGAGCCGCGCGGTCAAACTGCAAGCTAAAGCATCCACCGTCGGCTTCGACTGGAATGATGCGCGCCTTGTACTGGCGAAGATCAAAGAAGAAATGGCCGAATGCGAGGAAGCCATCGCCTCAGGCGATGATGCGCATGTGCGCGAAGAGATCGGTGATCTTCTCTTTGCCGTGGCCAATCTTGCTCGCCATGTCGATGCTGACCCGGAAGATGCCCTGCGCGGCACGAATACAAAATTTGAAAAGCGCTTTGCCTATATTGAAAAGTCACTCGCAGAGCGTGGCGTGGCGTTAAAAGACGCTGGTCTCGAACAAATGGATGCGCTGTGGAATGAGGCCAAGACGAAGGCTTAAAACAGGCGCTCGTCTTCTTCCCGCTCGACATTAGGAAAGCGCTGAGTGAAGCGTTCAATTTTTTCAGGCGCCAGACGGATGGTGATTGCAAGCGAGCCATCTTCACACGCGACTCGTTTCAAGACTTCGCCATTCTCATAAAGCCAATGCAGGCCCGGCCCGTCAGTCGGGCCAACCGTCACGAAGAAACGGGCGCGGCCACGCGCGAGCTTGTCTTCAATGCCCGCCAAAAGCAGGTCTGTACCCTGCCCTGTCAGAGCTGAGACAACATAAGGACGCTCTTCCGCACGGCGCTTGTCGGCCGCATCCAGAACAGCCTCGCGCGCATGCTCATCGAGCAGATCCAGTTTGTTCCAAACTTCGATAATGCGGTCGTGATCTTCCGGCTTGATGCCGAGATCAGCAAGGATGGCTTCCACATCCGATGATTGAGCCTGCGTATCCTCATGCGAAATGTCACGCACATGCAAAATGACATCGGCTGAAATCACTTCTTCGAGCGTCGCGCGGAAAGCTGACACCAGCATGGTCGGCAAATCGGAAATGAAGCCGACTGTATCCGACAACATAATCCGCGCACCATGCGGCAAGCGCAGCCCGCGTAATGTGGGATCAAGTGTTGCAAAAAGCATGTCTTCGGCGAGCACTTCTGCGCGCGTCAGGCGATTGAACAAGGTGGACTTACCCGCATTTGTATAGCCAACGAGAGCGACAACCGGGAAAGGCACATCTTGCCGGCTCTTACGATGCAGACCGCGTGTTTTCTTGACCGCCTCGAGATCACGCTCAATGCGCGTCATGCGCTCTTGAATAAGCCGGCGATCTGTTTCGATTTGCGTCTCACCAGGACCACCCAAAAAGCCAAAGCCGCCGCGCTGACGTTCCAAATGGGTCCAAGACCGCACAAGACGCGATTTCTGATAGTTCAAATGCGCCAGTTCGACTTGCAAGGCGCCTTCGCGCGTGCGCGCGCGACGCCCGAAAATTTCCAAGATCAATCCGGTGCGATCAATCACTTTGGCGCCGAATGCTTTTTCCAGATTACGCTGCTGCACAGGTGAGAGCGCGCAATCCATCATGACGAGACCGATCTCGTCGTGCTTCACCTGTTCAGCAATCTCATCAACCTTTCCCTTGCCGAGAAAAGTCGCGGGCCGGATCTGGCTCAGCATGGCCAGCTCATGCCCGATCACGTCGAGATCAATGGCAAGCGCAAGACCCGCAGCCTCTTCGAGGCGGGCGTCAGGGCCGCGCGTCGACGCACGCTCGAGCTTCAACGCCGCGCGATCCGTCAGATAAGGTCCGACGATCAACGCACGTGTGGCTTGAGCAAGCGCCTTTTCAGGCTCAATAATCGGTTTGCCGATTTCCAATGGGCTCACAGGGGCAACCTCGCAGGTGCGCCCCCGCCAGCATTACTTCTCGACGCTATCATCAGCCTCGAACATTTGGATCGGATGTCCAGGCATGATCGTCGAGATTGCGTGCTTATAGACGAGCTGTGAATGCCCATCGCGACGCAGAAGGACGCAAAAATTATCGAACCAAGTCACAACGCCTTGAAGCTTCACTCCGTTCACGAGAAAGATCGTGAGCGGGACTTTGTTCTTGCGTACGAAGTTCAGGAACGTGTCCTGCAAATTTTGGGTGCGTTCAGCAGCCATCTTTTTTTCTCTTTCAGTCCATCCCGAGCTATCGCCGGGTTCAGGAAACTTGAATCTAGCGGAAGGTACTTGCGCCCCGCAAGGTAAAGTTCATCTCAGAACTAAGGCTTTCGGCTAAGGTGTGCCCCTTTAATCGATCGATAGTGACTTCAACTTCCGGTGAAGGGCCGAGCGCTCCATCCCGATAAACTCTGCCGTCCGGGAGATATTGCCCCCGAAACGGCTAATCTGGGCAACGAGATACTCCCGTTCAAAGACCTCGCGGGCCTCGCGCAGGGGGAGGCTCATGAGCTTTTCCCCGCCCGACCCATTTGGGGTATTGGGCACCATAGTCCCAATCTCAGAGGGCAACATATCAGAAGTGATGACCGCTTCCGGGTCCCCCGCGCTGAGGATCATCAGCCGCTCAATATTATTGCGCAGCTGACGGATATTGCCCGGCCAATCATGGGATTGCAGAACGGCCATGGCATCATCTCCGATGATGCGCTGCGGCATGCCGGTCGTTTGCGACAGCTGTTCCATGAAATAACCGACGAGTTCGGTGATGTCTTCGCGGCGTTCTGCAAGCGAGGGAACGCGGATTGGCACAACTGACAGGCGATGAAACAGGTCTTCCCGGAACGATCCCGCCGCTATGGCGCCCTGCAAGTCCCGCGCTGTCGAGGAGATAATGCGCACATCGACATGGACGCGGGTTGCACCACCCGCACGCTGAAAGTTCTGATCCACCAGCACACGCAAAATCTTGCTCTGCGTTTCCTTCGGCATGTCGGCAACTTCATCGAGATAAAGCGTCCCGCCATGCGCTTCTTCGAGCGCACCCACTTTTCGTAAGCGACCCTCACCACCTTCGGTGCCGAAGAGTTCAATTTCCATATTCTCTGGCGTGATGGTTGCCGCATTCAAAACGACAAAGGGGCCCGCCGCGCGAGTGGATGATTCATGGATTGAGCGCGCCACCAATTCCTTGCCGACACCCGGCGCGCCAGCAATAAGAATACGCGAATTTGCCGGTGCCACGCGTTCAATCACGCCACGCAATTGGTTGATGGCAGTTGATTTGCCGATGATGCGATTGCCTGCCCCTGCCCGCACTTTCAAATCTGTCAATTCGCGCTTGAGACGCGAGGCTTCGAGCGCGCGGTCGGCCACCAGCACCAAGCGATCCGCCTTGAAAGGTTTTTCGATAAAATCATAGGCGCCAAGCTTAATGGCTGAGACGGCAGTTTCGATATTGCCGTGCCCCGAAATCATGACGACCGGCAAAGTTGGATGCTGCTCTTTGATCACTTGCAAAATCTGCAAGCCATCCAGACGCGAGCCCTGCAACCAAATATCGAGAAACACCAGATGAGGACGGCGCGATTCAATCGCAGCCAAAGCCTCATCCGAATTGCGCGCAGTGCGGGTCGAATGGCCCTCGTCTGACAGAATGCCCGACACGCCTTCGCGAATATCGGCTTCATCATCGACGATGAGAATGTCACTCAACATGCTTTACGCCTTTTCTGATGGAAGAATGGCAGATGTAAATTCCGCCACTTCTTTCTGAATCGGGAAATAAAGTCTCACACGCGCACCTTGGCCCCATTCGGCGTCCAGCAGTTCAATGCCGCCACCGTGGTCTTCCAAAATCTTGGCGACAATGGGGAGGCCAAGACCCGTGCCTTCAGCGCGCGTCGTCATATAGGGCTCAAGCAAGCGCTGGCGATTTTCGGTCGGGAAACCAATTCCATTATCACTGACTTCCACGACAATCTTGTCATCCTCGGGATGGACAGAAACTTTGATCTTGCCGGGCTCGCGGTCTTCACCCTCCCGCGCGGCCAAACCTTCTGTGGCATTTTTGACAATATTGGTGAGCGCCTGAGCTATCAGGCGACGGTCAAATTGAGCGCGCAAAGGTTCTTCGGGAATATCTTCGATAAAGGTAATTTCGGGGTGCCCGACCTTCATCAAGAAGAGAACTTGCTTCACGGTGACATTGACATCTTCTTCTTCCAAACGCGGCTTGGGCGTGCGTGCGAAAGAGGAGAATTCATCAACCATGCGCTTAATGTCATCGACCTGTCGAACAATCGTATCCGTGCATTGGTCGAAAATCTCACGATCTTGCGTGATCACTTTCCCATATTTGCGCTTGATGCGCTCCGCGGAGAGCTGAATGGGCGTCAGAGGATTTTTGATCTCATGGGCAATGCGTCGCGCCACATCAGCCCAAGCCGAGGTGCGTTGTGCAGAAACGAGATCTGTCATGTCATCAAGTGTCACAACATAGAATTGCTCGACTGGGGCAGAAGGTTCCGTCGAAATGCGCACATTGAAGATACGCTCCCGACCATTGCGCAATATGGTGATTTGCGCTTGATGCAGACGTTGCCGCTTCTCGCGGGCCTCGGTCAAAGTCGCGGTTAATTCCGGGATCACTTGCTCGATCGATTTCCCCAAAACCGCGTCTGGGTTGAGCTCTGACGCGTCAAATAATTTCAGCGCGGACGGATTGAGAACCGTCACCAGACCCTTGTCATCAATGCCGATCACCGCAGCAGGCACGCCGGACAGCACTGCTTCGGTAAACAGGCGGCGCTCATCGATCATATTGCTGGCTGCAATCAATCGATTTTGCTGCAAGCGCAATTCAGAGGTCATCTTGTTAAAGGTCTCACCCAGATGCGCGAGATCGCCCTCTGATCGATTGACCGGCACTTGCACATAGAGATTGCCTGTCGACACTTGGTCGGTCGCGGCAATGAGGCGGCGGATCGGACTGACCAGACGATTGGCAAACGACAGTCCAAGCCAAGTCGCCGACAGCAGCATGACCAAAGCGAGCAGGACATACATGGTCGCAAAGGCGAGCTGGATATTGTTGCGATGCGCGTCAAAGCTCTCATAGAGCGCGATCAGGCTCGCCGCTTGCGCGGGAAAATTCACCGCGAAAGGATCAACGGGGCGCGCGACATAGAGATAGGCATTTTCAATATTGGTGAGATCACGCAGCGCAACGAAGGTGCGGCCCTCGTCCAAGACGAGACACAATGGCTCGTTGCGATTGGCATCATCAAAATCCGACGCATCCGGGGGGACAAAGCGCTGTTCGGCGAGACCCGTGTCAGCTTTTTCCAAAACCGTGCCATCTGCCTTGATCAAAATAGCCGTCGTAAAGCCCAAAATTTTTGAGCGCCCAGAGAAGAACTCGCGGAATTTCTCGCGCTCATTGTCATAGATCGGCTTGATACGATCGAGGTCACTCGACATCAGCCGGGACTCTTGCAAGAGCGAGCGGCATTGGGCTTCACGAAACAGCCGCGCCGCCTCTGCTGTATTCAACACGAAGCCGCGCACGTCCTGCATGAAGGCGGGGTTCAGACTGCGCTCCAGCGTGATTGAGCCAACCACAGCAATGATGATCGCGGGCGCCGCGGCAATCCCCGAGAAGAGGCCGACGATGCGCACATGCAGCCCTGCCCCAGCCGCGCCCGCCTGATAGGCGCGCACAAGCCGCCACACTTCGGCAACCAGAATGCCCAGCAGAATGAGGATGGTGATGGCATTTGCGAGAAACAGCGACAGGACAACCTGGGTGGTCGGCACAATCGGTGTGTAATCGGCAAAGACCAGAACAGTGAAAATGCCGAGCGCAACAGCCAGCGTCACAACCACCGGACCAAAACGCGACAAGAAGCGGCGTTCACCCTGATAAAAGGGTGCCTTCTTCCCCAGCATGGTTTCGGCTGTCGCCATTAAGCTTCCCCAGCTCGTCAATATGCGTGGCAATCATACTACACTGTTGCAAGATTGCGACAATTTCCGGGCGCTGCAAGGGGAAATAGGGCGACTACGCGCAAGAAAAAAGGCGGGGGCTGGGCTCCCCGCCTCTAAATCTCGCCTTTAGGCCGCCCCTAGCGCGGTGAGCGCATCAGGCGGATATCGAGGTCTCGGACCTTTTTGCGCAAAGTATTGCGATTGAGGCCTAGCAGCTCAGCCGCCTTGATCTGGTTGCCCCGCGTGGCCGAGAGGGCCGCCGAAATGAGCGGGATTTCAATCTCACGCAGGATGCGGTGATAGAGACCGGGCGGCGGCAATTGTTCCCCGTGGGTGCGGAACAGGGCCGTCAGATGGTGCTCAACCGAGGCCATCAGGGTTGAATCCTCTTCCCCAGCACCCGCTGTGGGAGCCGCGGCCGAGGCGCCGCCAGGCGCAGCTGCGGTCGCCCGCGTGGCCAGAGGCGCATCATGTCCAAGCTCTAACTCAACCAGCTGATCGGAGACCAATTCCTGCGGATAGAGCGCGGCGAGGCGACGGATTAGATTTTCGAGTTCGCGAATATTGCCCGGCCAACGATAGCGCTTCATGCGCTCCATAGCTGCGCCTTCCATATGCTTCTGAGGCAGGCCTTCAGCCGCCGCGAGCTTAAAGAAGTGGCGAACGAGATCTGGAATATCTTCGGTGCGCTCGCGCAACGGCGGCAAGCGCAGGGGCACGACATTCAAGCGGAAGAACAAATCTTCGCGGAAGAGACCCTGCTGAATGAGGATGCGCAAATCCTTGTTGGTCGCCGCCACGATGCGCACATTGGTCTTGATATGGGTGCGGCCACCCACCGTCGTATATTCACCCTGCTGCAAGACGCGCAGCAAACGGGTTTGCGCTTCCATCGGCATATCGCCGATTTCATCGAGGAAGAGCGTGCCGCCTTCCGCCTGCTCAAAGCGACCGGCCGAGCGCGCATTGGCGCCCGTGAACGCGCCCTTCTCATGGCCAAACAATTCGCTTTCGATCAGATCGCGCGGAATGGCGGCCATGTTGATCGCAACAAAGGGACCTTCGCGGCGCTTGCCGTAATCATGCAGAGCCCGCGCAACAAGCTCTTTACCCGTGCCGGATTCACCTGTGATCATCACGGTGAGATCGGTCTGCATGAGACGGGCCAGCGTTCGATAAATTTCCTGCATCGCGGGTGAGCGTCCCACCAGCGGCATGCCTTCCAATTCTTCCGCTTTTGGGGCGCTCGGGCGTGCACGCGGCTCGCTCATCGCGCGCTGCACAATGGCAACAAGTTCCTTCAGATCGAAGGGTTTTGGAAGATAATCATAGGCGCCACGTTCAGAGGCCTTGATGGCCGTCATGAAAGTATTTTGCGCGCTCATCACGATGATCGGCAGATCGGGGCGCAATTCCTTGATGCGCGGCAAAACTTCAAAAGCATTTTCGTCGGGCATGACGACATCGGTGATGACAAGATCGCCTTCCCCGGCCTGCACCCAACGCCAGAGCGTGCCAGCCGTGCCCGTCACCCGCACTTCATAGCCCGCGCGTGTGAGCGCCTGACTGAGCACGGTGCGGATCGCCGCATCATCATCGGCAACGAGGATATGTCCGGTCGCCATTCCCAATTCTCCTCAAGCCCGCTGATGCGGGGCATCATCCCGACAGTTCGCCAAACCCCTATTCCGCCCCTGCCCGACCGTCGCGCGGTTGGAACATGGGCAGCAGAACCCGGAAGGTGGTTCTGCGCGGATAGGATTCACATTCGACGATGCCGCCGTGATCACCAATGATCTTAGCTACGAGTGCAAGACCGAGGCCAGTTCCGGAAGATTTGTTGGTTACAAAGGGATCGAAGAGATGTGCGGCAATATCTGGTGCCACACCGGGCCCATTGTCGTGAACGCAGATTTCGAGTGGCAGGCTCACCGGAGAGGTGGCGCCTGGCGTGCGCAGACGCACGCCAGGACGAAAGGCCGTCGTCAATTCGATTTCCCCGTCAATGGCATCCTCGCCCAAAGCCTCGGCGGCATTTTTGACAAGGTTGAGGAGCACCTGCACCAGCTGGTCGCGATTGCCAAAAACCGGCGGCAAAGATGGGTCATACCGCTCTGCCACGCGGATATGGCGCGCAAAACCGGCTTGAGCGACGCGTTTCACATGATCGAGCACGGCGTGAATATTGACGCTCTCACGCTCGATGGGCCGCTCGTCGGAGAAGATCTCCATCCGGTCGACAAGCTTCACAATCCGGTCCGTCTCGTCACAGATCAAGCGGGTCAGCGAACGGTCGTCCTCGGTGATCCCCGGCTCCAAAAGCTGGGCGGCCCCGCGGATGCCCGACAGTGGGTTTTTAATCTCATGGGCGAGCATGGCTGCCAGAGCCGTGACCGAACGGGCTGCCCCACGATGCGTCAGCTGCCTGTCCATTTTATCGGCAATTGTACGTTCTTGAAGCATAATGACTACGCCTTCAGCACCCGCTGAGACCGGAGCCACATTGATATCGACCACCCGCTCCGTGCCGATCCGGGGCGTCCCGATATCGACACGATATTCATTGACGACCGACCCGCGCTCCAGAGCATGTTCGACCGCCGACAGAAGGGGCGAGCCGAAAGGTAGAATATCCTCAAGCTTGAGCCGCATGAGCATGGTCCGACTCAGCTGGAAGAAGGTTTCTGCGGCCACATTGGCGTCGCAAATCACCCCCGCGCCAGAAACCGCCAGCACGGGATGCGGCAGAGCGTTGAACAGAAGCTGCGATGTGGGGGCAAAGCCGGAGCTATCAGCTAGGGTCATTGTGGGGGCTTGAGCATCCATGATCTCACGCAGCCGGACGCGCGACGAGGCCAGCCCCATCCTCCGCTGCGTTGAAGAAAGAGGCAAGAAGGCCTTTTGCATCGCTGACATTCTCGGTGGTTACGAGACGTATACGATCTGAGGCGCGAGCTGGATGCTGCCCGCCGACATGATCCACATAGGCCGCCAGATGCTTGCGCGCATGGCGCAGGCCAGAGTGCTCGCCCATCAGCTCCACCAAAGTCTCCAAATGCTCGCGGGCGGCTTCACCCCGCCCCTGCAAGCTTGGTACTGCCACAGCAGATGAATCGAGCCCATGCGCGATCTCACCGATCAACCAAGGCCGACCGAGCGCTGCACGGCCGATCATGACGCCATCAGCACCAGACGCCGCAAGCATGGCGCGCGCATCATCCAGAGTTTCGCAATCGCCATTGGCGATCAGCGGAATGGTAATGGCCTCACGCACAGCACGAATGGCGGACCAATCGGCGCACCCCTTATAAAATTGCTGGCGCGTGCGCCCATGCACAGTCACAAGCTGCACGCCTTCAGCCTGCGCTCGGCGTGCGAGTTCTGGTGCATTTTTCGTCGCATCATCCCAACCTAGACGCATTTTCAGCGTCACAGGTATTTTTACCGCCGCAACCGTCGCGCGCACCAAGGAGAGTGCGTGGTCGAGATCGCGCATCAAAGCTGATCCCGCATAGCCACCCGTCACGCGTTTGGCCGGGCAGCCCATGTTGATATCGACAAGGTCGGCACCTGATTGCTCGGCAAGTCGCGCGGCTTCACCCATCCAATGGGGATTGCATCCGGCAATTTGCACAACATGGGGTGTGACGCCCTGCCCTTCGGCGCGGATACGGTTTTCCTCGTCGCCCTTCACATATTCATCCGAGGCAACCATCTCAGACACAACAAGCGACGCGCCATAACGATGCGCAATGCGGCGCATGCCAATATCGGTCACGCCGGACATAGGCGCGAGGATCGCGCGTCCAGCAAGTTGAACAGGACCGATGGTGAGCGGTGAGGACACAAAAAGCTCCGAAAGACAAAGGGCGGCCCGAAGACCGCCCCTCTGATTAAGCCAGCGCCTTGAGAGCGGCGCGACCGGCGTAACGAGCCTGCGAACCAAGCTCTTCTTCAATGCGAATGAGCTGGTTGTATTTGGCCAATCTGTCGGAACGCGCGAGCGAACCCGTCTTGATCTGACCGCAGTTGGTCGCAACCGCGAGATCGGCAATGGTGGAATCTTCCGTCTCGCCTGAGCGATGCGACATGACCGCCGTATAGCCTGCGCGCTGCGCCATTTCGACAGCAGCGAGCGTTTCTGTCAGCGAGCCGATCTGGTTCACCTTCACGAGGATAGAATTGGCAGTGCCCGACTTAATGCCCTGCGCAAGGCGCGTGACATTGGTGACGAAGAGATCATCGCCAACGAGCTGGCACTTGGAACCGATCTTTTCCGTCAGCAATTTCCAGCCAGCCCAATCATCTTCCGACATGCCGTCTTCGATGCTGACAATCGGATAAGCGGCTACGAGCGAAGCCAGATAGTCAACCTGCTGTTCAATCGTGCGCGTCTTGCCTTCGCCTTCATAATGATAGGCATTGTTCTTGAAGAATTCAGTCGAAGCGCAATCGAGGCCGAGCATCATGTCGTTGCCAGCCTTGAAGCCAGCCTTCTCAATCGCCTTCATGCAGAAGTCGAGCGCCGCTTCGGCTGACGGCAAGTTCGGCGCAAAGCCACCTTCATCGCCGACATTTGTATTGTGGCCTGCCTTTTTCAATTCGCCCTTGAGCACTTGAAACACTTCAGCGCCCCAACGCACGGCTTCACGGATCGATGTCGCGCCAACCGGCATGATCATAAATTCCTGAAAATCGATCGGATTGTCAGCATGCGCGCCACCATTGACGATGTTCATCATCGGCACAGGCAGAACGCGCGCCTGCGTGCCGCCAACATAACGATAGAGCGGCAGAGCCGCCGCTTCAGCAGCAGCCTTGGCGACCGCAAGCGAGACACCGAGGATCGCATTGGCGCCGAGCTTGGCCTTGTTCGGCGTGCCATCGAGCGCGAGCATGGCCTCATCGATCAGCACCTGATCTTCAGCATCGAGACCGCCAATAGCACCAAAGATTTCGTCATGGACGGCTGCGACCGCCTTCAAAACACCCTTGCCACCAAAACGGGCCTTGTCGCCATCGCGCAATTCGACTGCTTCATGAGCACCGGTCGAAGCCCCCGAGGGAACCGCCGCGCGGCCCAAAGAACCATCTTCGAGAATGACGTCGACTTCGACAGTCGGATTGCCGCGGCTATCCATGATTTCGCGGGCGATAATATCGACGATAGCGGTCATATTGGCTCCTGGACGGGGTGCAGGGTTGAAAGGGTGTGGCCGCCTTTTAGGGGAATCGGACCGGTTCTGGAAGGCCCAGAGCACCCCCATCCGGTGAAAGGTTGATGACAAGGGCGGGCAAGCGTAAAGAGGCGGCATATCCGGCGCTGAACCGCCCCAAGAAACGAGATTTTCCATGGCCTCCAATCCCGGCACGCCGACCCAGCTCGGCCAGCACGTCCCCATGCCCCAATCGCCCGAAGAGGCGCAATTGGAGCGGGTGCCTAACCCGCATCCCGGCACGAATTATGTGGCGCGCTTTACCTCGCCGGAATTCACGTCGCTCTGCCCCGTCACGGGCCAGCCGGATTTTGCCCATATTGTCATCGACTATGTGCCCGGTGATTGGCTCGTCGAGTCAAAATCGCTGAAGCTCTATCTTTCATCCTTCCGCAATCATGGGGCCTTCCATGAAGATTGCACGGTGCGGATTGCGAAAGATTTGGCCGAACTGCTTCAACCCAAATGGCTGCGCATCGGCGGCTATTGGTATCCACGCGGCGGCATACCGATTGATGTGTTCTGGCAGACAGGCGAAGTGCCGGCTGGCACATGGGTCCCCGATCAAGGCGTGCCCGGTTACCGCGGCCGCGGCTGAAACAGCAGCCCCGTCATTGCGAGGAGCCGAAGGCGACGCGGCAATCCAGTGCGCTAACGCTCATAGATTGGTGCTATGGATTGCTTCGCTCCGCTCGCAATGACGAGCTGAGAGATTGCAAGTGATCTGACAAAGCCTGCCGGCTCTCGAACTTAGGTAATTCTTCGTAAGCGACAGGCTCACCGATCCGCACTTCAACGTGCTTGCCAACGTGTCGACGCAACTCATGGAAGAAAAGCGCTAGACGCAACATCGGATGAATATGGCTCATCATTTGGAAGAGCCGCGAATTCTGCCCGATGAAATGTACGGGCACGATGGTCGCATTGACCTTTTCAGCCAGCGACGCGGCAATCGGCTGCCAACGTGAATCCACCGCTGGCTTTCGTCCGAAAAAATCCGGCGACGTCGAGACGGCACCTGCCGGAAAAATCACAACGCAACCACCACGCGCCAGATGTTGACGTGCTTTAGCACGGCTCTCGACATTGGTTTTGGTGGCTTGCGGGGTCGGATCAAAATCAACCGGCAAAACATAGGGCGCAACTTCCGGTGCACGCAAAAGCACCGCATTGGTGAGCACCAGAAAATCCTCGCGCACAAGACTGGCGATCCAGCTCATTGCGATCCCATCCAGGACCCCAAAGGGATGATTGGAGACAAAAATCAACGGGCCTTGGCGTGGAACTTTCGCCAATTGCTGCTGATCAAATTCAATCGATACGCGCAAAGTATCAAGACAAGCGCGAAACCAGTTTTCGCCCGGCTGCATCCGTGCGCGGTTTTCGAGATAGAGCTTTTCAACCGCCCTCGCGCCTGTGATTTCTTCGAGCGCGCGGATCAGCACTCGCCTCATCAGCGGGGTGTTGGAATCGACATAGGAAAAAGGCGTCTCATTCATGGCCGTGCTTTCAGCAGGCGCATGTGACACTTGTGTGTCAGGCCTTGGCGATGGCGTCGAAGGCCATGAGCTGGCGCAACAGAGCTTCCATCTCTTTCAGCGGCACCTGATTGGGGCCATCCGAAAAAGCCTGCGCCGGATTGTCATGCGACTCGATAAAGACACCCGCGACACCAACCGCCACAGCAGCACGCGCCAGAACGGGCACGAATTCGCGCTGACCACCCGATGATGTGCCCTGCCCGCCCGGTTGCTGCACCGAATGGGTCGCATCAAAAATCACCGGCGCGCCGGTTTGTTCCGCCATGATCGGCAGCGAGCGCATGTCCGAGACAAGTGTGTTGTAGCCAAAGCTCGCGCCACGTTCTGTCACCAGCACATTCGGATTGCCCGCGCCCGTCACCTTGGCAACGACATTCTTCATATCCCAAGGGGCCAGAAACTGGCCCTTCTTGACGTTGACGGGCTTGCCTGTGGCCGCTGCTGCCAAGAGCAAATCTGTCTGACGGCAAAGGAAGGCCGGAATCTGAAGAACATCGACGACTTCTGCGGCAATCGCGCATTGATCATTTTCATGCACGTCAGTGACGATGGGCAGACCAAACTTTTCTTTGATTTCGGCAAACACGGGCAGCGCCTGCTTCAGACCCAAACCGCGACGACCCTCAAGCGAGGTGCGATTGGCTTTGTCGAAAGAGCTTTTATAGACGAGGCCAATGCCGAGCTTTTGGGTGATCTCTTTCAGCGCCGCCGCCATGGTCAGCGCATGCTCGCGGCTTTCCAGCGCGCAAGGACCCGCCATAAGGGCGAGCGGACGGCGGTTGCCAAATGTAACCGCGCCCGCACCTGTGCCGATGGTGACATCCGCCTTGGCCTGCATGTGAAACCCTCGAAAAGCTCAAAATTCGTTGGCCGAGGCCTACACCGTCTCGGCCTCGAAGGCCAGTGCGACCCCGAAGGCAGCTTGGGGTGGAACCACCAGTCTGTGGCCAAAGGCCTGATGAGGCACGCTATTGTCCTCAAGAATCTCGGCGCAGGCGCCCAGATCGCGCACCGCAATCCGGATCGCCGCCACATGAGGCGCATGCGCCGGCCGATCCAACAGGCCACTCCCGAACTTTTGGGCAAAGGCCGCCTCGGTCAGGACTTCGATGCTTTGTTCATCCGCCACTTCCAAATCAATGCCCAACGAGGTGGCGAGCATCTCGCGCTGGCCCGTTACACCTGACAAAAATTCCGCATGGGCGGAGGGATTGTCCGCAACCAAAACAATCCCACAGACACCGACGGCTCCATTGGCATGCGATTGCAATGAGGCTGAGTAAAACTCTTCGGGGAAATGCTGCTGACAGGTGAAGAACCCAATGTCTGGCATGAGCTTGGAATGGGCAAAGGCCAAAGTAAACGCAACATGGCTATCGCCACCATCCGCACGCTTGCCCTTGCGTTCGAAATGAAAACTTTCGAAATCGCCCAAGCCTGCGGATTTAAAGACCTTGCGATCTGACGCGGCATCTGGTGTGGCAAATGCCAACATGGACACGCCTTCACCTTTGTCGAGCTGCTGGGAAACGAAGCCCGCAAATGAGAATGTGTGCGGATCAAGATCGACAGGGGCACGAAACCCCGGACCACGCGAGATCAATTCGATGAAATGATCGGCGAACTGGATGATGTGATTTTCCGTGCCCCACGGATGATGGTTGCGAGCCCCCAGAGTAAAGCCAAGCTTGCGATAAAACTCAGCCTCTGCTGCCAAATCGCGGGATGCATGAACGATGTGATCAATCGCGCGCGGCATGGGGTGAACTCCTGACGGGAGAAACGTCCCGTCAGGCTAGCATGTCAGGCTTCGATAAGCGAAGCCATCCGATCGAAATCAGACCAAACGACTCTGCGCCTTGGCTGCCTCGATGAAGCTCGCAAACAAAGGATGCGGCTCGAAGGGGCGCGACTTCAACTCGGGGTGATATTGCACGCCGATGAACCAAGGATGATCGGCAAATTCAACCGTCTCAGGCAAAAGCCCATCAGGTGACGTGCCTGCAAAAATAAGCCCCTTGGATTCCAGAGCCTCGCGATAGCGCATGTTCACTTCATAGCGGTGACGATGACGCTCGGAGATGGCTGTCGAGCCATAGACACCCGCAATGCGCGAGCCTTCCTTCAGCGCCGCATCAAAGGCGCCAAGGCGCATGGTGCCGCCGAGATTGCCACCAGCTGCGCGCGTCTCAAGTTCGTTGCCGCGCATCCATTCGGTCATCAGACCAACGACCGGCTCTTTGCAGGGACCGAATTCCGTGGAATTCGCATCCTTCACGCCAGCCAGCGAACGGGCCGCTTCGACAACTGCCATCTGCATGCCAAAGCAAATCCCAAAATAGGGAACTTTGCGTTCACGCGCGAAACGCACGGCCTGAATTTTACCTTCCGCACCACGCTGACCAAAGCCACCGGGCACGAGAATGCCATGCACATGTTCGAGATAAGGCGCAGGATCGCTCGTCTCGAAAACTTCGGATTCAATCCAATCGAGTTTGACGCGAACTTTATTAGCGATACCGCCATGAGCGAGTGCTTCAATCAGCGACTTATAGGCATCCTTGAGACCTGTATATTTGCCGACAATGGCAATGGTCACTTCGCCTTCAGGATTATGGATGCGCTCAGACACGGCGTTCCAACGTGCCATATCGGGCTTTGGTGCCGGCTCAATGCCAAAGGCCGAGAGCACTTCGCGATCAAGCCCCGCTTCATGATAGGCCCGCGGCACGTCATAGATCGTGCCGACATCACGAGCTTCGATTACAGCTGTTTCACGCACATTGCAGAAGAGCGCGAGCTTGCGGCGTTCTTCCACCGGAATTTCGCGGTCGGAACGGCACAGCAAAATATCGGGCTGAATGCCGATGGAGCGCAGTTCCTTCACCGAATGCTGCGTCGGCTTGGTCTTCAACTCGCCCGCACTCGGGATAAAGGGCAACAGAGTCAGATGCACATAGACGGCATGCCCACGCGGCAAATCATTGCCGAGCTGACGGATCGACTCGAAGAAGGGCAGCGCTTCAATGTCACCCACCGTGCCGCCGATTTCCACGAGCACGAAATCAACACCCTCGTTTCCTTCGAGCACGAATTCTTTGATGGCATTGGTGACGTGCGGAACGACCTGCACCGTGCCACCCAGATAATCACCGCGGCGTTCCTTGGTGATAATGTCCTGATAGATGCGGCCCGTCGTGATGTTGTCAGCGCGACGCGCGGGCGTGCCCGTAAAACGCTCGTAATGACCCAGATCGAGATCGGTCTCGGCGCCATCATCCGTGACGAAGACTTCGCCATGCTGATAGGGCGACATCGTGCCCGGATCGACATTGAGATAGGGGTCGAGTTTCCGTAGCCGAACCGTGTAGCCACGGGCTTGTAGAAGAGCTCCAAGGGCCGCAGACGCAAGCCCCTTGCCGAGCGAAGACACCACGCCGCCGGTGATGAAAATGTAGCGCGCCATGGGAGTCGACACCTATCCCTCAAAAGCCGAATCGGAAAGCGGAAAAAGCGCCCTGCCCGATGTTTCCACAGTGGTTGCGCGGGAAACCGGGGGACGAAATGAAAAGGGCCGGAAAATCCGGCCCTTGGTGTTGGTGTCTTACTTCGGCGCCGCAGGAGCGCGCTGGTCGATGCCCTTGAGCTGGTCGAGCAAATCGCTGCCAGCTGGAGCACTTTGGGCTGGCGCGACCTTGTCGATGACGGAGGTCGGCGCGCGGCCCCAATTGGCCAGAAGTGTCAGGCCAATCGACGTGATAAAGAAAATGGTCGCCAGAACGGCCGTGGCGCGTGTCAGCGCATTGGCCTGACCACGCCCTGTCATCAAGCCGCCGCCGCCACCAATGCCAAGAGCCCCACCTTCAGAACGCTGCAGGAGGACGACGATGACAAGGGCAACCACCACCATCAGGTGGATGACGATCAAAACAGTCTGCATGACGAAAAACCGCTTCCGCTGGACAGGCGCGCACATCCGCGCCTTGTGAATTCGTGTGCCTCATAGCCCAAAAGTGGCCCCGGCGTCCACTGTCGCCGGGGTTTTGGCAGATCACTTACTTATAAGCCGCAGCAATGCCGAGGAAGTCGGTCGCCTTGAGGCTCGCGCCACCCACCAGCGCACCATCGACATCGGCCACGCCCATCAACTCGGCCGCATTGGAGGGCTTTACCGAACCGCCATAGAGCAGACGGACGCCAGCCCCGGCGGGACCCGCAAGCCGCAGCGCTTCCTTGCGCAAGAAGGCATGAACCTCGGCCACATCGGCAGCAGTAGGGGTCAAGCCGGTGCCGATGGCCCAGATGGGCTCATAGGCGATGACGAGATTGTCCGGCGTGGCGCCCGCGGGCCAGCTCTCGCTCATTTGCTGGCCAACGACCGTCAAGGTTGTACCCGCACGGCGCTCAGCCTCGCTCTCGCCCACGCAGACAATCGCCTTGAGGCCAGCCGCTATGGCGGCTTCCGCCTTGGCTTTGACCTGTGCCGAGGTTTCTTCGTGGTCGGTGCGGCGCTCGGAATGGCCAACGATCACATAAGTCGCCCCCGCATCCTTCAGCATTTCAGCCGAAATATCGCCCGTATGGGCGCCCGAGACCTTGGCATGGCAATCCTGCCCGCCAATGGCCAGAGCTGAGCCTTTGGCGAGATCAGCGGCCGCAGCCACAAGGGTGGCGGGCGGGCAAACCGCCGCCTCGGCCCGGCCAAAGCCCCCAGCCGCAACGCCATCACGAATGGCGGCGATCTCTGTCAGAGCGGCCTTGAGGCCGTTCATCTTCCAATTTCCCGCAACGAGGGGAGTTGGGCGGATGGTCATGGGCGAATTCCTCTAAAATTAACGATCTCGGCCGCCCAACTAGCAGATGGCCCCAAACCTTCCAAGCCGCGCCTTCGGACCTGACAGGCCTGCGTTGCATCGCCCCCGCCCCCTCCCTATAGTCCGCGCCCGCGGCGCAAAAAGCGCCCAATCGCTCTAAATCGGAATGAGACAATGCTAGAGGGCATGCGCCGTGCGTCGCAGAATTGGCTGGGTAAGACGATTTTGACGATCGTCTTCAGCATTCTGATTGGATCTTTCGCCATTTGGGGCATCGGCGATATTTTCAAAGGCATTGGCGTCAGCAATGTTGCTGAAGTCGGGTCGGCCAATATTTCGACCGCTGAATTCCGCCAAAATTATCAGTCGCAGATCACCAATCTGCAAAGTCAAACACGCCGCGCGATCACCAATGATCAAGCGCGCGCCTTTGGCCTCGACCAGCAAGTGCTGGGTCGCATGATTTCAGAAGCCGCACTCGACCAAAAAGTGCGTACGCTCAATCTGGCACTGTCAGACGAAACCATTGGCCGCATGATTTTGGAAGATCCGGTCTTTAAAGGCGGTGATGGCCGCTTCGACCGCACGCGCTTCAATGATGTTCTGCGCGACAATGGATTTAACGAGCTGAGCTTCGTGCGCGAACAGCGCAAAAATTATCTGCGTCAGGACGTGGCTGAAACCGTCACAGGACGCATCCCAGTGCCGATGGCCTTGCAGGAAGCCATTCATCACTACGCTAATGAAACCCGCGCCATCGAATATATCGTCCTGCCCCAAGCAGCCGCTGGCACGATTGCACAGCCCAAGGATGACGAACTCAAGACATGGTTTGAAATCCGCAAGAGCAATTGGCGCGCGCCGGAATATCGCAAGATCGTCACGCTCGCTGTGACGCCTTCAACCGTGGCGGATGCGGCTTCCGTGTCCGACGCCGATGCGCGTGCACAATATGAGCGCGTCAAGGGCGAACGCTTTGGCACGGCCGAGACACGCCAAGTCCAACAGCTTGTGTTCCCCACGGAAGACGCAGCCAAAGCAGCCCGCGAAAAAATCGCCAAGGGCACCAGCTTCCTCGATGTGGCCAAGGAACAGGGCCGCTCGGAAGAAGATGTGTCCCTTGGCCAAGTGGCACGCGCGGCTATTCTTGATCCAACCGTTGCAGATGCCGCTTTCACCACGCCTGCCAACGAGGTCAGCCAGCCGGTCAAAGGCCGTTTCGGTTTTGTCATTGTGAAAGTCGGCGCGGTCACCGCGGGTCAGACAAAGCCTTTCGAAGAGGTCGTCGCCGAGTTGAAGCAAGAAATTGCCGTCTCGCGCGCCCGCTCAAAGGTCATGCAGCTGCATGACGCCATTGAAGATGAGCGCGCCTCCGGCAAGCCGCTGGCCGAAGCCGCACAAAAAGCCAATCTCAAGGTCACAACCGTTGACGCGGTCGATGCCACAGGCACCGACAAGTCTGGCAAGACGGTTGAGCTGAAAGATGCTGATAGCGTTCTGCGCGCCGTTTTCGCCTCCGATATTGGCGTTGACAATGAAGCGGTCAATACGCGCGACAATGGCTATGTCTGGTTTGAAATTCTGGGTATCGAGCCTGCCCATGACCGGAGCCTCGAAGAGGTGAAGGACGAAGTTGTTAAGGCGTGGCGTGAGGATGAAATTCGTCGCGCGCTGACCACCAAAGCTATTGAACTCGTCAAGGCTTTGGAAAGCGGCGAAGCCATTGAAAAAATCGCCAAAGACAATGGCGGCTTGAAAGTCGAAAGCGCGAAGGATGTGCGCCGTGGTGGCGCGCCCAATCTGGCAGCTGGCGTCGTTGCGCAGATTTTCAATCTGCCCGTCGGTCGCGCCGGCTCTGCTGCAGGTGAAGGCCTGACGCGCATCCTCTTCAAGATCAATGATGCGGTTGTTCCTGGCTTTGATGCCGAAAGCGAACAGGCCGTTGCCATTGCAACGCAATTGTCCCAAAGCCTCGGCAATGATCTTCTGTTGCAATATATCGGCAAATTGCAGATGGATCTGGGCGTGAAAATCAATGGCGCTGCGCTCAACCTCGCGGTTGGCGGCGGCGACGCTTATTGAGCAGAACACATGTTTGAACCCTCCCTCGAGACGTTCACTAAGGCCTATGATGCTGGCCAGCCCGTGCTCGTCTCGACAAAGCTCGTTGCCGATCTAGAAACCCCCGTTTCGGCTTTTCTGAAACTGTCCTCTGGTCGCGCAGGAAATATCTTCCTGCTGGAATCGGTTGAAGGTGGGGCTGCGCGCGGACGCTATTCGATGATCGGGCTTGAACCCGACATCATTTGGCGCGCCAATGGCGACCGCGCGGAAATCAATCGGAACGCTCTGACAGATGCGAATGCCTTTCAGCCCTGCCCCGGCAAGCCGCTGGACGCGTTGCGTGCGCTGATCGCCGAATCCGCTGTCCCCGAATTGCAGGGCGTCAATCTGCCGCCGATGGCTGCCGGTGTATTCGGCTATCTCGGCTATGACATGGTTCGTCAGATGGAGCGCCTGGCACCGGCCAAGCCCGATCCGATTGGTGTGCCGGAAGCGGTGATGATCCGCCCAACACTCATGGCCGTGTTCGACAGTGTCAAAGACGAACTCACGATCGTGACGCCCGTGCGCCCGCAGGTGGGCACATCAGCACGTGCTGCTTATGAAAGCGCGCAAGCCCGCCTTGATGCGCTCGTTCATGTGCTGGAAAGCCCGCTCGATCATGTCGCGCCACAAGCCGATCCCCGCATGGTGGCGAAAGAGCCTGTCTCCAATACGAGCGAAAGCCGTTTTCTGGAAATGGTCGCCAAAGCGAAAGACTATATTCGCGCCGGCGATATTTTTCAGGTTGTGCTGTCGCAGCGTTTCACCAGCTTGTTTGATCTGCCAGCATTTTCGCTCTACCGCGCTTTGCGCCGCGTGAACCCGGCGCCGTTCCTTTGCTATCTCGATTTTGGTGGTTATCAGATCGTTTGTTCCAGCCCCGAAATTCTGGTGCGTGTGCGCGATCAGAAGGTGACGATCCGCCCCATTGCTGGCACACGCTGGCGTGGCCAAACGCAGGCGGAAGATGAAGCGCTTGCCGCAGAATTGCTCGCTGATCCGAAAGAACGCGCAGAACATCTCATGCTGCTGGATCTCGGGCGCAATGATGTTGGCCGTGTCGCGGAAATCGGCACAGTCGATGTGACCGAAAAATTCTTCGTCGAGCGGTACAGCCATGTCATGCATATTGTCTCCAATATCGAAGGCGAACTCTCGCCCCAGCATGATGTGATTGATGCTTTATCGGCTGGCTTCCCAGCAGGCACAGTGTCCGGCGCACCTAAAGTGCGCGCCATGGAAATCATCGACGAATTGGAAACCGACAAGCGCGGCATTTATGCTGGCTGCATCGGCTATTTCGGCGCATCGGGCGAAATGGATACGTGTATCGTCCTGCGAACCGCGGTGATCAAAGACGGAAAGATGCATGCGCAGGCGGGTGCGGGCATTGTCTATGATTCCGACCCGGCATCAGAACACCGCGAATGCGTGAACAAGGCCAAGGCGCTCTTCCGCGCTGCTGAAGAAGCCGTGCGCTTTGCCACCGGCGGAAAGCGAGGCCAGTGATGAAACTCGTCCTCGTCGATAATTACGACAGCTTCACCTGGAACCTCGTCCATTATTTCGGCTCGCTCGGCGCTGATGTTGAAGTCATCCGCAATGATGCGATTTCAACGCAAGAACTGCTCGCCAAAAGGCCAGAAGCCATTGTTCTGTCGCCCGGCCCCTGCACGCCGAAAGAAGCAGGCATTTGCCTTGAGGTGATCAAACAGGCCAATGGCGGAGTGCCAATCATGGGCGTGTGCCTCGGCCATCAATCGATTGGTGATGCCTATGGCGGCGACGTTATCCGCGCGCCAGAACCACTGCATGGCAAAATGTCGACGATCACGCATCGTGCTGAGACATTGTTCAAAGGCATTGAAGGCCCGTTTGAAGCGACCCGCTATCATTCGCTGATTGTCGATCGCAAAACCTTGCCCGATTGCCTAGCGGTCACAGCGGAAGTTGATGGCCTCATCATGGCACTCTCACACAAGGCGCATCCCGTGCACGGCGTACAATTCCACCCCGAGAGCATTGCCTCCCAGCACGGGCATCTCATCCTGAAAAATTTCCTCGACCTCGCCGCTGCTTTCAACAAGCAGCGCGGTTGAGCGGAGACGATAGATGGAATCCTTCAAACCTCTGATTGCAAAAGTCGCCACAGGCGCCAGTCTGACGCGTGCGGAAGCCGAACTCGCTTTCGACAATATTCTCTCTGGCGAAGTTACCCCCTCGCAAATGGGCGCCTTCCTGATGGCGCTGCGCGTGCGCGGTGAAACGGTGGACGAAATTACCGGCGCAGTCACCGCCATGCGCGCGAAGATGACGCGCGTGAACGCGCCTGCTGGCGCGATTGATATTGTCGGCACCGGCGGCGATGGCGCGGGCACCTATAATGTCTCGACACTCGCCTCCATCATCACAGCCGCATGCGGCGTGCCCGTTGCCAAACATGGCAACCGCGCGGCCTCGTCGAAATCTGGCGCCAGCGATGTGCTCGGCGCTTTGGGAGTTGGTATTGGTGTCACAGCGGCTGCCGTCGAGGCCTGCATCAATGAGGCCAAGATCGGTTTCATGATGGCGCAATCACATCACCTCGCGATGCGACACGTTGGCCCGACCCGCGTCGAACTCGGCACGCGCACGATTTTCAACATTTTGGGCCCGCTCTCCAATCCGGCTGGCGTCAAGCATCAGGTCATCGGCACGTTTTCGCAATCTCTGCTGAAACCAATGGCCGAAGTGCTCCGTAACCTCGGCTCCCAGAAAATTTGGTTGGTCCATGGTTCTGATGGACTTGATGAATTGACCACCACAGGTCCGACGCATGTCGTGGCGCTCGACAAGGGTGACATCTCGTCCTTCACCGTCAATCCGGAAGATGCAGGCCTCGCCAAGGCCAAGGCGGAAGATTTGAAGGGCGGCGATCCCGAGTTTAACGCGCGCGCCTTGCGTGATGTTTTGGCAGGCGAAAAGAACGCCTATCGCGATATTGCGCTCTTCAATACAGCCGCAGCCCTTCTGGTGGCTGGAAAAGCCGCTGACCTCAAAGCAGGCGTTGCACTGGGCGCAAAAGCGCTGGAAGATGGCAGCGCAAAGGCGACGCTTGAAAAGCTCGTTGCCGTTTCGAACCGCGGGTAAGACATGTCCGACATTCTGCGCAAAATCGAAACCTATAAGCGCAAGGAAATTGCCGAAGCCAAGGTGCGCATGCCGCTCCACGCGCTGGAGCGCAAGATCGGCGAACAATCGAGCACGCGTGGCTTTGTGAAAGCCATCGAAGACAAGCTCGCGCGCAATCAATTTGCGCTCATCGCCGAGATTAAAAAGGCGAGCCCGTCAAAAGGCCTCATCCGTGCAGATTTCGATCCGCCGAAACTGGCGACAGCTTACGAGAAAGGCGGCGCTTGCTGCCTCTCAGTTCTGACCGACGAGCCGTCGTTCCAGGGCAAGCCGGAATATCTGACAGCGGCGCGCAATGCGGTGAAGCTGCCCGCTCTGCGCAAAGACTTTATGTATGACCGCTATCAGGTTTTCGAGGCCCGCGCCTGGGGAGCCGATTGCATTCTGATTATTATGGCGGCGGTCTCTGACGAGACAGCGCGCGAGCTCAACAAGGTTGCACATGATCTGCACATGGATGTGTTGGTCGAAGTGCATAATGAAGAAGAGCTCAAGCGCGCCTTGCCGCTGGAGACGCGACTCGTTGGCATCAACAATCGCGACCTTCATACATTCCACACCTCGCTCGATGTTTCCGAGCGTCTCGCCAAACTCGTTCCCAATGATCGCATCATTGTGGGCGAAAGCGGCATCGGCTCGCATGCTGATGCGATGCGGCTTGTGGCCTCTAACATTGGCACACTCCTCGTTGGCGAGAGCTTGATGCGTCAGGACGATGTGGTCAAAGCCACGCATGATTTGCTGCACGGCCCGGCCCTTGAGGCGCGCCACTGATGACAAAGCTCTCGCATATCAACGCCTCGGGCGAAGCCCATATGGTCGATGTGTCGGAGAAAGCCGTCACCACACGCGTGGCTGTCGCGGAAGGCCGCGTGGTGATGAAGCCCGAGACCTTGCAGCTCTGCTTGTCAGGTGATGCCAAGAAGGGCGACGTGCTGGGCACGGCGCGCATTGCCGGCATCATGGCGGCGAAAAAAACGCATGAGCTGATCCCGCTCTGCCATCCCCTGCTGATTTCCAAAGTGACACTCGATCTGACACCCGACGAGAAATTGCCCGGCGTACATGTGCGCGCGGAAGTCAAAGTCGGCGGGCAGACGGGTGTTGAAATGGAAGCCCTTACAGCCGTCAGCGTTGCCTGCCTCACCATCTATGACATGCTCAAAGCGGTTGATCGTTTCATGACGATTGAAGCAATTGGCATGACAGAGAAGCGCGGCGGTAAATCCGGCGATTGGCGCCGGGACGATCCGTGAGCCGCGCACCACTTCTCCCCGTCCAAGACGCGCTGATGCGCGTGCTGTCTAGCGCGCCTGTGCCGCTGGCCGTTGAACGCGTGCCGTTGGCAGACTGCCGCGGCCGTACTCTGGCGGAAGATGTTGCGGCTTTGCGCACACAACCACCCTTCCCAGCTTCAGCTATGGATGGTTATGCCGTGCGGGCGGCCGATATTGCGCAAGTGCCTGCTACGCTCAAAGTGATTGGCGAAAGCGCGGCGGGTCGCCGCTTCGCAGGCGAAGTGAAAGCCGGCGACGCCGTGCGCATCTTCACGGGCGCACCTGTGCCCGATGGTGCAGACACAATCCTCATTCAAGAATATACCAAGGCCGACGGCGCGACGGTCACCGCGCTCGAAAGCGAGACGCTGGGCCGTTATGTGCGCGGCGCGGGCCTCGATTTTTCAGCTGGCGACGTGCTGCTGAAAAAAGGCCAACGCCTTGGGCCAGCTGAACTCGCCCTCGCTGCTGCGATGAATCATCCAGCCCTCCCCGTCACACGCCGTCCGCGCGTCGCATTGCTCGCGACAGGCGATGAATTGGTGCGTCCGGGCGAAGAGATCGGCCCCGACCAAATTGTTGCGTCCAATACATTTGCGGTCCGTGCTTACGCTGAAAATGCGGGCGCTGATGTGATTGATCTGGGCATTGCCGGCGATAATTTTGCTGCCATTGAAGCCGCCATCCGCTCCGCTCGCGCTTATGGCGCTGATGTGCTGGTCACACTCGGTGGCGCCTCTGTGGGCGATCATGATCTCGTGCAAACAGCGCTCGCGCGCGAAGGCATGGAGCTCGGCTTCTGGCGCATTGCCATGCGTCCGGGAAAACCGTTGATGCACGGCCAGATCGGCGACATGCGCATTCTGGGCCTGCCCGGAAATCCCGTATCCGCTATTGTCTGCGGGCTTCTTTTTCTGGTGCCGCTGGTGCGGGCTTTGTCGGGCGATCCCCATGCGGGCGATGACCGCACAGAAGTCGCAGTGCTTGCGTCAGACTTGCCCGAGAATGACAGCCGCCAGGACTATCTGCGCGCCCGCATCACAGGCCAGAAAGACGGCCACCCGCTGGTCGAGAGTTTTACACGACAAGACTCTTCCATGCTGCGCATCCTGTCAGAAGCCCAATGCCTGATCGTACGCGAGGCCCATGCGCGCGCGACCAAGGCTGGCGAAACCTGCCGGATGTTGCGGGTTTAAGCGCCAAATCCTCCCCCTTGCGGAACAAAACAAAAACATGTTAGTTTGTTCACGCTTTGTTTAGTCGATTCCGTCTATCCAGAGGGCGCCTGCGTCATGGCGCCCTTGGAACGGGTTGGCTGGACGCCCAAAAATTCGGGGACGACGACCCATGCTGACCAAGAAGCAGAGCGAGCTCCTGCGCTTTATCAATGAGCGACTCAAGGAGACCGGCGTTCCTCCTTCCTTTGATGAAATGAAGGATGCGCTGGATCTGGCCTCAAAATCCGGCATTCACCGCCTGATCATGGCGCTGGAAGAACGCGGCTTCATTCGGCGCCTTCCCAATCGTGCACGCGCGCTCGAAGTCTTGCGCATGCCTGAGAGCTCGACGCCTGCACCGCGTCCCGGCAAATTCTCGCCCTCCGTCATCGAAGGCGATCTCAACCGCGCGCCCAAAATGCCGACAGTCCGCGTCGAAGAAAGTTTTGATGCCTACCAGATTCCGGTCATGGGGCGCATTGCGGCGGGCACGCCCATTGCTGCAATCCAGAGCGCCTCACACACCATCCCGATGCCGCCCGAGTTTCTGGGCACCGGCGATCATTTCGCGCTCGAAGTGCGCGGGGATTCAATGATCGAAGCCGGTATTTTGGATGAAGATACAGTCATCATCCGCAAGCAGGATACCGCCGAAACAGGCGATATTGTTGTGGCACTTATTGATGATGAGGAAGCCACGCTGAAACGTCTGCGCAAAAAGGGCGGCTCCATTGCGCTTGAGGCGGCAAACTCCGCTTATGAGACACGCATTTTCGGGCCTGATCGCGTCCGCATTCAGGGCAAGCTGGTAAGCCTCATCCGCAAATATTAATCAGTCAGGACTAAACAGGCGCGGGTCATTTTCTCCATCCTGCGCCTCATCCTGCGCTCCGCCGCTGGCGACAACAGGCGCGCGCGTCAAGCGTGCCTGTCTTTGCGGATGCCAAGGCCGCTCCGCGCCCTCGACACGCGCCACCCGCTGCGTCCATGTGCCATCCGCGCGCAGACGCAATTCCGTCGCGCCACGGGCAGCAAAATGCGCACCATCTAAAATCAGTTCAGGCCCTTTGCAGTGAGCGCCAACATAAAGGCGCGTGATCACGACGTCAGCACGGGCGCAATCTTCAGCGAACGCCTGCGGCTCGGTGATGAAAGCGATCACGCGACCATCCTTCCAATGCGTGATGCAACCAGTCGGATCGCATTGGCTGCTCCCCTTGAGATCGGGTGCATTAGGCTTGCGTGAATCCGCGTCGGCCAAAAGCCATTGTGACACGGCAAAATCATTGCCCTTTCCATTGAGCACTTCAAATTTTCCCGAAAAACCGCGCACAGCAATGCTGCGCGCCCGCGCATCGACAGCGAGATCAGGCGGGCGATCTTGTTGCGCGAGCCATAAGCCTCCCAGCACCAGAGGCACACCAAACCAACGAATCTGGCTGCGCCACAGGCATAAGAACAAAAGGCCGAGCGCAATCACCAGCAGCGCAACAAAGCCGAATGTCTCGACATAATGCGTCGAGCCCTGAAAAGCGGCAACAAGTCGCGATACGTCCATCATCCCGGAAATGCCGAGCCCCATTAATTGCCAGACCCAAGCATCCAGACCCAAAGGGCCCAGCACAACGCCTAGCAAAGCCGCTGGCATGACGATGAATTCGACAAGCGGCAAAGTCAGGGCATTGCCGATCATCGAATAGGGATTGATGCGG